>JBDLVU010000248.1:0-4019 GCA_039804665.1 Pseudomonadota bacterium | reverse complement strand
TCCGCACGCTGCGCCATGGCCAGCCGGCGCAAGTCGTGGCCGACCTGCTCGCCGCCTATCGCGGGGGCGCGCCGGAACGCCCGGCCAGCCTGTCAGGTCTCGCCCGCCGCGTTCCGGGCGATGCCGCGCTGCGCGCCACCGCCGCCGATTATGCCCGCGCCGTACACTTCTATCCCGTGCGCGGCGAACAGGCCGTGGCGCAAGTCTTCGGCAAGGGCGGCATGTGCTATGATTGCCACGTAATCGGCCGGGGCGGCAGCGCCGCCACCGCCGGGTTCAGCGTGCAGCCGGTGGCCCAGAACGGCCGCTATTACGCCAAGGGCTGGTTCGACCACCGCGATCACCGCAAGAGCGAATGCGCCACCTGCCACGTGAAGGCCACGCGCTCGAACGACGCCACCGACCTGCTCGTGCCCGGCATGGACGGCCCCGGCGGCTGCCGTTCGTGCCATGTGGGCGAAGCGGGCACGCACCTGGCCTCCATTTCGGTGAAGGACCCGGTCGAATCCGGCTGCGCCATGTGCCATTCCTATCACATGGACAGCGATGCCCCGTGGAAGCCGGCGGACAAGCGCAAGGTCGATGCCCTGCGCACCGCCGTGGCAGACCGGCCCCGCACCCCCTTCCCCCTTCACCCGGAGCACTGATGCTGATCGCGCAGATCACCGACCTGCACCTTGGGTTCGATCCGGACAATCCGGACGAACTCAACCGGCAGCGGCTGGATCGCGTGGTGGCAGACCTCGCCGCGCTGGAACCCCGGCCGGACATGGTGCTGGCCACCGGCGATCTGGTGGACCGAGGCGACCGGGACAGCTACCTCCGCTTGCGCGATGCGCTGTCCGCGCTGCCCTTCCCCGTGCACTTCGCGCTGGGCAACCACGATGCGCGCGCCGCGTTTGGCGAAGTCTTTCCCGAAACCGCCTTCGCGGACGGCTTCCTGCAATACGCGGTCGAAGCCGGCCCCTTGCGCCTGCTGGTGCTCGATACGCTGGAGGAAGGCCGCCACGGCGGTGCGTTTTGCAACACCCGGGCGGCATGGCTCGCGGCACAGCTCGATGCCCACCCCAACCAGCCCACGCTGATCGTGCTGCATCACCCACCGATGGAGGTGGGCATCCCGTGGATGAACACCGATCCTGCCGAACCGTGGGTTGAACGCCTTGCTGCCACCTTGCGCGGGCGCAGCAATGTCCTCGCGCTCGTCTGCGGCCACATCCATCGCGCCATCACCGCGCGCTGGAACGGCCTGACCGTGGCCACCTGTCCCTCCACCGCGCCGCAAGTCGGGCTGGACCTGCGCCCGATCGATCCCGCCGTGCCCGATGACCGCGTGCTGATCGTGGCCGATCCGCCCGGGTATGCGCTGCACTGGTGGAACGGGCGCGAACTCATCACCCACTGGGACGTGGCGGGCGACCGCACCGTGATCGCTCGCTACAATGCCGGGCTTCAGGGCATGATCAGCGACATGATGGCCGAACGCCCGGTCTAGCGCGCCTGCGCCAGCACGCTGCCGCTGCCCAGCCCGTCCCGGTTATACGGATCGGACCGGAACGCCACCGTCCCATCACCCTGCGGCACCGCCGTCAGATAAGTGATGTACACCGGCACCGGCCTTGGCAGTTCGATCCGCTGTTCGGGCGCCTTGCCCGCGCGCGGCAGCGGCCGCCCCAGCAACCACCGCCCCAGCCGAGGCGCGTCTTCCAGCCGCACGCAGCCCGAACTGCGCTGGCGCTCGTCTTCCTTCATCAGCCCCTTTTCGGGCGTATCGTGCAGATAGATGCCCTGATCGTTGGGGAACTGGAATTTCACCCGGCCCATAAAGTTGTCGCCGCCCGGCCTTTGCCGCACACGCACATCGCGCAGGCCCGCGGCCACCGCCTGCCAGTCTACCAGCGCGGGATCGGCGGGTGCGGCGGCATCGCTCCAGTCAGACAACACCTCGTACCCCTTGGCGCGCAGATACCCGAGCCCCTTGTCGATCACGTTGGGCGCGATCCGCATCCGCACCAGATCGGGCGGGATGTTCCAGTATGGGTTGAGCATTGCGGTGCGCAGCATGCCGGCCATCATCGGCGTCGGCATGTCGGGCTTGCCCACCACCACCTTCATCGTGCCCGCGCTCTGCCCGCCTTCCATCATCCACAGCCGTGCGCCGGCGGCATCCACCAGCACATAGCGCTTCTGTTCCGGACCCGGCAGCGCGCGCAGCCGTTCAAGGTTCGTGCGCAGCACATCGGCCGTGGCATCGTCCTGCACATTGGCCAGCGCGCGGCGCACCGGCGCATAGAACGGGTGCATCCAGCGCATCTGCCGCACGAACGCGTCAATCGAAGGCGCGCCCGCCGCCAATTCCAGCACCGTGCCCACATCGGGCACCTGCGGCTGGGCAGCGGCATCGGCGTACAACATCCCGGCGTGCGGCGCCTGCCGCATCAGCCGTACATAAGCCACCAGCGCGCGCGAAGCCGCCACTTCCACGCGCAGCAGATCCTGCGGATCGCCGCCATCCTGCGCCCGGTCCAGCGCCTTGCGCAGATCGCCCTCACGCGCCTTCTTCGGCTTGATCCCGTCCAGCTTTGCCGACTGGATCAGCGCGAGCAGTTCGCCGGCCGCAGGGCTGACCGCGCCATTGGCGATCCACAGCGGACGAAAGCCGCGCGCGGCATAGAAATCGCGCGCCTGCGCCAGATCGCCGCCGCCATCGTCCAGCGCATCCGCCAGTTCCGCCGGCGAGACGAACGCCTGCGCATTCGCCACCGCCGCCGGGGCCAGCGCCAGCGCCAGCACCGGCGCCAGCATCATGCCAAGACAGGCGCGGCGCATGGACGCGCCGAAGCCCCGTTCCATCCGCCGCGCCATCATGGTCAGCCCCGCTCGCCCGAGCGCATGTGGGCCGAAGGCTGCGAAGCCATCGGCGCGCCCGAATAGTACTGGCCATCCTTGGTATAACCGTCGACGCAGCCGTCGTTGTTGGCATCGGCCCAGACCGCGCCGGCAAGACCGCCAACCGCCGCACCAACCAGCGCGCCGGAAAGCACGCTCACGCCGCTGGCCAGCGCACCCACGCCCGCACCCAGCGCCGCGCCGCCAACCGCGCCGGTCGCGGCGCTGCCGGCCACCGACGGACAGCTGCGCGCACCCGGGGTGTAGCCGGCGGGTGTGCCCGGATAGTACTGCCCGTTCTGGTAATAACCGTCTGCCTGACCATCGCCGTTGCGGTCGGCCCACACGGCTCCGGCCACGCCGCCGATCATGCCGCCGACAACCGCGCCGGCAATCGGATCGAACCCGGCCACGGCACCAAGGCCCGCACCCGCCGCAGCGCCTGCCGCCGCACCACCGGCAGTATAGGCCATGCGATCGTTGCCCGGCGTCGATGCACAGGCCGCCAGCGAGAGCGAGGCCGCGCTCGCCACAATCATCAGGGACGCTTTCATTGAATCTCTCCTCGAACCAGCCCCCTGGGATCAAAAGCCGCCAAGCCAGCCCCATGCTCAGGTGCTCCGAGGCACAGCCCCGGGTCGCGGCAATCTAACGGCAGGTGACTGCCGGGGTTCCATGAAGGGAGAGGAACATGCGACGAAACGCTTCGTCGCAAACGGCACATCGGAGCGTCAGCGCACCCCGGCCAGCGCCTTTTGCCGGCGCCGCTGCACCGAACTGCCAAGGCCAATCGCCTCGCGGTACTTGGCCACCGTGCGCCGCGCGAGGTCGAACCCGCGTTCCTTCAGCAGGTCCACCAGCGCGTCGTCCGAAAGCACGGCCTTGGCATCCTCCGCCTCGATCAGCTGCCGGATCGCGGCCTTCACCGCTTCTGCCGAAACCGAACCCTCGCCATCCGAAGACGCCACGCCCGAGGTGAAGAAGAACTTCAGCTCGAACGTCCCGCGCGCGCACTGGAGATACTTGTTCGACGTCACCCGGCTCACGGTCGATTCGTGCATCGAAATCGCCTCGGCCACAGCCCGCAGCGTCAGGGGCCTCAGGTGCGACACGCCGTGGCGGAAGAAGCC
>JBDLVU010000247.1:0-4022 GCA_039804665.1 Pseudomonadota bacterium | reverse complement strand
GCTGAGCTTTTCGATGGCGGTGTCAAAGTCGCCGGTGGCGTAAAGCAGCGGCACATAGGCTTCGCCGCCGGCATCGCGCAGGCCGCCCGCATCCTTGGTATCGAGTTCGCGGCGGACCGCCTCGATCTGCCCGGCGGCAAGCGGGAAGGCCTTTTCGGCAAGGGTATCGACAAGGTCGGGCAGCGTAAAATCGACGCTGACGCCGCGCGCGCCGGCGGCCTGGAGCGCCTCGACCGCGATGGCAACGATCTCGCTGGCGGCGGCGACGTTGTCCGCGCCGATCAGCTCGGCGCCGCATTGGAGCTTTTCACGCGCCGGGTCGAGGCCATCGCTCTTGATGGTGAGGACCTGCCCCGCATACATCAGCCGCAAGGGACGCGCCGCTTCGGCAAGGCGCGTCTGCGCGATGCGGCCGATCTGCGGGGTGTGGTCGCTGCGCAGGGCCATCATCCGCAAGGACGATGGATCGGTGAAGCGGAACATGCGGCGGCTCTGGATGCCGGCCATGCGCGCGGCGAGGCTCTTTTCGAACTCGATCATCGGCGGCAGCACGCGATCATAGCCGTGGCCGTGCATCACGTCCTGAATGGCGCGCATCGCACGGGTGGTGGTGGCCGCCTCACGCGGGAGACGGTCTTCGAGGCCTTCGGGCAGCAGGTCGGAATCGACGTCGGTCATGGCGCGCCGCTTAGCGGGAAGTTTGCGGGCTGTCGAACAAGAAGGGGCGGGCGCATCGCTGCACCCGCCCCTTCTGTTTGTCACGCAATGCAGTGGATCAGAACTTCAGCGCCTTGACCACGCGGACGCCTTCGATCTCGCGCGCCTGCTTGAGCACGTCGTCGGCCACCGGGCTGTCGAGCGAGAGCAGCAGCACAGCTTCGCCGCCCGCTTCACGGCGGCCGAGGTGGAAGGTGCCGATGTTGATGCCCGACTGGCCCAGCAGCGTGCCGATGCGGCCGATGAAGCCGGGCGCGTCGGAGTTCACGATGTAGAGCATGTCGCCATCGAGATCGGCTTCGATGCCGATGCCGAAGATTTCGACGAGGCGCGGCTGGCCATTGCCGAACAGCGTGCCCGCAACCGAGCGATCGCCCTGGCTGGTGCCGACGGTGACGCGCACCAGCGTGCGGTATTCGCCTTCGCGGTCATGACGCACTTCGCGCACGTCAAGCCCGCGCTCCTTGGCGAGGAACGGCGCGTTGACCATGTTCACGGTCTGCGAATACTGCTTCATCAGGCCCGCCAGCACGGCGCCGGTGATGGGCTTCTGGTTGAGCTGCGCGGCGGCGCCTTCGACCTCGATCGAAATCTTGACGAGGTTGTCGTGCGCCAGCTGGCCCACGAGGCTGCCGAGACGTTCGGCCAGCGCCATGTAGGGCTTCAGCTTCGGGGCTTCCTCGGCCGAGAGGCTCGGCATGTTGAGCGCGTTGGTGACGCCGCCGTTGACGAGGTAGTCGGCCATCTGCTCGGCCACCTGAAGCGCGACGTTGACCTGCGCTTCGTTGGTCGAGGCACCGAGGTGCGGGGTGCAGATGAAGTTGGGCGTGCCGAACAGCGGCGATTCCTTGGCGGGTTCGGTTTCGAACACGTCGAGCGCGGCGCCAGCCACCTGGCCCGCGTCCATCGCCGCCTTGAGCGCGGCTTCATCGATCAGGCCGCCGCGCGCACAGTTGATGATGCGCACGCCCTTCTTGGTCTTGGCAAGGTTTTCGGCCGAGAGGATGTTGCGCGTCTCGCTGGTCAGCGGGGTGTGCAGCGTGATGAAATCGGCCTTGGCCAGCAGTGTATCGAGATCGGCCTTTTCCACGCCCATTTCGATGGCGCGTTCGGGCGTCAGGAACGGATCGAACGCCACGACCTTCATCTTGAGGCCGAGCGCGCGCGAAGCGACGATCGAGCCGATGTTGCCGGCACCGATCAGGCCCAGCGTCTTGCCGGTGACTTCAACGCCCATGAAGCCGTTCTTCGGCCACAGGCCCGCCTGGGTCTGCGCGTTGGCTTCCGGAATCTGGCGTGCCAGCGCGAACATCATGGCGATGGCGTGTTCGGCGGTGGTGATCGAGTTGCCGAACGGGGTGTTCATGACCACCACGCCCTGCGCCGAAGCGGCCGGGATATCGACGTTGTCCACGCCGATGCCGGCGCGGCCGATGACCTTGAGGTTCTTTGCCGCGGCGAGGATTTCCTTGGTCACCTTGGTCGACGAACGGATGGCAAGGCCATCGTAATCGCCGATGCGCGCGGTCAGCTGTTCGGGGGTCTCGCCGGTGATGACATCGACGTCGCAGCCCATCTCGGTGAAGATGCGGGCGGCGTTGGGGTCCATCTTGTCGGAAATGAGAACGCGGGGCTTGGTCATGGTCTTGTCCTTGTTCGCCGGGCCGGGCGCGATACGCGCAAACGGACGGCCGGGCGGGAAGCGGGACCCCGGATCAAGTCCGGGGTTACGTGGACGATATTCACGGTCGGGAAGCGCAGCCCCCCTTCACCCAACCCTCTCCCCTGCAGGGGAGAGGGCTATTTGGGGGTCAGGCGGCGGCCAGTTCGGCCTTCGTCGTCGCGTAGGCCCAGTCGAGCCACGGGCCGAGGTCTTCGATGTCCTCGACGTTGACGGTGGCGCCGCACCAGATGCGAAGACCCGCAGGGGCATCGCGGTAGCCGGCGATGTCATAGGCGGCACCCTGCTTTTCCAGCAGGCCGGCGAACTTCTTGATGAAGTCGGCGTCGGCGCCTTCGACCGTCAGGCAGACCGAGGTCTTTGAACGGGTGCCGCTGTCAACCGCGAGGTGGCCCAGCCAGTCGCGTTCGGCAACGATCTTGTCCAGCGCGTGGGCGTTGGCGGTGCAACGCGCCTGAAGGCCTTCGAGACCGCCAACCGACTTCGACCATTCGAGCGCGAAGATCGCGTCCTCGACGGCGAGCATCGACGGGGTGTTGATGGTTTCGCCCTTGAACACGCCTTCGGCGAGCTTGCCCTTCGACACGAGCCGGAAGACCTTGGGCAGCGGCCAGCTGGGGGTGTATTCCTCAAGCCGCTGCACGGCGCGGGGGCCGAGGATCAGCACGCCGTGACCGCCTTCGCCGCCCAGCACCTTCTGCCAGGAGAAGGTGGCGACGTCGATCTTGTCCCACGGAATGTCATAGGCGAACACGGCGCTGGTGGCGTCGGCAAAGGACAGGCCTTCGCGGGTCTCAGGGATCCATTCGCCATCGGGAACGCGCACGCCGGAGGTGGTGCCGTTCCAGGTGAACAGCACGTCGGTCGACCAGTCGATCTTGTCGAGATCGGGCAGCTGGCCGTAATCGGCGCGCACCACGGTCGGTTCGAGCTTCAGCTGCTTGACCGCATCGGTGACCCAACCGTCACCGAACGATTCCCACGCCAGAGCGGTCACGCCGCGCGCGCCGAGCATGGTCCACATGGCCATTTCGAAAGCGCCGGTATCCGAACCCGGGACGATACCGATGCGGTGCGTATCGGGCAGGCCGAGCACTTCACGCATCAGGTCGATGCAGTACTGAAGGCGCGTCTTGCCGATCTTGGCGCGGTGCGAACGGCCCAGCGATTCGGTGGCGAGCTTGTCGGGGGAATATCCGGGCGGCTTGGCGCAGGGACCGGACGAAAAGAACGGGCGCGCAGGCTTGCGTGCCGGAATACCAACAGTCATGTAGACTCTCCTCACAGAGAGCACGCGCGGCGTTGGGACCGCGTGGCCCGCCGGCCGCACTAGTGGCCGCCCCTCAATTGTCAAGCGATTGGTTGTGCGGCATTCTGCGCAGGCAAGGAGCGGGGATGACGCCGATGCACGGCATACCGGGCAATTCCGGGGCGAGACAGGCCAGAACGCCGCGCGGCACCGCCGGCGCGCTTTACCGTGCATTAACTATCATCGCGCAATTTCGGACCATGGCCAAACGTGCGCCCTTCCTAATTCACGCGATGGCGCTGTCCACGCTGGTGGCAGGGTGCGTCGATGCGCCCGAGCCGATTCGCCATGCGCCGCAGCGGCGCGCCGGCGGCC
>JBDLVU010000246.1:0-4029 GCA_039804665.1 Pseudomonadota bacterium | reverse complement strand
CCGCAGATCGTCGACAAGCGACTTGTCTACATGACGCCCGAATGGAAGGACGCCTTTCGCTTCGCCGCGCATGAAGCCGATCGCCTCGGGCTTGAACTCGCCATCGCCGCCTCGCCGGGCTGGTCGGAAACCGGCGGCCCGTGGGTGCCGCCCGCCGATGGCCTGAAGAAGGTCGTGTGGAGCGAAGTGACCGTGGAGGGCGGCAAGAAGCTGTCCACCGTGCTGCCGCTGCCGCCGCAGGGCACGGGTTCGTTTCAGGACATGGCGTTCAGCGATCCGCTGGCCGCGTTCTCGGGCCACACGCCGCCGCCGCCGCCGCAGTTCTACACCGATATCGCGGTGCTCGCGTTCCCGGTCGCCGCAGGCAGTCCGCCCGTCCCCGCCATCGCCAGCGACGGGAAGCCGGTGGATGCAGCGGCCCTGACCGATGCAAGCCTTGGCACCGGGATCGACCTGCCGCGCGGCACTGCCGACAAGCCGACCACGCTCGACTACACGTACGACACGCCGCAAACGATCCGGTCGGCCACGCTGTTCATTCCCGGCGCAAAGGGCATGTTCACCGGAGGGTCGGTCACGCCGGTGCTGTACGCCAGCGCCGATGGCGAGAGCTGGACCAAGGTGGCGGACATCCCGCCCGCCGAGACACCAACGACCGTGTCGTTCGCGCCGGTCACCGCGCGCCGGTTCCGCATGGTGCTGGCCCCCGCACCGTTCAGCGGCAGCAACATGGGTGATGCCGCACCCGGCATCGCGCCGGCGCCCTTCATGCAGGCGATGTTCGGCGCGGCATCGGCGCCGTTTCACATCGTGCAGGCCAGCCTGACGACCGAACCGATGGTCGACCGCTATGAAAGCAAGGCAGGCTTTGCCATCGAATCCAACTATTTCGCACTGGGTACGCCCGACGCCACCACCACGGGCGTCGATCCTGCGAGCATCGTCAACCTGACCGGCAAGCTGAGGCCCGACGGCTCGCTCGACTGGAACCCGCCCAAGGGCTCCAGCTGGCGCATTGTCCGCTTCGGTTCCAGCCTGCTCGGCACCACCAACCACCCGGCTCCGCCCGAAGCGACCGGCCTCGAGGTCGACAAGTTCGATACCGAGGCGGTCACGCGCTATCTCAATCACTACATCGCCACGTACAAGGATGCGGCCGGGGCCGACATGGTGGGGCAGCGCGGCGTGCGCGCGCTACTGACCGATTCCATCGAGGTCGGCGCCGCCAACTGGACGCCAAAGATGGTGGCGCAGTTCACCCGCCTGCGGGGCTACGATCCCACGCCGTGGTTCCCGGCGCTGGCCGGCACGATTGTCGGCAGCCGCGCGCAGTCCGACAAGTTCCTCTACGACTATCGCCGCACGCTGGCCGAGATGATGAGTGGCGACCACTACGCCACCGTTGCTCGCATCGCCCACGAAAACGGGCTGAAGGTCTATGGTGAGGCGCTGGAAGACAACCGCCCGTCGCTGGGCGACGACATGTCGATGCGCAGTCATGCCGACGTGCCGATGTCCGCGCTGTGGACCTATGGGCGCAAGACCGGGCCGAACCCCAGCTACGTTGCCGACATGAAGGGCGCCGCGTCGGTTGCGCACATCTATGGTCAGAACCTCGTCGCGGCCGAATCGATGACCGCCGCGCTCGCGCCATGGGCTTATGCACCGGTCGACCTGCGCCGGATCATCGACCTCGAATTCGCCACGGGCGTGAACCGTCCGGTGATCCACACCTCGGTCCACCAGCCGACCGACGACAAGATCCCCGGCCTCTCGCTCTCCATCTTCGGGCAATACTTCAACCGGCACGAAGCCTGGGCGGAAATGGCCAGGCCCTGGGTCGACTACATCGCGCGCAATTCGCTGCTGCTGCAAGCGGGGCGCAACGTGGCAGACGTTGCCTATTTTTATGGCGAGGAGGCCCCGATTACGGGCCTGTTCGGGCGCAAGCCGGTGGCCGATGCGCCCAAACAGAACGCGTGGGACTTCCTCAGCGCCGATGCGCTCGATGCCGCACTGCTCAACGATGGCAACGAACTGGTGGCGCAAGGTGGGGCACGTTTCCGCGCGATCTACCTTGGCGGATCGTCGAACCACATGACGCTGAAAGCGCTGCGCCGTCTGGCCGCACTGGTCGAAGGTGGCGGCGCGGTAATCGGCATCGCGCCCGAATCCTCGCCCTCGCTCGATGATGCCGTGCCCGCGCGCGCGGCCGAATGGTCGGCGCTGGTCGCCCGCCTGTGGTCGGGCGCGCCGGTCACAGCCGCAGGCAAGGGCAGGGTCGTCGCCACGCAGGATGTCGACGCGGGCCTGAAGGCGCTGTCCGTTGCGCCCGATTTCGTCCCCGCCGGTGCGCCGGCCGATGCGCAAGTGCTGTTCGTGCACCGGCAGGTGGCCGATGGCCAGCTGTGGTTCCTTGCCAACCGCCAGAACCGCGAAGAGCGCTTTGAAGGCCACTTCCGCGTGACGGGCAAGCAGCCCGAGCTGTGGCATGCCGATACCGGCAAGAGCGAACCTGTCAGCTTCCGCGTGGAGAACGGGGAAACCATCGTGCCGTTGACGATGGAGCCGGAAAGCTCTGTTTTCGTGGTGTTCCGCAAGGACGCAACAGCGCAGCGGCTTGACGTGCGCAAGCCGGTTGCGGTGCCGCTCGGCACCATCGCGGGCGCGTGGACCATTGCATTCCAGCCCGGCCGCGGCGCGCCCGCCTCGGTCACGCTGCCCGCGCTCGCCCCGCTCGATACCAACGCCGATCCGGGCGTGAAGTATTTCTCGGGCGAAGCAACCTACAGCCGCACCTTCCGCCTGCCAAAGGGCTACCGGCGCGGCCGCACGTTGTGGCTGGATCTGGGCGCGGTGCACGATCTCGCGCAGGTCACGCTCAACGGCAAGGACGTGGGCACGGTGTGGCATCCGCCTTATCGCGTCGATCTGGCCCCAGCGGTGCGCGCGGGCGTGAACACGCTGAAGGTTCGCGTCGCCAACACCTGGGTCAACCGGTTGATCGGCGATGCGCAACCCGGCGCGCAGAAGATCACCTGGACTGCCGATCCGACGTATCAGGCCAGCGCTCCGCTGCGCCCATCGGGCCTTGTCGGGCCGCTCACGCTGTCCACCGAAAAGTAGCGGAAGCGCGGGGGCGGGAGGCGTGGCGGCGCCTCCCGCGATCGATCATGCCAGCGCGGAAGCGGGCAGGACGATGGTATTGAGCGAATCCGGCGCAAACGTCAGCGACAGCAGCTTGCCGCCAATGGCGTAACGCACGGTCTGCGGCTGCGCGATGGCGTTGCTGGCCACCAGTACCAGCGATCCGTCCGGATTGCGGAAGGCAAGCTGGTCGGTAAAGCCGAAGAAGCTTTCGGCCGGCAGCATGTGAGCACCCGGCTTCACGTGCGCGGCCAGATGGCGCAGCAGCCAGTAATCCTCGCTCAGCCGGAAAGTGCCTGACTTGGGATCTACCACCACCAGGCTGTTCTGCGGCCAGCCCCAGCCGCTCCATCCGCCTTCGGGCATCACCAGGTTCCAGTATGTCCACGCGCTGGCGCCATACGTGAAATAGCGCTTGATGGTGTCCCAGCCATAGCGGGCATAATGCCAGTCGTTGGTGCCGACGCCGCACTCCTGCTCCGAAGCCCACAGCTCCAGATCCGGGAACCGTTCGCGCAAGGCGGGCAGGGCGCCTTTGCCGGCCCATTGCACGCCGATGCCCTTGATCACGCGTGCCGCTGCCGGGTCGGCCATCACCTTTGAAAACAGGTCCGGGTTGCCGCGCTCGAGCGTCCCGAAGAACACCGCCACGCCGACCTTGTCCATCTCCCGTCCAAGATGGGGTATGAACCGGGCAAGCCCTTCGGGCGTCCAGCAGCAACTGGGGAAGGGCTGGGCGGAATTGAATTCGTTCTGCGGCATCACGGCGCTGATGCGGATGCCTTCTCTGGCATACTCTTCCACATAGCGGCGGAAATAGCGGGCATAGGCTTCGAGATAGCGGTCTTCGAGGATGAAGGAATCGGTTCCTTCATGCCCCAT
>JBDLVU010000245.1:0-4049 GCA_039804665.1 Pseudomonadota bacterium | reverse complement strand
TCGATCTTCACGCCCGGTGCCGGTTCCAGGTCCACCGTCAAACGGCCCATCAGCTTGCGCGTATCGCCGTTGTCGTCGTTGGCGCGTGACAGGCTGTTCTGCCATGCGCCGCCGGAAATACCCTTTACCGCAAGGCGCGCCTGCACCTTATCGCCCAGTGGACCGCTGATGAAACCGCCCACTTCCGCACGGTCGAACCGTTCGTAGGATGCATTGAACCCGGCGTGCAGATCCTTGGTCGGCTTGCCCATGATGTAGTTGACCGCGCCGCCGGTCGAGCTTTGGCCGAACAGCGTGCCCTGCGGCCCCTTGAGAACTTCGACACGCTCAACGTCGAGGTCGAGGGCATCCGACATGACGGGCACATTACGCGGGATCTGGTCGGTGTAGACCGACACCGAAGGCGCGGCGCCGAACGTCGCATCATACAGGCCGATGCCGCGAAGCGTGTAAACCGGCGTCGAATAGATCGACTGCGTGAACGTGAAGCCGGGAACCAGCTTCGACAAGTCGGCAGGACCGGTGATGCCGCGCTGCAACAGGGTATCGCCCGAAGCCGCCTGAATGGTCAGGCCAACGCTATTGGCAGACTGCTCGCGCTTATTGGCCGTAACGATGATTTCCGCGTTGGATACGGTATCCGTAGCCGCCTGCGGCTGAGCTTGGGCCTGGGCCGGGCTGGTCATCGCAAACGCAAGAGCCATCACGGCTCCGCCTGCAAAATATTGCTTGTTCTGTCGCATCTCTACCTCCCTTTTTTGTTTCAAGACTGGCGACTGTCGCCGCCGCTCACGTCATACTCCGGGCATCCTCAACAGCCCGGGCCGAGTTCACCCGGCAATCATTCCGCCATCGACGACATGCTCTGCCCCCGAGACGAACGACGCCTCATCGGAAGCGAGGAACACAACGACGTTGGAAACTTCTTCCGGCTGCGCCATCCGGCCCAGCGGGATGGCCTCGGCCGCACCGCCGCCACTGGCATCGGTCGCCGCCACCATCATCGGCGTCAGGATGTAGCCGGGATGCACCGAATTGACGCGGATGCCATCCTTGCCATGCCACACCGCCATCAGCTTACTCATGCCGCGAACGGCCCACTTGCTGGCGCAATAGGCAGCGTTCGAAGAAGCCGCCGTGCCCAGCATTCCCGCGATGGACGAGATGTTCACGATCGAACCTCCACCGCCTGCGATCATCGAGGGAACCACCGCCTGCATGCCCAGATAAACGCCAAGCTGGTTCACGGCGCAGACTTGCAGGAACTCCTGCTCGCTGAAGTCCAGCAGGCCCTTTACCGGCCCAATGATCCCGGCATTGTTGACCAGCACGGAAACACAGCCAAAGCTCTGTTCGGCTGCGGCAACAACGGTTTGCCACTGCGCCGCATTGGCCACATCGTGCTCCACGAACAGGGCGGCATCGCCCAGTTCGCGTGCAATTTCAGACCCGCGCGCCGCGTTGAGGTCGGTCAGGACTACGCGGGCGCCTTCGCGCACGAAGGCCCGGGCATGGGCCTCACCCATGCCCTGCGCTGCACCGGTGATCACCGCGACTTTGCCAGAAAGTCGTCCCCCAGAAAGCTTGGCCCCAGAAAGCTGGCCCATGGTCAGGCCGCCGCCTGCTCGGCGCTCTGGCCGATATGGGGCGCCACTTCCTTGACCAGCAGTTCCATCGAATGCTCCCAAGGCTCTGGATTATCGAGGTAATCGTGGCTGTAGATCAGCAGCGTGCCGAACGGCCCACCAAGATCGTCGCACCATCCCTGCAGCTTCTGGCGCACAGTTTCGACCGAACCGACAATCCACACATGCTCGGCCAGATATTCAGCATCGACGGTATCGGGATCGACCGAAGGATCGTGGAGCAAGCCCTTCAGCACACCGAAACGCTTATAAGTCGGCTTGATATAGGTTTCCCAGGCAAGGCCCAGACCGCCTTCGATGGCCAGCTTGCGCGCCTCGGCATCGGTTTCGGCCACAACCACATCGCGCACCACGCGGTGGGCGGAACGGTCGCTCGGGCGTCCGGCGCGCTCCATTTCCTCGCGGTAGGTCTGGAAATGGCTGCGCAGGAAATCGTTGCCGGCATAGACCGACGCCGGGATGAAGCCGTGCTTGCCAGCGAACGTGATCGAAGGAGACGGCGCGGACAGCCCCGTCATCGCCATCTGCATTTCCCCGCCCCACGGACGGATATCGCGCAGCGGGTGCGAAGGATCGCTGGCCGGGCAACCCGCATTCCAGAACTCGCCTTCCATCTGGAAGGGTTCGTTTTTCCAGACCCGTTCCATGATGTCGATCGCTTCGAGCATCATCGCGTGGTTCTTGCTCATGTCGGTAATGCCGCGCAGCGCCGCATCGGTGGGATAAGCGCCCGTGGCGACACCCAGCATATATCGGCCTTCCAGCACCTGGCTGAGCCATGCGGTCTGCACCGCCAGCGTGGCCGGATGGTGATAGGGCAGCAAGTGCGCCAGCGGACCAAACTTGATCTGCTCGGTCTGGAACGCCGCTGCGGCGATCACCAGTTCCGGGCTGGGAATGCTTTCCCAATCCAGCGTCCCGTGCTCGCCAACCCAGTATTCGCTGAAGCCGATGCGATCGGCGTGGATCGCCTGCTGCACGGCCCACTGGAACACTTGCTTGGCGGTTCGTTCGGGCCGCAGGAACGGCGTCTGGAACATACCGATTTTCATGGGATCGACCTTTCTTGATGCAGGCACGCAGCGCGAACCGGCCCGGCGACGGACCGGAGCCGCGCTGTCAGCCAAAATCTCTCCATTCGGCGAGGAGACCGTCGGCTCCGAAGCGCATGAAACTGCAGAACTTCAGGCGAAACGCCTCACCCGCCGCCCCAAAACCGGGCAGGTCAACCGCAGCCGTGCCCACGTACCAGGCCTGACGGATGACAGTATCGCCCACCACGCAGACCATCTCGGGCGCTTCGAAATGCCGATCCGGCACATAGCTGTCAGCAAAACCGCGCAGCACATCAATCAACGCATCGCGCGAATTGAAAACAAAGTTGCGATTGTAATGCGCAAAATCGATGTCGGGCGCGATCAGATCGGCCATGCCATCGAAATCCTTCGCGTTATACGCTGCGATCAACCGGTCGGATAGCTCCGCAAGATCAGACATCGCCCTCTCCATATACGCAGGCGAGACACGTCGGCAGCCATGCGGCCACGCCATTGCCCCACCCTTCAGCCCCTAAGTCCGGACGGACTCGACGCTTTCTGATTTGATGATCGAAACCTAGATTCCCGACGAACCGCAGTCAATTTTATTCGACGTTTTATCGGTAATTTTTATGAAAATCCCTATTTTTATAGGTTTTATGGACATATATGTACCAATAACCCGACCCTTGGTCGGCCCGCAATATCCTGTTAGGAACGGGAAACGCTTTTGAGCAAGGCACAGATTATGGCAACGCAGACCCGCGGCACGGCATCGCGCGGACAAGACAGCACCCCGCAACAGGCTAACCCTGCCGAAACGGGCGAGACTGATGCCTGGGAAGCGCTGCTTGAAACAGTCTCCAGCAGGCCAAAGCGTGCGCCGGATCGCAAACAGGATCGTAGCAAGCGGACCGAACAGCAGATCCTCAACGCGGCGCTGCGCGTCTTCGCCCGCGACGGCATTTCGCGCTCTCGCATCGCAGACATTGCCGCCGAGGCCGGGATCTCAACCTCCACGCTCTATGAATATTACAAGAGCAAGGAAGACCTGGCCTACGACCTGCCCACATCCCATCTCGCCGCATTCTTTCAGGAATATCGCGCTGCGGTGGCCGGCAAGACTTCGGCGCGTGAAAAGCTGCACATGTACTTGTCCATGTCGGCCGATTTCGCGCGCGAGCATGCCGATTGGGGGCGCCTGTTCTATCTTGAAATCTGGCCAAGCGTGCTCGTCAGCGAAACCGAACTGCGCCACAGCGTGGATGATTTCGCACGGGTCGCGCTTTACCTGATCGATGAAGGCGTGCGGCAGGGCGAATTCCCGCCGGGACGCAACACCTATGAAACCGCGTCGATCCTGCTG
>JBDLVU010000244.1:0-4058 GCA_039804665.1 Pseudomonadota bacterium | reverse complement strand
GCGGACTCGCTGAACATCGACAACATCGGTGACGCGCTCGCTCCGGGCACGCCGCTGTTCCACCCGGTCCGCCACCTGCATGGCGACCAGTTCAGCCAGGAACTGCGCGTCGACACCGACCTCGGCGGCATGTTCGACATGGTTGCGGGCGTGTACTACTTCCAGTCGACCTACGCGCTCGACAACCAGAGCGTGTACGTCGCTGACGGCACCGAAGATCCCGCCCACCTCGTCGATACCTTCAGCGCGGGCCAGACCGTGAAGTCGTATGCCGCGTTCGCGGAAACCTACTGGAAGGTGACGCCGACCACGCGCATCACCGTCGGTGGCCGCTACACGCACGAAAGCAAGGACTTCCACGTCGACAAGCCGGCCGTTTCGCTGGCCGAGGGCGGTCCTTACTCGTGCCCGGACGCGAATTCGACCTATGCGCCGTGCCGCAACCCGCACCTGGCGTTCAACCGCTTCACGCCGCGCGTCTCGATCGACCAGACGCTGGCGCCGGACATCATGACCTACGTTTCGTGGTCGCGCGGCTTCCGTTCGGGCGGCTGGAACGGCCGTCCGGGTTCGACCCCCGACACCATCGGGCCGTACAACCCTGAAACCGTCGACAGCTATGAAGCCGGTCTGCGTACCAAGTTCTGGGACAACCGCGCGATCTTCAACCTGACCGTGTTCCAGACCGAGTACAAGAACAAGCAGGAAGACCAGATCCGGTCGAACCCGGTGAACCCGAACACGACCGTTACCTTCGTCGAAAACGCGGGTAAGGCGCGCTTCCAGGGCGTCGAACTCGAAGCGCAGCTGCGTCCGGTCCCGGCCGTGCACCTGTTCGGTTCGGCGGGCTATCTGAAGGCCAAGTACCTTCAGTTCCTCGATGGAACCGGCGCCGACGTGAGCGCGACCAAGCACCTGCGCTATGCGCCGAAGTGGAATGCCAGCTTTGGCGGCGACTACACGTTTGAATTTGGCGGCGACAAGAAGATCGTCATCGGTTCGAACGTCAAGTACGTCGACAAGTACGTGACCGAATCGAGCGTCGATCCGGCCGGCCTGAACCGCGAAGTGATCCCGCAGCACACCTCGGTGGACGGCTCGATCACCTTCTCCGGCCAGACGGCCGAGCTGAAGGAATACAAGATCTCGGCCTTCATCAGCGACGCTTTCCACAGCGGTGGCCGCATCGTGCGTTCGAGCTACGCCGGGCCGTTCTGGTTCAGCGATCGCATCCCGAACCGCACCTGGGGCGTGGAAGCCTCGGTCGAGTTCTAAGACCTTCCGGCCCCGGCCGGTAACGAAGCGCCCGCCTTCCCCACGGAAGGCGGGCGTTTTCGTGTGCGGACCTCCGGGATTGGACAGTTGCCGCCCCGCGTCCGCCTTGCGATGCCCGTGCCCAAAGAGAGGATCCCCGCATGACCACCAACCGCTTCTGGCGCCTTGACCACCACCCCAAGGGCAACGACTTCGCCTCTGCCCTGTCGCTTCAGAGCGAGGACCTGCAGCCGCTGGCCGACGGCGAAGTGCGGGTGCGCACGCAGTACCTGTCGATGGACGCGGGCACGCGCTTGTGGATGACGCCGCGCACCGACGGGTATCAGCCGCCGCTGCCGCTGGGCGTGAAGATGAGCGGGCTGGTGCTTGGCCCCGTTACCGAAAGCCGCGATCCCGCCTTTCCCGTGGGCGCGCTGGTGCGCGGGTTCGGGCAGTGGGCCGACTATGCCACGATGGTGCCCGCGATGACCGGGCTGGAAATCGTGGACGAGACCGTGCGCGACATCCGCGACCACTTTGGCGCGCTGGGTATGAACGCGTGGACGGCCTATGTCGGGGTGAAGGAAGTGGCAGCGGTGAAGCCGGGCGAATGGATCGCCATTTCTGCCGCCGCCGGCGCCACCGGCAGCATGGCCTGCCAGGTGGCGAAGAACCTTGGCGCGCATGTGATCGGCATTGCCGGCGGCCCGGACAAGTGCCGTTATCTGACCGAGGAACTCGGCGTGGACATGGCCATCGACTACAAGGCGGAAGATGTTGCCGCGCGGCTGGCCACCGTGCCCGGCGGGGTGAACGCCTATTTCGACAACGTCGGCGGGCCGATCCTCGATGCGGTGCTGCCCAACATGGCGCATTATGGCCGCGTGGCGGTGTGCGGCATGGTCGCCGCCTATGACGCCGACAAGCCCCTGCCCGGCCCCGCCCGGTTCGATCAGGTGCTGATGCGCCGCCTGCGCATCGAAGGCTTCTTCATCCCCGATTTCCTGCATCGCGGCGCGGAGTTCCTGCCCCTGCTGCGCCGTTGGGTGGACGAGGGCAAGCTAAAGGTGAATTTCGACCAGACCGAGGGGCTGGAGAGCGTACTGGTGGCTTATGCCCGGATGCTGACGGGCAAGAACACCGGCAAAGTGATCGTGAAGGTGGCCGACTGATGCCGATCATCAACCACCGCGCCCCGTTGCAGGTGCTGGTCGCCGTGCGCGGCCACCCGTTCGACCGCACCGCCTTTGACGGCGTGTTTCAGGGCATGGAGGGCATCGCCGCCACGATGGTGGACCAGCCCGCCGCCGCGCTGCTGATGAACCCCGATGCCATGCGCGATTTCGACGCGCTGGTGCTCTACGACATGCCCGGTCTGGACTTTGAGGCGCCCGAAAACGCACCGCATTACCGCGAACCGTCCGACGCGCTGAAGGCCGGTTTCCGCGCCCTGCTGGAACAGGGCAAGGGCGTGGTGGCGC
Organism: Pseudomonadota bacterium; assembly: GCA_039804665.1. Lineage (GTDB taxonomy): Bacteria > Pseudomonadota > Alphaproteobacteria > Sphingomonadales > Sphingomonadaceae > Novosphingobium. The sequence continues at coordinate 1,323 of JBDLVU010000244.1, read as the reverse complement.
TGCACCACGCGCTGGCCGGCTGGCCCACGTGGACGGACTATCACGATTGGCTGGGCGGGCAGTTCTTCTACCATCCCGGCACCTCGCGCGGGGCGCCGGTGCTGGACAGCGGATACTGCCACGACGTGACGCATGAAGTCAGCGTGGTGGCCGATCATCCGGTCACCGCCGGTCTGCCGGCGCAGTTCACGCTGACGGACGAACTGTATCTGGGCGAAGTGTTCGAAGACGATGTGACGCCGCTGCTGCGCTCGTCCGCCACGTTCGACCGCGACCACTTCTGGTCTGCCGATCTGGCGGTGGTGAAGGGGCAGATGTTTTGCCGCGACGGCTGGGACCACCCGCAGGGTTCGAACCTGATTGGCTGGACAAAGCAGGCACTGAACAGCCGGCTGGTCTACCTCCAGCCCGGCGATGGCCCGGCCACGTACGAAAACCCGCACTACCGCCAGCTGGTGGAAAACGCGATCCGCTGGGTGGCAGCGAAGTAACAGGCACGAAGGCGCGGCGGGCCGGCCAACCCGCTGCGACCAGCCTCTCCTAGCCCGCCGAGCCTCACGCCCCTTCCGCAAGCGGCAGGGATGCGCCGCGCGTATTTCGCGCCTTCTTGTCCCCGCTCTCGTCCTGAACCTACGCGGTCGGCGCGGACGGCCGCGTAGGCCGGGCGTCTGGCGCATCCTTCGACAGGTTCAGGATGAACGGTTGACGTGATGGGCAAGCCATTACGGCTCCTGCCCTCGCCCATACCGCTCCGCACGTCCTTCCCCACCGACAGCGCGCACAAAAAAAGGGGGCAGGGCGTGAACCCTGCCCCCCATAGGGTGGATTTTGTTTATTCGATCAGAACTTGATGCCGATCGTCGCACCATAGGTGCGCGGTTCCAGCGCCATGCCGAACGACCACAGGCCGGCCACGGTGAACGCGTGGGTCGTGGTCTTTTCGTTCAGCAGGTTGCGACCGAACACGCGGACATAAGCCTCGGTGTTGTTCAGGTTGAAGTTGAAGCTCATGCTGGCGTCGACCAGATCCTGCATGGTGGTCCGCACGCGCGAATCGTTGCCGTTAATGTCATTCACGACGGAAGTCGAAGTCGGGATGACGTTCTGCGACAGCTGTTCATCATACGGGCTGATATGGCGCCAGCCCACCGAGGTGACAACCTTGCCGAAGCTGGTCGGCAGGGTGTGTTCGGCGCTGAGCGATCCGGTGAACTTCGGTGCGTAGATCAGGTTGTTGTGCGAATAATCGCACTCGCCGATCCCGAGGCCGGCCACGCACGTGACCAGGAAGTTGCGGAAGTGCGATTCCATATACGCAGCCGA
>JBDLVU010000243.1:0-4076 GCA_039804665.1 Pseudomonadota bacterium | reverse complement strand
TTCATGCCCAGCGCCATCATGGTGCGCTTCAGCGCCGGACCGCCAAGCTTGTCTGCCACTTGAGCGGTGACGATGTTGGACGAATGGATCAGCGCTTCGGGCACGTTGAGCGAGGCACCGAAATTGTGGCTGTCATGAATGGTGAAGCCGCCGATGTTAAGCGGCGCGGCGGAATAACGGACCGCAAGATCGTTCACCACGCCGGCATCGATCGCAGCGGCGATGGTGATCGGCTTCATCACCGAACCCAGTTCATAGACCTGGTTCGACACGCGGTTGAACACCAGATCGTTGTACGCCATGTCCGACCGGTTCGGGTTGAACGAGGGCAGCGAGGCGAGCGCGACCACTTCGCCCGTATCGACATCGAGGATGATGCCCGCCGCGCCCTTGGCATTGGATTCCATCATGCCGCGGCCAAGTTCGTCTTCCAGCGCGCCCTGCGCCCGCGCGTCGATCGACAGAGCCACCGGCGTGCCGCGCTGCGCGGGATCGAGCAGGCGCGGTTCCAGCACCTGTTCCATGCCGACATGGCCCTTGCCCGCTTCGTCCACAAAGCCGAGCACGTGCGCCGCCAGCGATCCTTGCGGATAGTAACGCTGGCTTTCGCGCGGGAACTCCAGCGCGGGTTCCCCCAGCGCGAACACCCGGTTCGCCTCTTCCGGCAAGACCCGGCGACGCAGGTAGCTGGGCTTGCCCGCCTTCAGCCGCTTCAGCAGGTCGTTATAATCGGCATCGGGAAAGACCTCGACGAGCGCCTTGGCCACTTCATCCGGCGTCTTGACCAGCGGCAGGCCCTTTTCGCCCAGCGCCTTGGGATTGAACCACAGCGAATAGGACGGGAAGGCGCGCGCGAGCGGAACACCGTTGCGATCGGTGATCTCGCCGCGCGGGGGCAGCAGCGCCTCGGCCAGCGAGGTGCGTTCCGGCGCCTGTTCGAACAGTCCCAGCTGGCCGATGCGCACCAGCGCGGTCAGCGTGGCGAACACGAAGATCAGCACCACCCACAGCACGCGCACCTTGGCCGTGACCAGCGAACGCTGGCGGACATTGGCCAGCTGGACACGGCCCGTCGCTATGGCTGCCGAGGCGGTGAGCGCGTTCACTTCTTCGTCTTCACGTCCTTCATGGCCAGCCGGATCGGCTTGGTGGCCTTGGAATCAGGGGATTTTGCTGCCTTTGCCAGTGCAGCCTTAGGCTTGGCCGCGGGCTTGGCGGAAGCCTTGGCCGCCAGCTTCTCCACCGACTTCTTGGCAGGGGCTAGGGCCTTGACCGGCTTGGCCTCGGCCGTCTTGACCACAGGCTTTGCCTTCGCCTTCGTATCGGCCTTGTCGCCCACCTTCGCCTTGGGCTTGGCAGGCGCGTCGACATCGTGGCGCAGCAGGGTCAGCTTGGCACCGAGCGATGCCGCGGCAGCAGCGTGATCGACCTTGGCCGGAGCCTCGTCATCCACCTTGGCAACCGGCTTCTCCTCAGCGACCGCCTTGCCGCTCAAAGGCGAAACCATCGCCGGGAACGCGGCGCGGGCCACCACCGCATCGTCCATGCTGGCAACGCGGATCGGCGCGGGCGCATCGGCTTCGGCCGGCTTCGACAGGGAGGCGAGCTGGCGTTCGTTTTCAAGGTACTGGCCGGCGGTGGGCGCCACGTAGCCGAATTCGACATCGTTCCACGCCTTCAGCTGCTGCTGGTTGGCGCGCGTTTCGAATTCAGTTTCAAGGTACATCTTCTCCTGCTTCAGCGCGACGATCTTCATCTCCGCGTGATGCACCTGGCTGCGCAGCGCGTTGACCCGGAAAGACAGCACCAGCAGCAGCGCGCCGCACAACAGCAGCAGCGCGATCCAGCCGATCGAACGGAGGCGATTGGCGGTGACGATCATGCCGCGATGCTCCCATGGGATTTCCGGGCCGGCGCATCGCTGCGGACGGCCGAACGCAAGGTGGCGGAACGGGCGCGCGGGTTGCGTGCCTCTTCCTCGGGGCTCGGACGGATGGCGCCCGAAGGCTTGCCGAACACGGGCTTTGCCACGGCGGCAACCTGCGGCATGTGCCGCGATCCGGCGGGCATCGAACCCGATGCCTCGCGCAGGAACTGCTTGACGATGCGGTCTTCCAGACTGTGGAAGCTGACCACGGCAACGCGCCCGCCGGGCGCCAGCACGCGCTCTGCGGCGGCAAGGCCATCGACCAGTTCGTCCAGCTCTCCGTTCACGTGGATCCGCACGGCCTGAAAGCTGCGCGTGGCCGGGTCCTTGGGCGCACCGGGGCGCCAGCCGAGCGCCTTGCGCACCACGTGCGCAAACTGGCCGGTCGTTTCCAGCGGCCGCGCGGCAACGATGGCACGGGCGATGCGGCGCGACTGGCGCTCCTCGCCATAGCGATAGAGCACGTCGGCGATGGCGGATTCGTCGGCTTCGTTGAGGAAGTCCGCAGCGCTGGGCCCGTCCTGCGACATCCGCATGTCGAGCGGCCCGTCGGTGGAAAAGGCAAAGCCGCGCTCCGCCTGATCCAGCTGCATCGAGGACACGCCGATATCGAACACCACGCCCTGCACAGACGATACGCCCGCCTCTGCAAGACCCTCAGCCAGTTCCGAAAAGCGGCGCGGATGCAGCACAAGGCGCGGCGCGTCCCCCTGCGTTTCGGGCCAGGCCTGCCCCGCGCGGATCGCGTCGGGATCGCGATCAAAGGCGTGGACAGTGGCGCCGGCATCGAGCAGCGCGCGGGTATAGCCGCCCGCGCCGAACGTGGCATCCACAATCAGGTCGCCGGGCTGCGGGGCCAGCGCGGCAAGCACTTCGGCCAGCAGCACGGGAACGTGCGGGGCGCGCGGATCGGGATAGACGGGGGCGGCGGTCACTTGCGCTTCCCCTTGGCGGCAGCCTCGGCCATCAGCGCGCGGCAGGTGGCCTTGGCACTGTCCCACCCGGCACCTTGTTCAAACAGCACTTCGGGCGCCCAGATGGTGAAAGCCGAGCCGCCGCCGTGGAAATAAAGCGCATCGCCGATGCTGGCCTGCTCGCCCAGATGATCCGGCAGCACGAAGCGGCCGGATTCATCGAACGAGGTGCGCAGGAAGCCGTAAAGCTGCGCCGCGCGCATGTCAGGGTCGAAATCCTCGCCGCGTTGGAGCGCGACGCTTTCCTCGTGCGCGATCTGCGCGGCAAAGCCTTCGGCGCGGGACAGGCCGAATCCGACAAGGCAGGGATATTTGTGGTGCTTGTCGAGGCAGAGGACGCGGCTGTCGCCCGAGGCAAGCTTTACCGTGGCGCGGAAATCGGCAGGCAGGACAAAGCGGCTCTTCTCGCCACGCGGCGAAAAGCCCTGTCCCCAGTAATTTGACGGACCTCCCGCCACCCCTGCACCCCGATGCCGCCGGACAAAAGCTCCCATCCCCGGCGCAGCAACGTGCAGCGCCAGCCATCCCCCGCGGATGCGACATGGAGTTCGTCCCGATAAAGCAAGCAATAACCCGGGAGAGCGCGGGCGACAACGGGAAAATGCGGGAAAACCCGTCCAATCGTTGATTCTACGTGCCTATTTGCGACCAACCGATAACCACCAAAGCAGCCCTTCGCGCGGGCTTGCGAATGCCAACCTACGGAATCCCGACGATTTTTGAACGAAGCCGGAAATGGCCGAGATAATTTCCCGCATTTTCCCGCAAATGGCCCAAGGCCCTAATCGGCAAAGGCGCGAACGAGCAGGGACTCAAGCGCGGCGCTCTCTTCACCCGGATTTTCCCGTGGTTCGAGCAGGGCGGCGTCGGCCACCACGGTCACCCGGCCGTTGCCCACCACGCATTCCGCAACGAGTCCCGCCGGACCGATGCGGCATCGACCGATCCCGCCAGCCTTGGGCACCAGCTGCCCGGGCAGGTTCACCGGCAGTCCCGCACTTTCCCGCAAGCCCCCGGGCTGGGCATCGTCAAAGCGCAATTCCAGCCCCCAGCGCCCGAGAATTGGGGAGAGCAGCGCCACGTCCTGCGGCCTGCGCCGGTCACCGACGGGGAACGCGCTGTCCCATGTCAGCATCGGATCGGCAAACAGCAACACCCGGCCGCCCGCCTGCACC
>JBDLVU010000242.1:0-4080 GCA_039804665.1 Pseudomonadota bacterium | reverse complement strand
CGCTGTGCTTCATGGCGGGCGCGAATTCGATCTTCACCGGCGACAAGCTGCTGACCGCCGCCAATGCGGGCGACGATGCCGACGCCGCGATGTTCGCGCGGCTGGGGCTGAAGCCGATGGAAGGCGAAGAGCCGATGCGCGCGATGAAGCAAGTCGGCGGTTGTTCGCAATCCTGCGCGGCCTGAGCCGCAGACCTCAGTTTTCCGGAGATTTACGTGACCCATATCGCAAAAATCGGTGTCTGCGGTGCGGGCGCGATGGGCAGCGGCATTGCTCAGGTGGCGGCGCAGGCCGGTCATCCGGTGGTGGTGTACGATGTGTTTGCGCCGTCGCACGAGCGTAGTCGCGCCCAGATCGCCAAAGGACTGGGCCAGCTGGTTAAGCGCGGCAAGATGGCCGAGGAGCAAGTCGCAGCCGTCCTCGCCGCTATGGCGTGGACCGATGATATCGCGGCGCTGTCCGACTGCGATCTGGTGATCGAGGCGATCATCGAGGACTTTGCCGCCAAGCAGACGCTGTTCGCGCAGCTTGAGGATCAGCTTCGCCCGGATGCGGTGATTGCCAGCAACACGTCTTCGCTGCCGATTGCCCGGCTGGCCCGATCACTGCGCGTGCCTGGCCGTTTTGTGGGCATGCACTTTTTCAATCCGGCCACCGTCATGAAACTGGTCGAAGTCGTGTCCGGCCCCGCCACCAATCCCGCCATTGCAGAGCAGATTGCAACTTTGGCCCGCAGCTGGGGCAAAGTGGCCGTTCCCGTGGCCGACGTGCCCGGTTTTATCGTCAACCGCGTGGCGCGCCCGTATTATGCCGAAGGCTTCCGCTGCGTGGAGCAGCGAGGCGCTGCGCCCGAGGTGATCGACCATCTGTTCCGGGCTGCGGCCGGGTTTCGCATGGGGCCGCTAGAACTGGCGGACATGATCGGCCACGACGTGAACTTCGCGGTCGCGCGGTCTGTGTACGATTCCTGTTTCGGGCAGACCCGGTTCGTGCCGCAGCTGGTGCAATCGGCGTTGGTTGATGCCAACTGGTTGGGCCGCAAGACCGGGCGCGGGATTTATGATTACGCCGACGGCAAGGCGCCAGAGGTGCCTGCATCGCTGGACGGGGCGGTCCTGCCCGGCGCGCCGGATAGGCCGCAAAATATCGTACCGGGCGCTGGCGGATTCACGTTCGATGGCGTGTGGGTCCAGTGTTCGCGCGGAAGCACCGCCCGCGTGGAAAGTGCGGAATTGGGTAAGCCTGTAGTCTTGCTCGACTGGTTCGATGGCGCGACGGCCACGGCCGCAGGATTTGCCGCATCGAGTGATGACGCCGCCGACGTGGCTACGGGGCTGCTGAAAACGTGGGATTTGCAAGCTTACCGGCTGGCTGACCGCCCCGGATTGATCGTCCTGCGAACGCTGGCGCAGATTGCCAACGCGGCCGGTGACGCGGTTCTGGAAGGCGTGGCGGACGAAGCCGGTATCGACGATGCGCTGCGGTTTGGCGCAAATTATCCCTTCGGGCCAATCGCATGGGCGAAGCGGATCGGCGCAGGCGCTCTGGCTGCGGTCCTTTCTGCCATCGCCGATGCGACAGGCCAGCCCATGTACAACCCTTCCGAATACTGGATAAGCAAGCCATGACCGATCCTGTGACCCTGGTTCTCGTGCTGCGCCGCGAGGACGGCGTCTTGACGCTGACCCTGAACAACCCGGAAAAGCGCAACGCGCTGGCGACGCCGGTGCTGTCGCTCGTGGCCGATGCGCTGGACGCGGCGCGTGATGACGACGGTGTGCGCTGCGTGCTTCTGGCCGGATCGCCCAAAGTGTTCGCGGCAGGCGCGGATATCAACGAACTGGCGCAGAAGGATGTGGCAGGGGCGCTGGCCGATGTGCGGCCGTCCCTGTGGGCGCGCATTCGGGCGTTCCCCAAGCCCATCGTCGCGGCGGTTGAGGGCTGGTGCCTTGGCGCCGGCAACGAATTGCTGATGTGCTGTGATATTGCCATCGCGGGGGCAGGGGCCAAGTTCGGCCAGCCGGAAACCAATCTGGGCATCATGCCCGGCGCGGGCGGTACGGCCACTTTGCCGCGCATCGTGGGCCGGATGGCGGCGATGCACATGGTTCTGCTGGGGCAGCCGATCGATGCCGCAACTGCGCAGCATCTGGGGCTTGTTCTGGAGGTGGTTGAGGACGGGGACGCGCTGGCGCGGGCCGACGCGCTGGCCGTGGCCATTGCGGGCCGTGCACCGGTCGCCACGCGTCAGGCGAAAGCGCTGGTGAACGCGGCTTTCGACCTGCCCCATACGGCGCACCTTGCAGCAGAGCGCCAAGCTTTTTCGGCGCTGTTCGGTACCGAGGACAAGCGCGAAGGCATCGCCGCCTTCATGGGCAAGCGCAATGCGGAGTGGAAGGGCGCTTAGGCCGCCAAGCCTATTTGCGCGCGCGTTTGCGGCCTGCGTCAAGCGCGGCGAGGACGGCGGCCTCGCTCGACGGCTCCTCGACCAGCACCGACGAAATTTCCTGCGCTTCGAGGTAGGCATCCATCCATTCTGTGCCCTCCCATTCCAGCGAGGCCAGCTTGCGCGCGCGCAGCACGGGCATGTTCTTGCCCGCGATCTGCGCCGCCAGATCAAGCGCGATAGGCAGGACGGCGGGGGCAGGGACGACGTAATTGAAGAAGCCGGTCGGCTCCAACTCGCGCGCGGTAAAGGCGCGCCCGGTGTAGACCATTTCGCGCACTTTCGCTTCGGGCATCCGCAAGGTGGCAAACAGCCCGGCGCTGCCGCCGACCAGTCCGTAATCAACCTCAGGGCAGGCGAAACGGGCGTTTTCGCTGGCCACGCGCAAATCGCACATGCCCGCCAGCATCACGCCCACGCCGACTGCGGCGCCTTCGATGGCAGCTATCATGGGGCGGTCTATCGCGTGGAAACGGGGGAGCTGTTCGTTGATGAAGCGATAGCGCTCCTTGCGCCGCTCCGCCGTCATACCCTTGAATTCGTTCAGGTCGGCCCCGCCGCACCAGGCGCGCGCGCCGGGCGGGGCGGTGATGACGATCACCCTGATCCGATCATTGTGCGCTACATGGTCGGCCAGCTGGCCGATATCCTCATAGACGGACAGCGAAACGGCATTCACCGGCGGGCGCGAGAACGTGACCACCAGGACGCCGTTATCGTGAAGATCCAGCGTGAACGCGCCAAGGATGAGGGGGGCTGTCATGTTCAAGCCATGTCCAGTTCTACGCCCGTAATTGCGCGGAGCTGGTCGAGCGTGAGGCCTTCTACCATTTCGATCACTTGCGCGCCCCTCGGCCCGACGCTGAACACGCCCACATCGGTGTAGATGCGCGATACGCAAGCAAGGCCGGTGAGCGGATAAGTGCACTTGTGAACCAGCTTGCTTTCACCCTGCTTGGTCAGCAGATCCATCATCACGAACACCTGCCGTGCGCCGATGGCAAGGTCCATAGCTCCGCCAACCGCCGGGATCGCATCGGGCGCGCCGGTGTGCCAGTTCGCCAGATCGCCGTGGACGGATACCTGAAAGGCACCGAGCACGCAGATGTCGATGTGTCCGCCGCGCATCATCGCGAAGGAATCGCCGTGGTGGAAATAGGCGCCGCCAGCGAGGATCGTGACGGGTTGCTTGCCCGCGTTGATCAGTTCCCAATCGATATCCTGTTCAGCCGGGGCAGGCCCCATGCCGAGCAAGCCGTTCTCGCTTTGCAGGAACACGTCCTTGTCCTTGGGCAGGAAGTTGGCGACCATGGTGGGCGCGCCGATACCAAGGTTGACGTAGGCGCCTTCGGGAATGTCGCGGGCGACGCGGGCGGCGAGGGTGGTGCGGTCCATGCGCTGCATGTGTCTTCTCCTGCTGTCAGGCGGTCGCTGCGGCGCTGGTGCGCACCACGCGATTGATGAAGATGCCCGGCGTGATGATCGTTTCGGGATCGAGCGCGCCGAGTTCGACGATTTCTGCGACCTGGACGATGGTGGTCCTGGCGGCCATGGCCATGATCGGGCCGAAATTGCGGGCCACCTTGCGATAGACGAGATTGCCCCAGCGATCGCCCGCGCGCGCCTTCACCAGC
>JBDLVU010000241.1:0-4082 GCA_039804665.1 Pseudomonadota bacterium | reverse complement strand
AGGGCCGAAAGCTCGCGCAGCGGCTCGTTGCCATCAAACCAGCTTTTGGCATCGACGTGTGGGAACAGCCACGGCAGCTGTTCGTGGAAATCGAGGTCCATGCCGATGATGACGGTGACCGGCGCCTTGCGGATCTTGTCGGGGTTGAACCCGCCGGCCAGCGCGGCGAGGCGCTCCTTTGCCTCGGGCGTAACGCACCAGACGAGGCGCGCCGGCATCTGGTTGGCCGAGGTCGGCCCCATCTTCATCAGGTCCCAGATGGCGTGGAGCTGTTCTTCGGAGACCGGCTTGTCGAGATAGTGGTTGTACGTCCGCGCGGTGCGGAACAACTGGTCGAGCGCGGCGGCATCAAGCGGCTGGGTCATGCGGTGGCAGGCCTTTGTGCAGGGATCAGGCGGCGCGGACTTCGCTGACTTCGGGCACGTAATGCTTGAGCAGCGCCTCGATGCCGTTCTTGAGCGTGGCGGTGGACGAGGGGCAGCCCGAACAGGCGCCTTGCATCCTGAGATAGACCACGCCTTCGCGGAAGCCGCGATAGATGATGTCGCCACCGTCGTTGGCAACGGCCGGACGCACGCGGGTTTCGATCAGGTCCTTGATCTGCGCGACCACTTCGGCATCGGCCGGGTCATCGCCCACGGTGGCATCGTCGTCGCCGGCCGGAACCGCGAAGTCGGCACCGCCCGCAGCGAACAGCGGGGCCTGCGACACGAAGTGATCGAGCAGGATCGAAAGCACCTGCGGCTTGGCATCGGACCACTGCGCGCCGGGCGCGATGGTGACCGATACGAACTCGCGCCCGAAGAACACGCCCGTGATATCGCCGAGGTCGAACAGCGCCTGCGCCAGCGGCGAAGCCTCAGCCTCTTCAGGGCTGGTGAATTCGCGCGTGCCGGCAGCCATGACCTGCTCGCCCGGCAGGAACTTGAGCGTGGCAGGGTTGGGCGTGGTTTCGGTCTCGATGAACATGATTCGCATGTAGGCCTGCGCGGGGGAGGGTCAAGGGGCGCCTCCAAAGAAGCGGGTGCGGCTTTGGTCGGATTTGTTGCACGTTTCCGAACTGGCGGGCTTGCGCGCGCGCTTCTATGGCGCGGGGATGACCATCGCACTTCGACTCGTCGCCGGGCTTTCGCTGGCCCTCGTCCCCATCGCCGCGCAGGCCGCAGCGCCCGCCACCGATGCCATCATCGCGCTGCCGTTGCAGCCGATCGTCGGCGCGGATCACCGCGCTTGCGCCGTGAAGACCGCGAGCGGGCTGGGCTACAGCGTGCTGAAGGACGCGACCGGGCCGAAGGCGGCCAAGGGCGATTACGTGCTGGTGAACTACATCGGCTATCTGGCGGCGACGGGGAAGGTGTTCGACCAGAACATGACCACGCCGTTCCGTTCGGACCAGGTGATCCCCGGCTTTTCCGAAGGCCTTGGCATGATGCCGCGTGGCGCGACGTATCGTTTCTGCATCCCCGCCGCGCTGGGCTATGGCGCGCAGGGCGCTGGGGCTGAAATCCCCGCCAACTCCGATCTGGTGTTCCAGGTGGAACTGCTCGATTCGCGCACCGCGGCCGAAGTGGAAGCCATGCAGAAGGCGCAGGGCGCGCCGGCGGGCGCTCCCCAGCAATAAGCAGTATATGGCGCGAGGGGCCGGCGTAAAATGCGCCGGCCTATTCACTGGCCCTTCATTTTTCACGCCCCTATACAGAAGCCATGCGATCCCCATTCCGGCCGGCGCGGCGCTTCGGACTTGTCCTTTCCCTTTTGCTGGCAGGAGCCGCCCCCATGGGCAGGCCCGCGCTGGCGGCCCCGCCTGCGATGCGCACGCCGTGGCTCTATGTCGGGTCCGACGTGCCGCACGATCCGGCGTGGACCTTTGGCGTGCTGCCCAATGGCCTGCGCTATGCCGTGCGCCACAACGGGGTGCCGCCGGGGCAGGTTTCGATCCGCATCCTTGTGGATGCAGGCTCGCTGTATGAAACCGACGCGCAGCGTGGCTATGCCCACCTGATCGAGCATCTGAGTTTTCGCGATTCGAAATACCTGAAGGCGGGTGAGGCGATCCCCACCTGGCAGCGGCTGGGCGCGACATTCGGCAGCGATACCAATGCCGAAACCAGCGCGACGCAGACCGTCTACAAGCTGGACCTGCCCGACGCGACCGCGCCCAAGCTGGACGAAACGTTCAAGCTGTTGTCCGGCATGATCACCGCGCCGATCTTCACGCCGGTGGGGGTGAAGACCGAAGTGCCGATCGTGCTGGCCGAAATGCGTGAGCGCACCGGGCCGCAGGCACGCGTGGTGGACGCCACCCGGTCGCTGTTCTTTGCCGGGCAGCCGCTTGCCAGCCGCTCTCCCATCGGCACGGTCGATACGCTGAACGCCGCCACGGCCGATAGCATCAAGGCGTTTCACGACAAGTGGTATCGGCCCGATAACGCGGTGATCGTGGTGGCGGGCGATGCCGATCCGCAGACGCTGGTGGCCGAGATCAAGCAGTGGTTCGGCGGCTGGAAGGGCGCGGGCAAGAAGCCGCCGCAGCCCGATTTCGGCACGCCGGTGGCCCCTGCGGGCGCCGATCCGAAGAACCCGGTGGGCGAAGCGGCGGTGCTGGTGGAGCCCGACCTGCCGCGCGTGTTCAACTATGCGATCCTGCGTCCGTGGCACAAGGTCAACGACACCATCGTCTATAACCAGGGGCTGATGATCGACCGGCTGGGGCTGGCGCTGATCAATCGCCGGCTGGAAACGCGGGCGCGTGGCAATGCCAGTTTCCTTGCCGCATCGGTGGAGCAGCAGCGGATCAGCCGCAGCGCCGATGCCACCGTGGTGACGATCACGCCGCTGGGCAACGACTGGAAGGGTGCGGTGCGCGATGTGCGCGCGGTGATCGCCGATGCGCTGGCCACGCCGCCTTCGCCCGAGGAAATCGCGCGCGAGGTGGCTGAATTCGACGTGGCCTTCAAGGTGCCGGTGGAAACGCAGGAAACGCTCGCCGGGTCGAAGCTGGCCGATGACATTACCGACGCGGTGGATATCCGCGAGACCGTGGCCAACCCCGACACGGTCTATGGCATCTTCAAGAAATCGACGCCGCTGTTCACGCCTCAGGCGGTGTTCCAGCATACGCAAGGTCTGTTCAAGGGCGCGGTGATCCGCCCGGTGCTGATCACGCCCACGGCCAGCGACGGCACCGAGGCCGACGTGCGCGCCGCGCTGACCGCGCCGGTGGATGCCGCATCGGGCAGCCGCATCGCCGCCAGCACGCTGAAGTTTGCCGATCTGCCGCCGGTGGGCCAGCCGGGCGCGCTGAAGGATGCCGAGCAGGCGGGCCTGCTAGGCATCGAGCGGGTGGAACTGGCCAACGGGGTGAAGGCGCTGTTGTGGTCCAACGCGGCCGAGCCGGGACGGATCATCGTGCGCGTGCGCTTTGGCGGCGGCTATTCGGTGATCGACCCGAAGGATGCCGTCTATGGTCCGCTGGGCCAGACCGCGTTGATGGATGCGGGGATCGGCGCCCTGTCGCGGGACGATCTCGACCGGCTTGCCACGGGGCGCAAGCTGAGCCTGGACTTCGATATCGACGATACCGCGTTCCGCATGTCGGCCGATACGCGGCCCGCCGATCTGGAGGACCAGCTTTATCTGTTTGCGGCCAAGCTGGCGACGCCGCGCTGGGATGCAAACCCCGTGCTGCGCGCGCGGGCGGCGGCGCGGTTGCAGTATGAAAGCACCAACGCCAGCCCGATCTCGGTGCTGCAACGCGATCTGCCGTGGCTGATGAAGGATGGCGATCCGCGCTATGCCACGCCCAACCCGGCCGAGCTGGAAAAGGCCAGCCCCGAAGGATTTCGCCGGGTGTGGGAGCCCTTGCTGCGGCAGGGGCCGGTGGAGGTCGACCTGTTCGGCGATTTCAAGCGCGAGGATGCCATCGCCGCGCTGGAAAAGACCTTTGGCGCGCTGCCCGCGCGCGATCCGCTGCCGGCCACGGGCTTTGCCCCGCATATCCCTGCGCACAACGACGCGCCGCTGGTGCTGACGCATCATGGCGATGCCAACACCGCCGCCGCGCTGGTGGCGTGGCCCACGGG
>JBDLVU010000240.1:0-4085 GCA_039804665.1 Pseudomonadota bacterium | reverse complement strand
CATGGAAGGCCGCATGACGGTCTGCAACATGGCCATCGAGGGCGGTGCCCGGGCCGGCCTGATCGCGCCCGACGAAAAGACCTTCGCCTATGTCGAGGGCCGACCCTATGCGCCCAAGGGCGAGGACTGGGACAAGGCCGTGGCGTGGTGGCGCAGCCTCGCCACCGATGCCGGTGCGAAGTACGACAAGGTCGTGGTGATCGACGCCGCCGATATCGCGCCTTCGGTCACGTGGGGCACCAGCCCTGAGGACGTGCTGCCGATCACCGGCCTTGTCCCCGCGCCGGAAAGTTTCGCCGATCCTTCGAAGCAGGACGCCGCGCGCAAATCGCTGGACTACATGGGCCTGCAGCCCGGCCAGCGTATGGACTCGGTGGAAATCCAGAACGTGTTCATCGGCAGCTGCACTAACAGCCGCATCGAGGACATGCGCGCCGCCGCCGCCGTGCTGAAGGGCCGCAAGAAGGCCGCGGGCGTCAAGTGGGCGATTGCCGTGCCGGGTTCGGGCCTCGTAAAGGCGCAGGCTGAGGCCGAGGGGCTCGACAAGATCTTCACCGATGCAGGCTTCGAATGGCGCGAACCGGGCTGTTCGGCCTGCCTTGGCATGAACCCGGACAAGGTGCCTGCGGGCGAACGCTGCGCCAGCACCAGCAACCGCAACTTCGTGGGCCGTCAGGGGCCGGGTGCGCGCACCCACCTCGTCAGCCCGGCGATGGCAGCCGCCGCTGCCGTCACCGGCCACCTGACCGACGTGCGCGAACTCGCCTGAGCATTTACAGCGCCACTCGCGCAGCCTAACCTTTCCCCGGACTGATCCGGGGGAGGGCAGGCGATGGAACTGGTAAAGGGCGTGCGCGCGCAGGAACGTCTTTATGGCGTGGTGCTGTGGCTGGTGTCGCTGGTGTTCGCCGGCTTCATCATCGGTTTCGGCAATCTGGTGATCGGCGATCTGCCGCTGGTCGATGAACAGGTCGTCGCCCCCGCCACCGGGCCCACCCCTGCGCAGGCGCAAGTGGCGGCGCAGATCGCTGCGGCCACTGTGCAATCGGGCAAGATCGACGACCGGCTTGAAATCCAGCGACTGCAACTGGCGCAGGCGCAGCGCGCCTCGCATACGGCCAGCGAAACCTTTCGCGCATGGATCGAGGCGCGCACCGCCACCACCGATCCGCAGCAGGACCCGGAAGTGCTGGCCCGCACCCGCCAGCTTGAACAGCTGAAGGACACCGAGCGCACCATCCAGCAGCGCATCGCCGATCTGGAAAACGGCAAGGCCCCGCTCGAACAGAGGCTTTCGGCCCTGCGCATGCAGCAATACCGGCTGGAACAGGACGCCATCCCCGCGCAGGAACGCGCCCAGTTCTGGCAGGAATTGCGTGTGTTCGCGCTGCGGCTGGCGATCACTCTGCCGATGCTGGCCGCCGCCGTGTGGCTGGTGATGAAGAAGCGCGGCAGCGACAGCTGGCCGCTGGCGCGCGGCTTTGTGCTGGCGGCGGTGTTCGTGTTCTTTGTGGAACTGGTGCCCTACCTGCCGAGCTATGGCGGCTATGTCCGCTATGCGGTGGGGATCGCGCTCACCTTTGGCGCCGGGGTCGTGGTCATCCGCAAGATGCGCGAATACCTTGCCACCCGGCAGGCGGCCGAGGCTCAGGGTGAGGCGGAGCGCCGCAGCCGCGTCGACCAGGACGAGGCGTTTCGCAAGATGGCGGCCAAGGTCTGCCCCGGCTGCGACCGCCCGATCGCCACCACCGGCGATGCCGAAACCAATTACTGCGTGCATTGCGGGCTGACGCTGTTCGACCACTGCGGCCACTGCAACACCCGCAAGATGGCGTTCTTCCGTTTCTGCATGGCCTGCGGCACGCCTGCGAAGCCTGCGTGACTGAGCCGCGCAAGGCCGCGTTTGACCCGGTCGTATCGGCCGCCACGCGCGTGCTGGTGCTCGGCAGCCTGCCGGGCGAGGCAAGCCTTGCCGCGCAGCGCTACTATGCGCACCCCGCAAACCGGTTCTGGCATCTGGCGGGTGGGGTGATCGGCCGGGCCGACTTGCCCGAGCTGCCGTATGAAGCGCGGCTCGCCATCCTGCTCGATGCCGGGATCGGCCTGTGGGACACGGTGCGATCGGCCACGCGCGCCGGCAGCCTCGACAGCGCATTGCGCGGCGTGGAGCCGGCGGCACTGGAAAGCCTTGTCGCCACGCTGCCTGCGCTGAAAGCGGTGGGGTTCAACGGCGGCACCTCAGCCCGCATCGGCATGGCTCAGCTGGGGGCGCACCCTGCCATCGCATGCGTTCAGCTTCCGTCCAGCAGCGCCGCCTATTGCCGCATCACATTGGCGCAAAAGCAGGATCAGTGGAATTCCCTGCGGAAATTCCTGCGCTGATCCTTGAATTTGCCGGCCATGTCGCCACACTGGCGCTGTCGAAAAAGGAGCTGACCCCGCGTGACCAAGAAGACCGAAAGCAGCAACTGGACCGGCAAGGCCGCCCTTGCGGGCGCCGCCATCGGATCGGCCGCGGTGGCCGCCGCGCTGCTCTATTCGTCGCGCCGCAAGGAACGCGCCGAAAAGGCCGAGCCCAAGGCGCCGCCGGCAGACACGGTCGAAACCGACTGACAGCCGCATTTCCCCCGTTGCATGGGGCTTCGCGCGGAGTATAGCGAGCCCCATGGAACCGGTTACCCAGATCGACGGCCGCGCCTATCCGTTCGGCCAGAAGAACGTCGACACCGACGTGATCATCCCCTCGCACTGGTTGAAGACCATCACGCGTGACGGTCTTGGGCGCGGGGCGTTCGAAACGCTGCGCAAGGACCCGGACAACCTGTTCGACAGCGCCGAGTTTGCCGGATCGCCGATCCTGATCGCGGGCGACAACTTCGGCTGTGGCTCCAGCCGTGAACACGCCGCGTGGGCTCTGCTCGATCTGGGCGTGAAGGCGGTGATCGCGCCGTCGTTTTCCGACATCTTCTCTGGCAATGCGTTCAAGAACGGCATCCTCACCGTGGTGCTGCCGCAGGAAGCGGTGGACCGGCTGGTGGAAGTGGCGAAGACCGATCCGATCCACATCGATCTGGAAGCGCAGACTGTGACGACGCCGTTTCAGGACCGCTTCCGCTTTGAAATCGACGCGTTCCGCAAGCATTGCCTGCTCAATGGCCTCGACGAAGTGGGCCTGACGCTGGCGCGCGACACGCAGATTTCCGCGTTCGAAGACACCGTGCGCGCGGATCGCCCCTTTCTGGCCAAGGGCGTTGCCGTCGCGGCTTAACCACGCGGTTAAAATGCGCTTTTCATCGGGGCGCGAACGGCTTAGCAAAGGGCGTCCGAACGGGCGCCCTTTTCGCATGGGCGGCCCGCACCAGAACGAGACCCGGGAGAGTTCGATGAAGGCCTTGCGCACCCACGCCATCGGCGGACCCGACACGCTGACGCTGGACGACCTGCCCGATCCCGTGGCCGGCGCAGGCCAGGTGGTGGTGCGCGTCCATGCCTGCTCGATCAATTTTCCCGATACGCTGATGATCCGCGATCTCTACCAGTTCCGCCCCGAACGCCCCTATGCGCCGGGCAGCGAGCTTGCCGGCGTCATCGAAAGCGTTGGCGAGGGCGTTACCGCGTGGAAGCCGGGCGACCGGGTGATCGCGATGGTTGGCAACGGCGGCCTTGCCGAAAAGGCCGTGGTCGACGCCACGCGCCTGTTCGCGCTGCCCGAGGGCGTGGACTTCGAAACCGGCGCTTCGCTGCTGATGACGTACGGCACCACGATCCACGGGCTGAAGGATCGCGGCCACATCAAGGCGGGCGATACCCTGCTGGTGCTGGGCGCGGCGGGCGGTGTCGGGCTTTCGGCGGTGGAACTGGGCAAGGCGTTCGGCGCGCGCGTGGTCGCGGCCGTGTCCAGCGCGGAAAAGGCCGCCATCGCGCGCGAAGCCGGCGCGGACGAGGTGGTGATCTATGGCCGCCCGCCGTTCGACAAGGCGCAAAGCAAGGCGCTGGCCGACCAGTTCAAGGCCGCCTGCGGCCCGAACGGCGCCAACATCGTCTATGACATCGTCGGCGGCGATTATTCGGAACCCGCCGTGCGC
>JBDLVU010000239.1:0-4088 GCA_039804665.1 Pseudomonadota bacterium | reverse complement strand
GCCGTCTCGCACGGAGTGGGCGCGCTGTGCGGCGCCATGCTCAAGGTCGCCGTTCCGCTATCGCTGGCGATGGGCACGGTCATGGTCGGCTGGCTCGGCGCAATGATCGGGCAATACGTTATGGACCCCAAGGCCATGTACGAAGTGCGCCCACTGAAGCCCCGGCCGGACTATGTCGCCCCGACCAAGCAGGGTTGAATTGCTATACAATTTAGTATATCTATCTAGCCCTGACCTGGAATGCGGAGATTTGCAAAGTGACTTACCTGCGCAACTGCTGGTACGCTGCCGCCTATGCGCACGAAGTGAGCGACAAGCCTCTTGCCCGCCAGTTTCTGGGCGAACATGTGGTGCTCTATCGCACGGCGGATGGCACCGCCCACGCGCTGCACGATCGCTGCCCGCACCGCTTCGCACCGCTGTCCATGGGCACGCTGATCGACGACCAGCTGCAGTGCCCCTATCACGGCTTGCGCTTCGGAACCGACGGCGCCTGCGTCTACAACCCGCATTATGATGCGCTGCCCAAGGCGGCGCAGGTTCGCGCCTTCCCGATCCACGAACGCTATGGCGTGCTGTGGATCTGGATGGGGGATGCCCCGGCCGACCCGGCGAAACTGCCGGCAGACTTTGCCTTCTTCGAAGACCCCCGCTTTCGCGCGGTGACCGGTTACCTCAAGGTGCGCGGCAACTACCAGCTGGTAATCGACAACCTGCTCGACCTTACCCATGCGCCCTATCTGCACCCGGCCTTCGCCATTCCCGGCATTTCCACCGAGGAACGGCTGAAGCGCACGACCACCGAACTGGTGCGCGAACCCGAACGCGTCATCGCCAAGCGCTGGCGCCTTGCCTGCCCGCCCAACGGCCCCACGCGCAGCCTGTTCGGCTTCACCGACGAGGTGATGGATTCGCGTTCGCACATGCACTGGTTGCCGCCGTCGCTGATCTTTTTCGATGCGGGCGCGGCGCGTTGCGGCGAAAGCGAGGAAGCCGGCCTGTGCCTTCCCGCAATGCACGCCATCACGCCCGAAACCGACCGCACCAGTCACTATTTCTTCGCGCAGGGCCGCAACATGCTGCTGGATAGCGAAGAGGCGGACGAAGTGCTGCAAGGCATCCTGCGCAACGCCTTCCATAACGAAGACGAACCGATGATCGAGGCCCAGCAAGCGATGATGGGCAGCGAAACCGACATCATGGCGCTCGATCCCGTGCTGCTGAAGTCCGATGGCGCACCCGTGGCGGCCCGCCGCGCGCTGTATGCGCTGATCGCGCGCGAACAGGCTGCCTGAGTGACCAGTTTCAGCGAAGCGGAACGCAGGGTCGATCAGCTCAGCGGCGCCACGTTCGAGGGCGAAGTGCCCGCGATCGGCGATGCCGCATCCGCGGCCCCGCGCGCGCCGTCGATGTTGCTGCCAATGACGGTGGGCGCCTGCTTCTTCATGGAAGGGCTGGACAGCACCATCATCGCCACATCGCTGCCGCGCATCGCCGCAGCGTTGGGGGTGACGGCGTCGCAGACCGGCATTGCGCTCACCGCCTATCTGATCAGCGTCTCGATGTGGATGGCGGCCAGCGGCTGGCTGGCCGACCGGTTCGAGGCTCGCCGCGTGTTCGTGGGTGCGATTCTGGTGTTCATGGCGGGGTCGGCCATCTGCGGGCTGAGCCCCAACCTCTACGTCCTGATCGCCGGGCGCTTCCTGCAGGGTGCAGGCGGTGCGCTGATGACGCCGGTGGGCCGGTTGATCCTGGCCCGCGCCTTCCCCCGCAACGAACTGGTGCGGGCAATGGGCTACATGATCATCCCGGGGCTGCTTGGCCCCATGTTCGGGCCGTTGGTAGGCGGGTGGATCACCACGCATCTCGACTGGCGCTGGATCTTCTTCATCAATCTGCCGCTGGGACTCATCGGCATCGGCCTGGCGTTGTGGCAACTGCCGCGGCACGATGCGACGGCACAGAGCCGGTTCGACGCGCTGGGCTTCGTGCTGGTCGCCGCCACGCTTGTCGCGCTGCAGACCGGCCTTGAAGTGCTCGGCTCGCACCGTACGCTGACGCCGGCGGCAGCCATCGCGATCGGCGTGGGGCTTGCCGGCCTCGCCCTGTACATCGGCCATGCGCGCCGGCCCGAACCGATCCTGGAACTACGCCTGTTCCGCTATCGCACCTTTGCCGTCGCGGTTCTGGGCGGGTCGTTCTCGCGGCTGGTGCTGGGGGCAACGATGTTTCTGTTCCCGCTCTATTTCCAGCTCGCCCTGGGATTTTCGCCGGTGGAGGCGGGGACGCTGATGGCGGTGCTGGCAGGCGGGCAGATCGCGCTGCGCCTTGGCCTTGACCCGCTGTTGAAAAAGCTGGGCATCCGCCGCCTGCTGATGGTCAACAGCCTGGCCATGGCTGTAATGCTGTGCGTGCTGCTGGTGCTCCGCACGGGCACGCCCCTGATCGCCGCGTGCCTGTTCACCTTCCTGTTCGGGCTGGTCCATTCGATCCAGCTGTCGCTGCTGTCGAGCCTCAACTTCTCCGGCCTGCCCGCCGAGGAGCTGGGCCGGGCCACGTCGCTGGGCGCGGTGGTGCAGCGGCTGGCCATGGCCTTCGGCATCTCGCTCACCGCCATCTTGCTGGCCTTTACCGCGCAAGGCGGCACGCCCGACCGGCAGGCGTTCGTGGCCCCCACGCTGGTGCTGGCGCTGATGATGGTGGCGTCGGTGCTCAGCTTTACCCGCCTGCGCGAAGGCGACGGCGCGGACCTGCTGGCCAAGGCATAGGACAAGCCGGTTCTTCCAGGCCCCTGCCCCGGCAGGGTCAGCGCAAGTCCTGCGCGATGCGGAAGCCAAGACTGGTGGACCGGTACGTCATGCCGGCGGCCGAACGCGCCGTCGGCTTTTGCCCCCGGCGCGAGCTGCTGTAGTCCCCACCCCGGATAATATAGCTTTCGCAGTCCGGACGCAGGTGCGCGCTGCCATCAACCGGCGCGCCGACATAGTCGGGAAAGCGGCAGTCTGCGGTGGCTTCCCACACGTTGCCGGCCATGTCGTACAGGCCCCATGGGTTGGGCAGGAAACTGCGCACCGGCGCGGTCATGTCGAACTGGTCGGGGCCGCCGCGCATGCGGGTGTTGCCATAGCGCGGATCGGGATCGTTGCCCCAGGGGAACGGCGTGGTCGTGCCAGCATGGGCGGCATATTCCCACTCCGCTTCGGTCGGAAGGCGAAACCCGTGCTGCCCGCTCACACCGTTGAGCCACGCGGCATAGGCTTCCATATCGGCCCGGTCGATGTTGATCACCGGCCGGTTGCCCCGGCCCAGCCCGTCATCCTGCGGCATGGCGCGGTGCGTGGCGCGGGCAAAGGCATCGTACTGGTCGAACGTCACCTCGGTTTCGCCCAGCCGGAAAGGGCGGATGGCCACCTCGTGCTGCGGCTTGCCCTGCTGCGCATCGGCGTCGGCCGGCGCCCCCATCACAAAGCGACCTGCCGCAATGTCCTTCATCACCGGCAACGGAATCCCCGCCCCGCCATGCGCGGAGCCGGCATTGAGAGCGGCAGCCAGCACCGCCAGAACGGACTTCTTCATCGGTTGCCCTCCAGCCAGGTGTGGGCCGCATAATACCCGGCAAAGGCCGCATCGTCCTGCGGCGGCAACGCCCGGGCGATGGCACGCATGGTCGGCTCGCCCCGCGCGCCCGACCGATAGGCCGCGAGCGCTGCGGCAATATAGGCTGGCGATTGCCCGGTCAGCACCGGCATGCCTTCCAGTTCGCCGATCCCTGTTTCGCCATGGCAGGTGGCGCATTCACGCAAGGTGCGCGGATATATTGCCATGTCGGTGCGCGCATGCGGCGGCACATCGAACAGATCGCCACCCAGCCAGGTCGCCACATCGCGCATGTCCTGATCGGAAAGCGCGGCCGCCACCGGTTCCATGAACGCGTTCTTGCGCCGTCCGCTGCGGTAATCCTGCAACGCCTTGAAGATCGCGCTGCGCCGCTGGTGGTGCAGCCGCGCGGCGTTGATCCCGCCATCGTCCGCTGCCAGCGCGTCCGCGCCGTGGCAGGCCATGCACGTCTGCGCCAGCACCTGCCCCCG
>JBDLVU010000238.1:0-4091 GCA_039804665.1 Pseudomonadota bacterium | reverse complement strand
CTGGTTGGTGATGCCGATGGCGCGGATGCGCCCGGCCTTGTGCAGTTCCTCCATGGCTCGCCACGCGCCATAGACGTCGCCGTATGGCTGATGGATCAGGTAGAGATCGAGATAGTCGAGACCCAGCTTGTTGATCGATTGCTCGAAGGCGGCCTTGGCGCCGGCGTGGCTTGCGTCCTGAATCCAGAGCTTGGTCGTGACAAAAAGCTCTGCCCTGTCGATGCCATGGTCTTTGATCGCAGCGCCGACGGCTTCCTCATTGCCGTATGAGGCGGCGGTGTCGAGCAGGCGATAGCCAACGTCGATGGCATCGCGCACGCTGCGTTCGCATTCCGCCGGATCGGCCATCTGGAACACGCCAAAGCCGAGCAGCGGCATTTCGATGCCATTGTTGAGTGTAACGGTGGGGACGCGTGTGAGCATGTCGGTTCCTCGGGATTTCGGTTCAGCGATTGACCGTGGCCATCAATGCGGGCGGATAGCGGGTTCCTTCGATAGTAACCGCCGTCGTCGCCGCCTCGATCCGCGCCATGTCTTCGGCGGTCAGCACGATCTCTGCCGCCAGCGCATTTTCCTGCATGCGGTGAAGTTTGCTTGTGCCCGGGATCGGCACGATCCAGGGCCGCAGCGCCAGCAGCCACGCCAGCGCGATTTGCCCGGTGGTCGCGCCCTTGTCGCGGGCGATATCCCCCAGCAGCTCGACCAGCCTCATGTTGTGCGCATGGGCCTCGCCATGGAAGCGCGGAATGCCCTGGCGAATGTCACCTTCGCCAAACCGCGTGTCCGCCGCGATTGTCCCCGTCAGGAAGCCTTTGCCAAGCGGGCTGAACGGCACGAGGCCGATGCCTAGCTCCTCGAGCGTCGGCAGGATCTCGTCCTCGATGTCACGCGTCCACAGCGAGTACTCGCTTTGCAAGGCGGTGACGGGATGCACCGCATGCGCTCGCCGGATCGTTGCCGCGCCGGCTTCGGAAAGGCCGAAATGCTTGACCTTGCCTTCGGCCACGAGGTCCTTCACCGTGCCGGCCACATCCTCGATCGGCACCTCAGGATCGACCCTGTGCTGATAGAACAGGTCGAGGCAATCGACCCGCAGCCGCCGCAGCGATTCTTCTGCCACCTGGCGGATGCGCGCTGGCGAGGAATCGAGGCCTTGCAACGGCGGCGAGGCCTCGGGATCGAGCCTGAAGCCGAACTTGGTAGCGATCACCACCTCACCACGGAACGGCGCGAGCGCCTCGCCGAGCAAGTCTTCGTTGGTCCATGGCCCATAGACCTCGGCCGTATCGAAGAAGGTGACGCCGGCCTCGACCGCAGCGCGGAGCAGCGCAATCGCATCCTCGCGCTCGATCGGCGAGGTCTTGTTGTAGCCGAAGCTGAGGCCCATGCAGCCAAAGCCCATCGCCGAAACCGTCAGCCCGTTGCCAAGAATGCGTTGTTCCATGGTGCTCTTCCACATCGATTGAAGCGTCTGGTGGCCTGATACCGCATCGCCAATAACGCGATTAGTCGCTAAAGTCGGGATGGACCTATATCGGAGTTTCATGAATGGTACGGCATGAGCTTGGCGATCTGGCGGCGTTCGCCGTCGTGGCGCAGGAGCGCAGCTTCACGCGCGCAGCGGCTCGGCTCGGCACCTCACAGTCCGCACTCAGCCATATCGTGCGGCGGCTTGAGGCCGGTCTGGAGCTCAAGCTGCTGTCCAGGACGACGAGGAATGTGAGTGTCACCGAAGCGGGCGAACGTCTGCTTGAAACGCTCACGCCCGCTCTTGCCGATATCGATGCGCGGCTGGCGGAATTGGCCCAGTTGCGCGAACGGCCTTCGGGCAACGTCCGAATTACCTGCAGCCAGCATGCCGCCGAAACCGTGCTGTGGCCGGCGGTCGAAGCGGTGATGACGCGCTACCCGGATGTACGCATCGAGCTTTCGATGGACAGCGCGCTGACCAATATCGTCAGCGAGCGGTTCGATGGCGGGGTCAGGCTGGGCGAGCAGGTGGAAAAGGACATGATTGCGGTGCGCATCGGCCCCGATCTGCGCATGCTGGTCGTCGGCGCACCCGCGTATTTTGAACGCCACGGTCGACCTGTCACGCCGCGCGATCTGACCACGCACGACTGCATCAACCTGCGCATGGCGACACACGGCGATCTATATGCCTGGGAGTTTGAACGCGATGGCCATGCGCTCAACGTGCGGGTCGACGGGCGTCTGGTGGTCAATCACGGCGAGATGGCCATTCGCGCCGCGATCGCCGGGCTAGGTCTCGCCTTCGTGATGACTGATCGCATTGCGGAGCAGCTCGACAGCGGCGCACTCGTGCCGGTGCTCGAAGAGTGGAGCCCGCCGTTCTCCGGCTATCACCTCTACTATCCGGATAGGCGCAATCTCACATCGGGCTTTCGAGCCCTGTTGGATGAACTTCGGTCACGCGCCAGCTAGCGACCGGAAAGGAGTTTGCGCAGATCGGCACCTCGCCCTCGAAGCGGGAGAGGTGCCGATACCCGATCAATGATTGGGCAAATGCGTTCCGAGATGGCGCCCCGCCAGATAACCGAAGGTCAGGCCCGGTCCTAGCGTGCCGCCAGCACCGCCGTAAGCCTCGCCAAGCACGGCCGCCATGGCGTTGCCGGCCGCGTAGAGCCCCGGGATCGGATTGCCGTTCCAATCCACAACCTGCCCGTCGGCATTGGTCTTGGGACCACCTGCCGTGCCCAGTGCCCCGGCTTCCATCTTGACGGCGTAGTACGGCCCCTGGTCTATGACGCCCAGTGTCCTGTAGGGCGCCTCAAAGTTGGTGTCGCCCCACATGTAGTAGTTGTCATAGGTCGTCTCGCCCCGGTGGAAGTCCTCATCGCGGCCGTTGCGAACCATCTGGTTGAAGCGGCTGACCGTCCCGACCAGTCCGGCGGCATCGATTCCGCACTTTTCAGCTAGTTCCTCCAGCGTTTCGGCTTGGATCATGTAGGACGGAATGGGCGATCCCGGCATGGAGGTGAAAGTCGGGTACTTGTCCTTGTATCGCTGATCGATGACCAGCCAATACGGCAGGTTGGCGTACGCGTGCGTGCCCGCGTCAAAGGCGTGCAGCGCCTTGCCCATCGCGTGATAGTTGGCAGCTTCGTTGACGAAGCGCTTGCCGGCTCGGTTTACCAGAATGGCGCCGGGGCGGGCGCGTTCGTCCGAACCCAGCATGAAGTTGGGCTTCGCGCCGCGCTGAGGCTTCATCTCCAGCACGCTCTGTTGCCAGAACGCGTGCTGCATGTTGCCCAGCTTTGCCCCGGCCTCGATTGCCATCAACAGGCCGTCGCCCTCGTTCTCGGGCACGCTGACCGGCCCGGTAAGCGGCCCGCGCAGGAAGGTCTTGACCAGTTCTTCATTCCATTCAAACCCGCCGGTGGCGATGACGACGCCGCGGCGGGCACGGACGCGGAAGGGCTTGCCACCGGCATCTTCGGCAATCACGCCGATGACCCGGTCGCCGTCCTTCACCAACTTGCGCGCGCGTTTTTCAAACTCCACCGGAATTGCGCGCTCGATCAGGCCGAGGAACAACGCGCCGGCCAATGCCTGACCAAGCCCACGATAATCACCGCGTTCGCGCTCGGCCAGCGTAGCCTCGTCCAGAGAGCCCTGGATCGCTTCCATCAGGCTGCCGCGCACGGGATAGGCCATCTTCGTCGGGTTTACGCGTCCGGCCCATTTGCCCAACCGCTCGAACGAGAATGCATCGTTGTCGAGCGAACGCCCACCGTCGGGCTTCGCGCCGGGGGCGTAAGGCTGATAGTCGGGGAAATCGGCAAAGGCGTGGAAGCGGACCGGTGTATTGTCTTCAAGAAAACGGACCATCTGCGGGCCGCTTTCCATGAAGGCCCAAAGCGTTTCCGGATCGAGCGTACCGGGCGAGAGTGAGTCGATATAGGCGACGACATCTTCGTCGTTGTCTTCGATGCCGGCTGCGATCTGGTGGTGGTTTTGTGGAATCCACAACATGCCGCCAGACATCGCCGTGGTGCCGCCAACCATTCCGGTCTTTTCCAGAACTACCACATCCTTCGCGCCAAAGTCATGCGCGGTAATGGCAGCGG
>JBDLVU010000237.1:0-4093 GCA_039804665.1 Pseudomonadota bacterium | reverse complement strand
CGTGCCGCTGCCACGGGCGTCAGGCGCGCCGGCGCGCTACATCGCCACCTGCAACACCGGCTATACCGCTGACGAGGTGGTCCGAAGCTGCACCGTCAGCCTTGCCGCCAGCACGACCACGGTCCCCAGCTATCTCTACTACTGCACCGATGGCGAAGAGGATTGCACGGTCTTTACGGCCCCGCAGTGTCGGCAGTCCGGCTTACATGCGGGCCGATGCCTGCAGGGCTATACCGATCAGAACGGCGTCGAGCACTGCACCGAGCCTGGAGACCCGGTCTACGAATTCACGTGCAGTGCGCCCGTTGCCGGTCGCACGCCTGTGCGGGTCTCAAGCCAGAACCAGATCACGACCAGCCGCGACGACAGCGCCTGCGCGCCGCTCGCGAGCGATAACACCTGCACGCAAGACGCCGAGACCTGCACCGACAGTTCGCCCGAGACCCGCATCATCGATGGAGTTTCCGTCACCGCGCCCTGCTGGGCCTGGTCGCGCAGCTACACCTGCGCCGCCTATACAGCGGCCTCGGACTGCACCACCCTGGAAGCGACACCAGGCTGCCGCCATGTGCGGGATGACTGCCTGACCGACCAGCCCTGCCGGACCTGGGAACACGTCTACGACTGCCCGGTACCCGACGCCCCGCAGGATCCCAGCCAGTTCATCTGCGATGGCGACGTCTACTGCATCGATGGCAGTTGCGAGACGATCGATCGCCAGCCCAACACCGAGTTCAAGGATGCTGTGGTCGCGCTCAATGCGATGGATCAGGCCCGCCGCGAATTCGATCCTGCCACGCTGTCGCTGTTCAAGGGCGAGCGCGACACCTGCGCCTCGAAAGTGTTCGGCATTCTCAATTGCTGCAAGGGCAAGGGTTTCCCCCTCATTCCCGGCATTCAG
The DNA here is from genome assembly GCA_039804665.1 of Pseudomonadota bacterium. GTDB lineage: Bacteria > Pseudomonadota > Alphaproteobacteria > Sphingomonadales > Sphingomonadaceae > Novosphingobium. The sequence continues at coordinate 3,192 of JBDLVU010000237.1, read as the reverse complement.
CTGCTCGTTTTGCTGGGATGCAGTCGCGAGGAAATGCTGCTGCATCAGCGTGATGTGCAGGGACTTTGCCACTACGTCGGAACCTACTGCTCCTCGAGCTTCCTCGGCGTGTGCCTGACCAAGCGCAAGGCATACTGCTGCTTTGAATCGAAGCTGTCGCGCATCCTGCAGGAACAGGGCCGGGTCCAGCTGAACAAGCCCTGGGGATCGCCGAAGAAGGAGCAGTGCGACGGTTTCACCGTCGATGAATTCGCGAAGCTCGACCTCTCGAAAATGGATTTCAGCGAAGTCTACGCCGAGTTCACAAGCGCCGCGCGGCTCCCCGACGAGCTGCAAGCGGCGACCGAGATCCAGCAGAAAATCGAGGCCTACTATGCACAAACCTCGCACTGAGCCGGGCGGTGCCTGTCCGCGCCCACTCCGCATGTTCTTCACCGCCTTTGCCGCCATGTTTGCAACGCCGGCACTGGCGGAGCCAACGCGGGACAGCCCGCGCCCTGAGAACATCAACGTTCCCGCGACGGCAACCGAAACGCAGGACCCGTTCTACTGCGGCGAGCGGCACCTGGGGTACTGGTTCTACTGCGCCCGCCCCCAGCCGAGGAAGCCCGCGCAATCGCTCTCGCCCGAAACGCCAAGCGCCACGGAACGGCTCGATGCCGTCACGACAGAGCTTCGCGAACTGAAGGCGCGCGCGATCCTCGAGCCGACCCCGGCCAACGTCACGGCCTATATCCGCTTCCAGCGCGAGCAGCTCGACCGCGCCTCGCTGTTCAGCGATGTCTGGCAGCGCGCGATCTGGCAGGATCCTGGCCTCGACTATACCCTGCAACGCCCGGTCTCGACGCTCGGCAAGCGCGAATGGGAGGATGACCGCAAAGCCGCGCGCGACAGCGCGATGGCGCACCTCTCGCAGCGTTACGGGCTGTTCTACTTCTTCGCGCAGAGCTGCGGCGCCTGCGAGATCATGTCGCCGATCATCCGCTCGGTCGCCTCGACCTGGTCGATCACCGTGCGCGCGATCTCGACGGATGGCGGCCCCTCGCGGCAGTTTCCCGACTACACCGTCGAAACCAACCAGCGCGCCCGCATGGGGCTCGAGCCCAAGGTGACCCCGGCGGTCGTGCTCTGGGATGCCGCCAGATCGCGCGCGATCCCGATCGGCTACGGCGTGATGTCGGCCGATGAACTCCAGGACCGCATCTATCTCCTGACCACCAAGGACGCCGGCCATGACTACTAGCCTCACCCGCGCCATCGCCGCGCTGCTCGCGCTCGCTTTGCCGGGAAACGCCATCGCCAATGTCGGCAGTTCGATGGATGCGTTCCTGGGTGACATGGGCGGCGCGGCCAATGTGACCGGCCCCTCTGCCTTCCAGGGCCAGTCCGCCGGCTACTACAGCCTCGGCAATGTCTGGACGCGGTTTCCGCAGAAGACGACCCAGATCGCCAACCTGCAACTGCCGCGCGCCCGTGCGGGTTGCGGCGGCATCGATATCTTCGCGGGCTCCTTCAGCTTCATCAACACCAGCGAAATCGTCGCAATGCTGAAAGCTGTCGCCAACAACGCGGTCGGCTTCGCCTTCAGCCTCGCCATCGACACGGTCTGCCCTGAATGCTCCAAGGTCATGCAGGAGTTCGCGCAGAAGGCGCAGCTCATGAACAACCTCAACATCAACTCGTGCGAGATGGCGCAAGGGCTCGTCGGCGGGATCTGGCCCAAGGGCGATCTTGCTGACAAGGCAATCTGCGAAGCGATCGGCAATTCCGAAGGGATCTTCACCGACTATGCCGCCGCCAAGCATGGCTGCGGGACCCAGGGCCAGCGCGCCAGCACCACGGCGGCCGGCGGCGACAAGTACGCCGACGTCAATCCGGGCGTTGCGCGCAACTACACCTGGACGATCCTCAAGAAGTCCGCGTTCTTCTCGCCAAACGGCACGTTCGACCAGGAACTGGCCGAATACGCGATGACGCTGATCGGCACGGTGATCTACATCCCGCCCAAGGACAACGAGGCGGGCAAGTTCGTGCCCTTTGCAGGCGACGCTTCCTCGAGCCTGGTCACTGCGCTGCTCGATGGCACCAGCGGCAATCCTGTCCGCGTGTTCTCCTGCGACGAGCCCGACCAGTGTCTCAACCCGACCTTCCGGTCGCTCGATGTCCCCACCTCCAAGGCCCTTCGCCCACGGGTTTCTGGGCTGATCGACGGGATGGTCCAGGCGATCCGCGACGACACGCCGATCACCGACGCGCAGAAGGAGCTGCTCCAGGTCGCCTCGGTCCCGCTCTACAAGATCCTCACCGTGCAGGCCGCCTACGGACGGGGCATGCCGACCGACGACCGCGAAACCCTGGCGGAGATTGCCAGTGTCGACCTGCTCTTCGCCGTGCTCGACCGCATCGTCGGCGAGGCCGGGCGGTCGATGTCGAGCTTCATCGGCGCGGACGAGGCCAAGATCGCAATGTGGCAGGGACAGGTGAGCACGGTGCGCCAGGCGCTCGCCGACCGGCAGGCCGACACGCATATCAAGGTCGGCGCAATCATGCAGATCATCGAGAAGACCGCGTTCATCGAAAACGTGCTCGCCGCGCGGATGTCCCCGGGCATGGCCGCCGCGCTCGACTGGTCGCGCGGCGTCGAGACGCGCGCCCTCACCCACTGACGCAAGGCCCGCAAGCGCCGCGCGCATAGGGATCAGCCCCCAAGGATCAGCCAATGGTCGAAGTCTTCACGGTCGGTGGCGGCGAGTACCTCGTCTCGGTGTTCCAGGCGGTCGCCGCCTGGACCGGGAACGGAGGCTACAAGAGCCTGCTTCAGGTGATCATGGTCATGGGGCTCGGCCTCTCGGCACTGACGCTGGCCTTCAACCAGGACTGGCGTGCGTGGATCAACTGGTTCCTTGGCGCGACGTTGATCTATTCGTGCCTGATGGTGCCGCGGCTCGATGTTCATGTCACCGACCGCATCAACCCGGGTCTCGCCCCGGCGGAAGTCGCCAATGTCCCGATTGCCCTCGCGCTCGTCGCCAGCTTCACCAGCCAGATCGGAGACTACCTGACCGGATCGGCAGAGGTGGTGTTCGGCCTGCCCGCCAATCTCGACTACTCGAAGAACGGCATGATCTACGGCGCCCGGCTTTATGATGCGACCCAGGGCCTTCGGATTTCTGATCCCGAGTTCGCCGCCAA
>JBDLVU010000236.1:0-4154 GCA_039804665.1 Pseudomonadota bacterium | reverse complement strand
GCCGGGGCCAACGCCCTTGAGGCCACCGGTCTCGGCAAACAGCGGATTGAGCAGATCGGGCCTCATCGCACGGGTTCATAGCCACGGTGCGAAATATTCGCCATACTGCCGTGGCCATTTTGACTCAACGCATGGAACCGTTTGCCGCTGTCGCGTCAATCAGTCGCAGAGAACGAAAAGGAGAACTCCAATGCTGCTTCCCCATGGAACCGTCATCGCCGTCGTCGATGGCGAAGGCTGGGATCTTTACCGCAACGCCGGGAACGAGGCAGCGCCGGAGTTGTCGAAAATCGAGTCCCCTGCTCTCGAAGAAGGCAATCACAGCGTCGGCGGACACGGCGCGAGCCGGTCGCGGACTTCGCCCCATCAGCAGGATGAAGCCGCCCACGCCGTGGCCGTTGCCGAATGGCTGAACCGGCAGGTGAGCGGGCACAAGATCGAACATCTGGTGGTGATCGCCCCGCCCAAGACGCTGGGCGAACTGCGCCACCGCTGGTCCAAGCCGGTGGAGAACGCATTGCTGGGCGAAATCGCCAAGGACCTGATTGGCCGGCAGCCGGCAGACCTGATCGCGGCGCTTCGCGGCAAGTGAAGCCCCGCGGGCATCCCGGCGGGTGGGGGGAAGGACGGCCGCCGGGATGCAATTTGGCCCATAGGCTTCCCATTGGTGGCCTTGAGTCGCGCGCCGCAATGGCCTAACCGCGCGGGCATGATCGAACCTGCCCGCCTTGCCCGCCTTAAATTCCGCGCCTGGCACAGGGGCACGCGCGAGGCCGACTACATGATCGGCTGCTTTTTCGACCGCTTCCACGCCGAATGGAACGAGGACCAGGTCGCCTGGTATGAAAAGCTGATCGACGAGGAAGACGTCGAAATCATGGGCTGGGCGCTGGGCACGATTGCGGTTCCAGCCGAATACGAAGGCCCGATGATGGAGGCCATGCGCAAGCTGGACTACGTCGTGATTCCGCGCTGAGGCGCGGAACGCGATACGCCCCCGCGCGATTTCCCCGCCATGGCCGATCTTTCCCGCATCCTTTCCGCCCAGACGCCGCTGACGCTTTCGTCGGTGGCCCGCGGCGCGCAACCGTTGGTGCTGGCCGATCTGGCGCGCGCCGCAAAGGGCCGCGCGGTGTTCATCGCGGCGGACGATACCGCGATGCGCGCCGTGACGGAGAGCGCGGCATTCTTTGCGCCAGAACTGGACGTCATCGAGTTTCCAGCGTGGGACTGTCTGCCGTTCGACCGGGCATCGCCCGCGCTAGGCACCAGTTCAAGGCGTTTAGCCGCGCTTCAACGTTTGCAGTGGAAGCGTGAGGGGCCGCAGCTTCTCGTCACCACGATTAACGCGGTTTTACAACGAGTTCTGACTCCGTTCCGCATCCGCGAGAGCACCCGCCTGCTCAAACCGGGCCTCGAGATCGGGCGCGAGAGCCTGATCGGCCTGCTGCAACGACAGGGCTATACCCGCACCGACACCGTGGTAGACGCCGGCGAATTCGCGGTGCGCGGGTCGATTTTCGACCTGTACCCCAGCGGGCTGGACCACGGGCTGCGGCTCGATTTCTTCGGCGACGAGCTGGAAACGCTGCGGCTGTTCGATCCGAACACGCAGCGCAGCGTGCAGCCGGTGGAAACGCACCTGCTGCTGCCGGCAAGCGAAGCGCTGCTGGACGAAGAGAGCATCAAGCGCTTCCGCAGCCGCTATCGCGAGCTGTTCGGCGCGCACGCCACGGGCGACCCGCTGTATCAGGCGGTGAGCGACGGGCGGCGGCTGGCGGGCATGGAGCACTGGCTGCCACTGTTCGAAGATCGGCTGGTCACGCTGTTCGACCATCTGGCGCAAGACGATCTGGTGGTGCTGGACGCATCGGCGGCAAAGGCCGCGGAATCGCGGCTCTCCGACATTGCCGACTATCATCAGGCGCGGGTCGAGGGCGCACAGCGCGCGGCGGGCACTTATCGCCCGCTGGCCGAGACCGCGCTGTATCTTGCCAAGGACGAACTCGATCGGGCGCTGGCGGGCTGGCCGGTGCACCGCATGTCCATCTTTGCCGAGCCGGAATCGAGCCGCGCGGTGGACTTTGGCTTTGCCGGCAGCCGCGATTTTGCGCCCGACCGAGCGCAGGGCGGCAACATCTATGAAGCGGCGGCCAAGCATCTGGCCGCACTGGGCACGCGCGGGCTGAAGCCGATCGTGGCGGCCTATACCACCGGTTCGCGCGCGCGGCTTGCCTCGCTGTTGACCGAAGCGGGCAAGGCCGCGCCGCTGATGGCGGAGACGTGGCAGGAGGCGCTGGGCCTTGCCGCCAAGGGCAAGCCGGTGGCCGTTGTGCTGCCGCTGGAATCGGGCTTTGCCAACGCCGAGCTGGAACTCCTGACCGAGCAGGACATCCTGGGCGACCGGCTCGTACGCCGCAAGCGCAAGCGCAAGGACGCCGATGCGTTCCTGGCCGAACTTTCCGCGCTCAATCCCGGCGATCTGGTCGTGCACATGGAGCACGGCATCGGGCGCTATATCGGGCTGGAAGCGGTGGCGGTGGGCGACAGCCCGCACGATTGCGTGCAGCTGGAATATGCCGGCGGCGACAAGCTGTATATCCCGGTCGAAAACCTCGACGTGCTTTCGCGCTATGGCAACGAGAGCGACGGCGTGACGCTCGACAGGCTGGGCGGCGAGGCGTGGCAGCGGCGCAAGGCCCGGATGCGCGAACGCATTCTGGAAATGGCCGGGCAGCTGATGATGACGGCGGCCCACCGCGCGCTGCGGCAGGCAGACATCCTTCCGGTCGATCCAGCCAGCTATGGCCCGTTCGTGGACCGGTTCCCGTGGGACGAGACCGACGATCAGGAACGCGCCATCGACGACGTTCTGGGCGACATGGTCGAAGGCAAGCCGATGGACCGGCTGGTGTGCGGCGACGTGGGCTTTGGCAAGACCGAGGTGGCCCTGCGCGCCGCATTCGTGGCGGCGATGGCGGGCAAGCAGGTGGCGGTGATCGCGCCAACGACGCTTCTGGCCCGCCAGCACTATGCCGGATTCGTGGAGCGGTTTTCCGGCTTCCCCATCAACATCGGCCGTCTTTCGCGGCTGGTGGCGGGCAAGGAAGCGACCGAGACCAAGGCGGGACTGGCCGACGGCACGGTGGACATCGTGATCGGCACCCATGCGCTGCTATCGAAGTCCGTCAGCTTCAAGCGGCTGGGACTTGTGATCGTGGACGAAGAACAGCGCTTTGGCGTGACCCACAAGGAAAAGCTGAAGGAGCTGAAGGCCGACGTCCACGTTCTGACGCTTACGGCAACGCCCATCCCGCGTACCTTGCAGATGGCGATGAGCGGCCTGCGTGAACTGTCCACCATCCAGACCCCGCCGGTAGACCGGCTGGCCGTGCGCACATACGTGATGCCGTGGGACGACGTGGTGATGCGCGAAGCGCTGCTGCGCGAACACCAGCGCGGCGGGCAAAGCTTCATCGTGGTGCCGCGCATCGCCGACATGCCCGAGATGGAGGAATGGCTGCGGATGAACGTGCCGGAAATCCGCGCGGTTTCCGCCCACGGCCAGATGAGCCCGACCGAGGTCGAAGACCGCATGGGCGCATTCTATGAAAAGAAGTACGAGGTGCTGCTGTCCACCACCATCGTGGAAAGCGGCATCGACATTCCATCGGCCAATACGATGATCCTGCACCGCGCGGACCGCTTTGGGCTGGCGCAGCTGTATCAGTTGCGCGGGCGCGTGGGGCGCGGCAAGCTGCGGGCCTATGCCTATCTGACGTATCCCGAAGATCAGGCGCTGACGGAAGTCGCGGAAAAGCGGCTGAAGGTGCTGGGCGATCTGGATTCGCTGGGCGCGGGCTTCCAGCTCGCCAGCCACGATCTGGACTTGCGCGGCGCGGGCAACCTGCTGGGCGACGAACAATCGGGCCACATCAAGGAAGTGGGCTTCGAACTGTATCAGTCGATGCTGGAAGACGCGATCATGGCCGCCAAGGCGGGCGACATGGCGCTGATGAAGGAACGCGACGCGCTGAGCCCGCAGATCACGGTGGATGCGCCGATCATGATCCCCGAGGACTATGTGCCCGATCTGGCGGTGCGCATGGCGCTGTATCGCCGGATGAACGATGCCGAAGGGCCGGACGCGGTGG
>JBDLVU010000235.1:0-4165 GCA_039804665.1 Pseudomonadota bacterium | reverse complement strand
GTCGTTTGCAGGAACGGACGGGCGCGGTAGCGGGCCAGCTGGTTGGTTGATGGCGCACCGGCGGAAACCGATGCGGTCGAAACGCCGGCAGCGGTCGCATCGTTCGATTGGAATGCACGGTGCTGATTATTCGCGCCGATATGCACAAAGCCGTTGCCGACAAAAGGCGTGTACGTGGCGCGCGCAGCGGCGATCCAGCCATCATTGTCAACCGACGCGTCAATCGTGTGCGCGGTGAACAGGCCGCCATTCAGGCGCAACAGATTGTCCTTGCTGGCATAACCCAGCGATAGGCCAAGGCGACGCGTATGCGTGAACGCGTCATTCATCTGCGACCGTTCGATGAACGATACCCAACGCGAACTTGTCGTCTGTTCAAGCGATTCGAAGGTCTCATGGTTGCCAATCGTGACCGACCAAGGCTTGCCCTTGGGCTGATACGTCAGGATAACGTCGCCAAATCCGACCGCGCTGTTGGCATAGTCGACTTCTGCCTTATACGCGAAGTCACCTGGCAGGGTGCCTTCAACGCCAATGCGGAAGCGGCGGACGCGGGCGACGAAGTCCTCCACCTCCTCGTCGGAGAAGGCGTTGTCGAGGCTCATCATCCGAACCTCGTGCGCGACCTTGCCCAGCGGCGAGGCAGCGACTTCATGGCCGACTTTGCGGCTGGGGCTGTCTGGCCGGATCAGGTCCGGGAACGCGGCCTCGATTTCGGCATTGCGGCGCACCAGCGCGTCGTATTCCGCGTCGGTGATCTCGGGTGCGTCCTCGGCATGATAGAGCCGGTCATGCTTCGCAATGGCCTTTGCCAGCCGCATCAGTTCATTGGCGGCGTCCGCTTCATTCATGCCTTCGGTGCTCATGCTATTATACGTCTTCCAGCAGACGATCCGCTTGCGCGCGGGCTTCGGCGGTGATTTCGGCGCCGGAAAGCATGCGGGCGATTTCTTCCTGGCGGCCGGCGGGGTCGAGCAGGGCCACCGATGTGCGGGTGACGGTGCCTTCCGACGACTTGGCGATAAGGTAGTGCGCGTTGCCGCGCGCGGCGACTTGCGGGCTGTGCGTGACGGCGAGCAGCTGGCCGGCGGAGGCGAGCCGGGCAAGGCGTTCGCCGATGGCGCTGGCGACCGCGCCGCCGACGCCGCGGTCGATTTCATCGAAGATGATCGTGGCGGCGCCGCCTTCTTCGGCCAGCGCGACCTTGAGCGCGAGGATGAAGCGCGAGAGTTCGCCGCCCGACGCGATCTTTGCAAGCGGGGCGAAATCGGCGCCGGGGTTGGTGGCGATGAGGAATTCGACCGCATCGACGCCCAGCGGTCCCCAGCGATCCTCGGGAAGGCGCACCACGGCGGTGCGGAAGCGCGCGGCATCGAGCTTTAGCGGAGCAAGTTCGGCGGCGACGGCGGCATCCAGACGGCGCGCGGCTTCAGCGCGGACCACCGAGAGCGTTTCGGCCTTGGCGCGGTAATCGAGGCCGGCTTCCTGCGCGACGCGGTCAAGCGCGGCGATCTGCGCCTCACCGCCTTCGATGGCATCGAGCGCGGTGCGCATCTCTGCCATGCGTTGGGACAGGTCATCCACCGTGCAGCCGTGCTTGCGCGCGGCGGCGCGCAGATCGAACAGGCGCGTTTCGATGCGATCGAGCGCCATGGGATCGTGCGCCAGGGCATCGACGGCGGCGGCGATTCGGTCCTCCGCCTCGCCCGCCTCGATCAGCGCGCGGTCCAGCGATTCGAGCGCTTCGGCCAGCAGCGGGTGTTCGCCGGCGATCCGGTCGAGCCGGCGCGCGGCGCTGCGCAAGGTAGCGAGCGCCGAGTCCGAACCTGTCCATAAATGCTGGAGGGCGGCAAGATCGTCGGAGAGCTTTTCGCCCTTTTGCATGGCCGCGCGGGCCGAAGCGAGTTCTTCCTCCTCACCCGCGACGGGGGCGAGTTCGGCCAGTTCGGCAAGGTGCGCGAGCAACAGGTCCTGTTCGGCAGCGGCGGCTTCGACGCGGGCGGTGGCGATGGCGAGCGCGTCTTCCGCCTCGCGCCAGCGGCCCCATGCCTCGGTCACGCCGGCAACGCCCGCGCGCGCATAGCGATCGAGCAGGTTGCGGTGTCCGCGCGCGTTGACGAGGCCGCGATCGTCGTGCTGGCCGTGCAGTTCGACAAGGCTGCGCGCCATTTCGCGCAGCAGGGCGACACCGACGGGCTGATCGTTGACGAAGGCGCGGCTGCCGCCATCGGCCTTGAGCCGGCGCTTCACGATGAGCGGTTCGCCGGGTTCCACATCAACTTCCGCGTCCGCCAGCACGGTGCGCAAGGCTTCGGGCAGTTCGGCGAATTCGAACGTGGCGGTGACGCTGGCCTGTTCCTCGCCACCACGGACAAGGCCGGTATCGGCGCGGTCGCCGAGAATCAGGCCCAGCGAATCCAGCAGGATCGACTTGCCCGCGCCCGTTTCACCCGTCAGCACGCCCAGCCCACGGCCGAACGCGAGGTCCAGCGCCTCTATCAGAACGACATTACGGATCGACAGGCCAGTGAGCATTCCTGTTGTCCTTAACGGCCAAATTGCGCCGCGTCACGACGTTTGCGTTCCCCTCTTGTTTCATTCCGGTGACAGGGTGCCACGCAGACGCAATGCAAATGTGACAGGGATTCGCGGAACTGGACCGAACCGAAAGAGGCATTGCCATGGCACGCGCGATCCCGAAGAAGGCCCTGCCCACTCCCGCCGAACTCGCCAGGTCGATTCCCGCCTGGCTCGACCTGCCCGAACCGCGCGGCTTTCGCCCCAAACGCAAGGTGCGCACGGTGTGGATTTCCGACGTCCACCTGGGCACGCGCGGCTGCAACGCGCCGATGCTGCTGGACTTCCTCTCCGCCATCGAATGCGAAACGCTTTATCTGGTGGGCGATATCGTCGACGGCTGGCGGCTGAGCAAGGGCTGGTACTGGCCCGACGCGCACAACGAAGTTGTGCGCCGCGTGCTGAAGATGGCGCATCGCGGCACCCGCGTGGTGCTGATCGCGGGCAACCACGACGAAATGCTGCGCCCCTATGCTGGCATGGGTTTTGGCGGGGTGGAACTGGCGCTGGAGGAAATCCACACCACTGCCGACGGCCGCCGACTGCTGGTGACGCATGGTGACGGGTTCGACGGGGTGGTGCTTTATGCCCGCTGGCTCGCGTTCCTGGGTGACAAAGCCTATGAGGTGCTGCTGCGCGCGAACCGCTGGTTCAATGCCGGGCGGCGGCTGTTCAAGATGCCGTACTGGTCGCTGTCCGCCTATATGAAGAAGCGCGTGAAGAACGCGGTGCAGTTCGTCTGCGACTTCGAGGAAGCGGTGGCGCACGCGGCGCGCGACATGGGCGTGGACGGCGTGGTTTGCGGGCACATCCACTGCGCCGAAATCCGCCAGATCGGCGACGTGACGTATTACAACGATGGCGACTGGGTCGAAAGCTGCACCGCGCTGGTCGAGGATTTCGACGGAGCGATGAGCATCATCGACTGGGTGGAAGAACAGCGCAAGGCGCCGGTCATGCCGGTGGCTGCCGAACCCGCGGTTGCAGTGGGAGAGCCGGCATGAAAATCGCCATCTGCACCGATGCCTGGCATCCGCAGGTCAATGGCGTGGTACGCACGCTGTCCACCACGGTCGACCGGCTGATGCAGGCCGGGCACGAGGTGGAACTGGTGACGCCAAGCCAGTTCGCCACGTTCGCCCTGCCCGGATACAGCGAGATCCGTCTGGCGATGGCACCGCGCTTTGGCACGCGGCGGACGCTGCGCGATTTCGGGCCGGACATCGTGCACATCGCCACCGAAGGGCCGATTGGGTGGAGCGCACGCAGCTGGTGCAAATCGGCCGGGGTGCCGTTTACCAGCGCGTTCCACACGCGGTTTCCGGATTATGCGGCGGTGCGCACGGGGTTGAGCCCGGCGGCTTTCTGGCCGTTGATGCGCCGGTTCCACGCATCGAGCGCGGCGGTGCTGGTTTCCACGCCGACGCTGGCGGCGGAACTGGCCGGGCACGGCATCGGCCACACGCGGCTGTGGTCTCGCGGGATCGACGGTGCGCTGTTCCATCCGCTTCACGCCCCGCTGGAGGAATGGGCCGACCTGCCGCGCCCGATCCAGCTGAACGTCGGCCGGGTGGCGGTGGAAAAGAAC
>JBDLVU010000234.1:0-4187 GCA_039804665.1 Pseudomonadota bacterium | reverse complement strand
GAATCGATCATGGCGGGGCCAAAGCCGCTGCGCGAGGTGGAGACCTGCGAACACCGCGATTTCGATGGCGGGCGCGGCATTCCCGAACTCGCCGGGCAGATCGTGTATCAGGACATGGAACTGGCCGAAGGCATGCAGGCCGGAATGCATTCGCGCGGATACGAAGATGCCTATCTTCCCGCGCAGGAAACACGCGTGCGCTTCTTCCATGAAGTGCTCAATGACTGGATCGAAGGGAGACGTTGAATGGCTACCGTGGCAATCACCGGCGCGGCGCGCGGGATCGGGCTTGAACTGGCACGCCAGCATGTGGCCGCAGGCGACCGCGTGTTCGCACTCGCCCGCAAGAACAGCGAAAAGCTGGACGCGCTGGCCGCCCTCTCGGATGGCAGGCTGACGGTCCACACGATGGACGTGACTAGCGACGATTCGGTGCGCGAAGGCGCCGCCAGCACCGGCAGCGACACCATCGACCTCGTTTACAACGTGGCCGGCACTGCCGAACTCGCCGCGCCCGAACTGGAACTCGGCAGCTCGGACTGGGCGGCGTGGGACCGCGAATTCGATGTCATGCTCAAGGGCCCCTTGCGCGTGTTGCAGGCATTCCTGCCGCGGCTGAAGGCGGGATCGAAGGTCATCAACTTCTCGAGCCAGCTCGCCGCTTCCACCTGGCCCTATGGCGGCTTCTATTCCTACGGCGCGGCCAAGGCCGGTCTTAACCGGATGATGCGTTCGGTCGCCATCGATCTCAAGGATCGCGGCGTGGTGATCGGGCTGGTCCATCCGGGCTGGGTGCAGACCGACATGGGCGGTGAAGGCGCCGACATCACTCCGCAGGAAAGCGCCGCCGGCATCAGGCAGGTGGCGGCCGACTGGACGCTCGATCGTTCGGGCGATTTCCTCAAGTGGAACGGCGAAACCCACGCCTGGTAAGGAGCGCGCAATGCCGTTTACCGGACCGTTGGAGGATCGCACCGCGATCCGCGAACTGATGGATACCCACGCCCACGGCGTGATGACGAAGGATGCCGACCTGTGGGGTTCGATCTGGGCGGATGACGCGCAGTGGGAACTGCCCGATTATCCCGACCTTGGGGTGTTCACCGGCAAGGACGTGATCGTTTCGGGCTGGGTGGAATCGATGAAGCACTATGGCCTGGACAATTGCACCAAGCCGATGATCTACTTCATGCAACCCGGCTCAATCGAAGTGGAGGGGGACCGCGCCAGCGCGGTCGCCTATACCATCGAGATCTACGACGATCCCGCCACCGGCAACCGCATCCGCACCACCGGTCGCTATGAAGACGAACTGCGGCGCATCGATGGTGCGTGGAAGTTCACGCGCCGCTCGTACCGCACGGTGTTCGCGGAATAGCGTTCGCTGGATCACCCCCTCCCGATTGCGGGAGGGGCCGGGGTGAGGGCCTGTTGCGCTGCCCTACAAAGCCGCGATCGCAACCACTTCGATCGCCTCTTCCTTGCCGTTGAAGTCCACCAGTTCGCCCACGGCGGCGCCGATCAGCGCGCGTGCCAATGGCGCGGTGAAGGCCAGCCGGTCATGCGCCGGGTCGGCCTCGTCGTGCCCGACGATGGCGATTTCGCGGGCCTTGCCGTTCAGCGTGAAGCGCACGCGGCAGCCGAAGGCCACTTCCTCGCCATTCGGCACCGGCTGGACTTCGGCAGTCGCCAGCCGGCTTTTCCAATAGGTCAGGTCGCGCTTCGCAGCGGCAAGCGCGGTGTCCACGGTCAGCGCGGACACTTGCGCTTCCAGTTCGGCCAGTTTCCCCTCGATCAGCGCGAGGCCCTTGGCGGTGACGAGGTTCGGCCCCGGCGGGATGGGCACGGCGAACTTGGGTTCAAGGTGTTCCTCGTCGCTCTCACGGCGGAAGGCGACGCTCATGCCGTCCAGCTTTCGACCGCTTCGACCGCTTCCATCCAGATGGCTTCGGCGGCTTCCAGATCGCCTTCGGCCTGCACGCGCCGCTTGCCCAGTTCGCCGAAGGCAAGGCCCTTCAGCTCCTTGGACGCCTTGGCCGGATCGGCCAGCGCGGCGTCGATGGCCTCGATCTGCGCCTGCAACCGGCTCATGCGGGTTTCGGCTTCGGTGACCTTTTTCTGAAGGCCCTTCCATTCCTCGCGCTGCGCCTTGCCGTCCTTGCGCGCGTTGGCGGCGGGGCGGGGCTTTGCCTCGGCGTCGGCGGGCTGGTTGCGGCCCAGCACGAAGTCGATGTAGTCGTCCATCGACCCGTCATAGGGTTGCGCCGCCCCGCCATCGACCAGCACCAGCCGGTCGGCGGTCAGTTCCACCATGTGGCGATCGTGGCTGACCAGGATCACCGCGCCCTCGAACGCGGCCAGCGCCTGCACCAACGCCTCGCGCGCGTCCACGTCGAGGTGGTTGGTCGGTTCGTCCAGGATCAGCAGGTGCGGCGCTTCACGCGTCACCAGCGCCAGCGCCAGCCGCGCGCGCTCCCCGCCCGATAGCGTGCCGACGTTGGCCGTGGCGCGCGGACCGGAAAAGCCGAACCGGCCCAGCTGCCCGCGCACAGCCAGCGGCGTCTGGCCCTGCATGGCGCGCGTCATCAGGTCCATCGGCGTGGAATCGGCGTCCAGTTCCTCCACCTGATACTGCGTGAAATAGCCGATGCGGATCTTGGACGCGGTGGTCATGCCGCCTTCCATCGCCTCCAGCTGTCCGGCCAGCAGCCGCGCCAACGTGGTCTTGCCGTTGCCGTTGCGGCCCAGCAGCGCGATGCGATCATCCGGATCGATGCGCAGGTTCAGCCGGCGCAGGATCGGCTTGTCCGCTTCATACCCCACCGCCGCCATGTCCAGCGTGATCAGCGGCGGGCGCATTTCGCCGGGGCTGGGGAAATCGAAGCTCATCGACGGGTCGTCGATCATCGCGGCGATGGGCTGCATCCGCGCCAGCATCTTGGCGCGCGATTGCGCCTGCTTGGCGGTGGAGGCGCGGGCTGAATTGCGCGCCACGTAATCGCGCAGCTTTTCGATCTGCGCGTCCTGCGCGGCCTTGGCGGCGGCGGCCTGCGATGCGCGCTCGGCGCGCTGGCGTTCAAAGCTGTCGTAGTTGCCGGGATACAGCGCCAGCTTGCCGCCCGAAAGGTGCAGGATCGCGTCGACCACGGTGTTCAGCAGGTCGCGTTCGTGGCTGATGATCAGGATCGTGCCGGGATAGCTTTTCAGGAAGCTTTCCAGCCACAGCGAAGCTTCAAGGTCGAGGTGGTTGCTCGGTTCGTCCAGCAGCAGCACGTCAGGCGCCGAGAACAGCAGCGAGGCAAGCGCAACGCGCATCTTCCACCCGCCCGAAAAGCTGTCGAGCGGCTGCCCCTGCATCGCTTCGTCAAAACCAAGCCCCAGCAGGATGCGCGCCGCGCGGGCAGGGGCGGTCCACGCATCGATGGCGATCAGCCGCTCGTGCACGTCGGCCAGCCGGTCCGGATCGGTGCAGTGGTCTGCCTCGTCCATCAGCGTGGCGCGTTCGAGATCGGCGGCCAGCACCGTCTCGAACGGGGTGGCCGTGCCACTGGGCGCGTCCTGCGCGATATAGCCCAGCCGGCTGCGGCGGGGGCGGTCGACCGAACCTTCGTCCGGATCGATCTGCCCCATCAACGCCTTCATCAGCGTGGACTTGCCCGCGCCGTTGCGCCCGACCAGCCCGACCTTTTGCCCGGTGGGGATCGTGGCCGAGGCGCGGTCGATGATGGTGCGGCCGCCAAGCCGCACGGTGATGTCCCGGATCGTCAACATCCGCGCCGCCTAGCAGCGACGGCGCGTTTCTTACAGGACGAAATCGCCTGCGTTCATGGTCATCAGTCCGGTCAGGTTGATCGTCATCTCTGCCGTGGAGGTCACGCCGTCGGTATCGACGTAGACGTGGGTCAAGCCGGCCGCGCTGTCCTTGGCATACCAGACCCCGTGCGCAGTGGCGGTTGTGCCGCCGAACACGAAGGCGTTGTTGATGCCGCCAGCGGTCGCGTCGATGGCGGAAAGGTCGATGCGGTCGCCGCCCGCCAGCCCCGCGCCGGCGAAGTCCTTGATCAGGTCGGCCTTGGTGCCGAACGATTCGGTCGTAGCAAGATAGGCGATCACATCGTTGCCGCCGCCCGTGGCGATGGTGTCCTTGCCGCCGCCGCCGGTGATGCGGTTGACCGCCGCGCAGCCGG
>JBDLVU010000233.1:0-4221 GCA_039804665.1 Pseudomonadota bacterium | reverse complement strand
TTCTTGTAAAGCGTGGCGTTTTCGCGGTCGGCCTGGCTATCCCGCTTCAGCGCCTCTTCGGGCACGAAATGCCAGGTCTTTACCAACAGGCAATTATCGGCGGTCATGGCAGACAAACAGATGCTGGTGATGTCGTCCTTATCCGAAAGGTCCACGCCCAGCGTACAATCCAGGCCCCTGAAATCGCGCAGCCGCAACGTGCGGTCGCCCCGCTCGCCCCAGCGTTTGGCATTCAACCAGGCACTTGCCGCGCCCAGCCAGATATTCATGCGCTTGGTCTTGAAATCGCCTTCGTGCCCGTTCTTCGCCTCGATCGCGGCTTTTGCAATTTCGGATCGCAGCGGCGCGCTATCGGGCGATGCCAGCAGCGGGTTCGCTTTGATCCACACCGCCGGATCGTATGGATCGTCGTCCCTCTTTCGCGGCGGGTCGTAGTCTTCCTTGCGGTCCAGCGTGTAGATGATCGCAAAAAAGTGATCGGCCTCGACCGCGCCTTCCAGAATTTTCACCGCCAGCGACCGCTGATCGTAGCAAACGCCGTGAACGTTGAATCCGGCCGTGGTGATTTGCCACAACATCGGGTTGCGCCGGGCGCCAAACGCCGATCGCATCACATCGTAAAGCCCGCGATCCTCATGCGCGTGCAGTTCGTCCATCGTCACGCAATGCGGGTTGTGCCCATCCTGCGTTTTCGACTTCGCATGGATCGGCTGCATATAGCCGCCGTTCCCGCCGCACGTGATCGATTTCGCCCATGCGGCCAAAGCGAACGCATCCTGCAAATCTGGCGTTTTCTCGACCATCCGCTTGGCGGGATGGAAAACCTTCTTAGCCTGGTCGTAGGTCGTGGCCGCCGTCAGAACCTGCGGCCCCTCCTCACCCTCGCAGCACAGGCAATACAGCGAAACACCTGCCGTCTTGGTCGATTTGGCGTTCTTGCGGGCTAGCTCTTCATAGACCACGCTGAACCGGCGAACGTCGATGTCGTCCTTTCGGCGCCATCCGAACACGGTCGTCAGAACGAATACCTGGAACGGCTCCAGCACGATCGTCGGGCAGGACCAAACACCTTCGACGTGCGGCAATTTCTCGATGAAATCGCAAACGTCGTTGGCGTACCAGGCACTGAACCTGAACGGGTAATCCTTGCGGCGCGATTTTTTCAGGTCGTCCAGCTGGCGCTTCGCCGCAAGGCGCACCAGCCTGCAATGATCCTTTTGCCCCTTGTCGGCTACGGCCGCCCGCGCATACTCCAGCGCAATGGCGGCATAGTCACGCGCGTGGCCGGTTTCCGTTGGCTGCAAAGGCGTTCCCCTTCGCCTGCGCAGGCCCCCCGGCCCCCATCCGCGCAACACGGGACTTGGCGCCCGCCATGCCAAGGCCTTCCAGCCTCACCCGCAATTCCACCGCCATCGTGATCGGCGGCGCGTCGATGCCCTCGGCGCCTTCCTGATACATTTTCGAACGCAGCTCATAGTCCGCGATCATCATCACCGTATGGTTCAGAAAAGCGCTGTCCTTGCGGTTTGCGCCGGCCGCGATGAAATGTTCGATTTCGCGGTCCCATACGTCGGCCGCTTCGGGTGAAAGTGAACTCCAACGGATCGGCACGTCTGCCGGATCACGGTCAAATTGCGCCAGAACGTCGGGCGTCGGCTTCATGGTGCCGCGCGCGACCTTGGCCGCCGATGTGTCAGGCTTGCGCCCACGTTGTGCCATCGAACTCTCCTGTCCGCCGGCCCCGCACCCGCGCCATCAACATCCCAATGTGAGGGGAAATCCTAATCCACCCTCGAAATCTTAATTCAAACGCGCGAAAATTTGCTTGCGTGCGTGTCCTACGGCGCAAAGGGGCCTAGGGATTGACCACACCCCCACCCTCTACATCACACCGCGATGTGATCTAGCGCCGCCCTGCCGCTGCCGCCTTGGCCTCGGCCGATGTCTTCGCCCGGTGACATGGGCCGCAAAGCGCTTGCAGGTTCCCATCATCCTCGCCGCCACCAAGGTGGCGCGGCCTGATATGATCCACGTCGGTCGCCATTGCCGCGATGCTACCGCGCCGGCACGCTTGGCACAAGTACTTGTCGCGCTTCAGGATCCGTGCCCGCAGCCTGTCCCACTCTGCACCGTAGCCGCGCGACTGTCGGGAACCGTCGCCAGCCTTGCCCCAGCTGCGCCGCTTGGCGCCGGGTAGCCTGCCTAATTGTGGTGGAGCCTTGGGCATCGGTGCTGCCCTCAAATGAAAAGGTGCGCCTTCACAAGACGCACCTATCAATCGTGATCAGGTCTAGCACGCGGTGGCCAAACGTCAACCCTCCGCAACGCGCAGCCCACGAATACCAAAGCGACCAGCCACGGCATCAACCAGACGCTTACTCGCTTTCAGGAACGCGCGCTGCTGATTACGGCGCTCGGTGCGAACGCTGGCTCGCACATGACGATGGGCACATGCGCGCCGGGCAATCTCCACGAACGTCAGTTCGTCTCGCATCACCGCGTCGAACACCTCGAACAGACCTTGCCCAATCTCTCCCGCCGCCCACTTCACGTCGAACCGCGCCTGCATTGCCGCATGGTCGATGGAGACGCTACCCGCTGCCCTGCGGTTGCCGACTTCGCCAGACAGCGCGCAGCCAAACATTCCACTTTCCGCCAACGACAGCCGCGCCGCATACCAGTCCAGCACGTTGTAGGTCTGCCGGTCGATCGTGCCAGCGCGGTAAAGCGTCTGGTAGTGCGGCACCTTGCGCACCGCGCGATGCTGCTTCAGCGCCCCGTTTACGTAAACCTCGCCGTGCGGGTTCGGGACCGCTGCGATGTCGTATTCGCCCCGCGCCATCTGCGCCGCCGGGATATCTGCCTGCGCGATCATCGGATCGATGCGGCGCGCCGTTGCCTTGCCCATGTCTTGCCCTCCCGGTTGTCTTAATCCCGCCCGGCGCGAAGCCGGTCGGTCGCTTGTCGCTTGATCATTTCCAGTTCCTCCGCTGTCGGCTTCCACGCCTCGCGCTTTGGCTTCGCTTCGCCCGCTCGCTCCAGCAGTGCGAAACGCATCCGTTTGCGCGCTGCCCATCTCTCTTCGGCATGATCCATGATCGTCGGCACGATCGCGCCGTGGTGCCGGCACTTGCGACGGGCCATCGCGCAGCCTTCATCCAGCAGGTCGGCGGGCACGTGCTGCACCTCGTCGGTTGCCAGTGAAATCCACTCTTCGGCCGCTTCCTCGCTCATGCCGACAGGCCGCACCAGCGCTAGGCACCCGGTCAGCATGGCGATAACCCACGCTTCCCGATGCGGGCGCAGCCCATTGTCCGGATCAGCCGGCGTTGGCAGCCGCACGCCGCTCGGCCACACGCTGCCCGATGGTGCGCAGCCCTGCCCCGCCCGTGCGGGCAGGTTGTTCGGATTGTCCATGTCGATCTCCAGCTGCGCGGCGCGCTTCGTGCTGAAGCGCCGCCGCTATCCATTCCACCGGCTCGGAAGGCTGCATCACCTGGCAGCGAGAAAGCACGGCAAGCACGATGCTGTCGGAATAGGTCTGTCGCCAGCGGCCGATGATCGAACGGGCCTGTCGGTCATTCTTGCCGACTGCCGTGAGGATCGCCACCCCGCTGCCAAACACCATCCGCGTAAAGTCCGCCGCATCGGGTTGCGGACCAGCCGGGAGGGAAGGTTCACAAACCCTTTCCGAAACCGGCGATTTGGCGCCCGTAGCTTTAGCTACGGTATCTTCTGTCTCTGACTCTGTATCTGGTGCGTCACGGTGACGTCGCGGTGACGCACCTGTGACGTCACATGGTGCCTTTTCCTTCGATTTTTTCCCTTCCCGCCATTTCGCGGTGCGGCCAGCCGATCGGTCGCTTTCGTATTGCCGGCGTTCCCATGCGGTCACGCGTCCGTCGCAGGTCAACCCGATGTCGGCGAACGCGCTCACCAGCGCTTCCATCGCCAAGAGGGGTTCGCCCAGCGCCACAGCCACAAGGCGGGGGGAGCAATCGAACCGGCCGCTATCCATCGCCACGGCCGCCTTTTCCAGGATCAGGTGCCAGGCGGCCACGGCCACGCTGCGCGAACAGCCCGCCACCATCGCCGCTTCGGCCAGCTTGGGATCGGCAACCGTCCCTTCATAGGCGCGATACCACCGTGCCACGTCAGCTATGCCCAGCCGGTGCCCAGCACTCGGCACTTGCCATCCTGATCACGTCGCCCAGCCGGGCG
>JBDLVU010000232.1:0-4237 GCA_039804665.1 Pseudomonadota bacterium | reverse complement strand
AGGCGGCATCGAGGAAGGTATCGAGCACGCCAAGCTGCTCCATCGCGCGCACCACGTTGGCCTGCTGGATGATGCCGACGCCATACACGGACCACTGCGGGTCTTTCTCTACCAGCGTGACCGCATGACCATTCCGGGCGAGCGCAATCGCGGCGGACAACCCACCGATACCGGCCCCGACGACTAGAACATTCAGGTTTTTCATATCTTTGCCGCGTCGCCCGTTCGAGTGGGCGCGCATCTCCCGATGTGTGACTTTCTCCGTCGCTAGGCGAGCCTATCCAATCAGGAAAAGTATTTGTTTTGATGATTATCCATCCGTGATATTTATGGATACATGCGCTTCAAAGGGCTCGATCTCAATCTTCTGCTGGCTCTTGAAGCGTTGCTGGACGAAGGCAGCGTGACGCGCGCAGCGCAGCGCCTTTACGTGAGCCAACCGGCGGCGAGCGCGGCGCTGGCGCGGTTGCGCGACTGGTTTGGCGACCCGCTGCTGGCCCCGCACGGCAAGCGCATGGTGCCGACCCCCTATGCGCTGCGGCTGAAGCCGATGCTGAAGGCCGTGCTGGCCGAGATCGACGTGCTGGTGACGCAGCCCGCCAGCTTCGATCCCGCCACCGAATCCCGGCGCTTTCGCATCTGTACATCGGACTACATCACCAGCGTGGTGTTGCGCCCGCTGATGCTGCGGCTGGCCGACATTGCCCCCGGCATCGAGATCGATGTCGTGCCGCCCGACGACAACGGCGGCGAACTGCTGGATCGCGGCGAAATCGACCTGATGATCGTGCCCCACGAATGGGTCGTGCTGGCGCATCCGGCGCGCCCGTTGCTTGAAGAACAGCACGTGGTGGCCGGGTGGGATCGCAACCCCCTGCTGGCCGGCGGAACCATCGACGAGGATGCATTCGCCAGCGCCGGCCATATCGCCGTACGTATCGGGCGCGTTTCACGGCTGAGCTTTGCTGAGGCGCAATTGCGCGCACGGGGTCTCACCCGGCGCGAGGAAGTGGTTGTGCCTTCGTTCGCGCAGGTGCCCGAACTGCTGGTGGGTACCCAGCGGCTGGCCGTGATGCACGCGCGGCTCGCCCGGCAAGCCGCGCTGCATTACCCGATCCGGTGGGCGTCGCTGCCCTTCGCCATGCCGCCGATGCGCGAAATGGTGCAGTTCCATCGCGCGCGTTCCGGCGACGCCGGGCTGCTTTGGCTGTTGGAGCGCATGGACGAAGTGATCACTCCGCCCGGTTGACGCCGCTTCAGGTCGCCAGACTGTTGGCCCGCGCGATGGCCCCCAGCACCGCCGCGCTCGGCTTTGGCCGCCGTTCGAAGGTGGTGCGGTCCAGCGTGTGCAGGCCGAAGCGGATGCGATAGCCAAAGCCCCATTCGAAGTTGTCCACAAGCGACCAGTGGACATAGCCCAGCACCGGCACGCCTTCGTCCATTGCCAGCTTCAGTTCGGCAAGCGCCGCCGGGATCAACCACTGGCGGATGGAGTCGTCATCGGTGCCGACGCCATGTTCGGTGACGACGATGGGGCAGCCGGACACGGCGTGGGCATAGCGCGCGACGCCGGCGAGCGACGGGGGATGGACTTCGGCCCCCATCGTGTTGAGCCGCGCACCGGCCGGGGGCGGCAGCTGGCCGTTCCTGCTCCAAACATGGCGTTCATAGTTCTGCACGCCCACGAAATCATCGCCACGCACGGCGTGGAGCCATTCGTCGTAATAGCGGGCGCGCGCCTTGTCCCGCAGCGTGGTGTCGCGCCCTGCGGCCTGTTCGTCCAGCATGGCAAGGCTGGTCCCCACCGGCAAGTCGGGCCGCACGCCCTTGATCGCGGCCCTGCCCGCCTTGTGCGCCGCAAGCAGGTTGGCCTGCGTGGCTGCGACATCGCGCACATAGAGCGCGTTGCCGGCCTGGAACATCGGGCTGCCGGTGGCCCGGCCGGCGGCTTCCTGCGTTGCCTTGTCCCCGTCGCGCAGGTTGCCGGGTAGCAGTTCCTGCACCTTGCCCGCCAGATTGGGTTCGTTGAGCGTGGTCGCGTATCCGATCCCGGCGGCCAAATGGCGCGCCGCGCCCTCGCAATAGCGCGCGAACAGGCCGACCGACGCGGGGTTACCCCATCCGCCCATCGCCGCGAACCAGCGCGGACAGGTGAAGTGGTTGAAGGTGACGAACGGCGTGATCCCGCGCGCGATGCACCCGTCGATCATGCGCTTGTAGTGATCGAGCATGGCGACCGAGAAGCGGCCCTGCTCGGGCTCGATCCGCGCCCATTCGATGCCGAAGCGATAGGTGTTGAGGCCCATCGCCTTTACCAGATCAAGATCGACCGGCCAGAGTTCGAGGCTGCCCGCCGCATCCAGCGACGGTTCGGCATAGATCGAACCCGGCACGTTCTCGACGATCCAGTTGTCCGAGCCGAGGTTGTTGCCTTCAACCTGATGCGGCGCGGTGGCGGCGCCCCACAGGAAGCCCTTGGGGAAGTGCATGTCCGGGCGTCGTATTCCCGCTGCGATGGCGGGGCTGGCGGAAAGCGCGGCCATGCCGCCAAGAACGGCCCTGCGGTTCAACATGATGGCATCCTTCTTGTTATCCAGGTTCGGGATCACGCCGGCAGCGCGCGATAGCGAAAGTCGCGGAAAATCACCCGGCCGCTTCCCGCCGCGAACAACGCGGGACGAAGGCTCAGCAAGTTGTCGACGGTGTTGGCATTGTAGCCGGAAACCTCGCTGCGCACGCCGTGGCGCGTCCAGTTTGTTCCATCGAGGCTGTAGTGGAAGGTGACGATCTGGTGATCGTTGGTGATGCGCAGGAATATCCGACGGGTGGGCGGTGCGGGTTCGGGCCAGTACGACACCTTTCCGCCGCGATAGGTGGTCATGCGCGCCCCATCGATGCCGAGGCCGAGGAACAAGCGATTGTCGAAGAACAGCAAAAGCCCGCCGACAGCCTCGCCAACCAGTTCGAGCTGGACCTGAACCTCATACGCCCGGTCGCCCACCTGCTGCGTCAGCACGGAGCAATCGTGCGGGCCGCGGCCCTTGCCCGTCAGGGTCAGGCTGCCATCCGCGAAGGTGACGCGCGCACCCTCGTTTGGAGCGCTGGCGTAAAGCGTCCACAGCCGGCCCGCCGCGCCTTCGGCAAAGCTGTCGGAATGGGCCATGCCGTGCGGCACGGCCACGCCAGCCGGCTTTGCCAGCGGCTGCGAAAGATCGCCGCCAACGGCGCGGAACCATCCGTCGTCGGTCCATTCGATCGGTTCGAGCAAGGTCTGCCGACCAAGGTTCTGGAACCCGTTCTCGTACCCGTGATAGACCATGAACCATTGGCCGCCCGGCCCTTCGACGCAGGTGGCGTGCCCGCGTGACCACCACCGTTCGGCGTTCGACCGCGTGCGCTGGATGGGGTTGCGCGGACAATGCTGCCAGGGCCCGTGGATCGACCGGGACCGCGCCACCACGATCATGTGGCCGGTTGCCGGACCGCTGGTGCCCCCCACCGCGTTCACGAGGTAAAAGAACGCGCCGCGCCGGAACAGCTTCGGGCCTTCGGGCGACCACGCTTCGGTGATCCAGTCGTCGGGATAACGCCACGCTTTATAGGCCGTTTCCACCGGACCCGCGACCTTGAGGCCGTCCGCCGCAAGCCGCACGCGCTTGCCCTGGTTGAAATAGAGATAGCGCTGGCCATCTTCGCCCACGACGTGCCCGGGATCGATCAGGTCGCCGATGCCGAGGTCGATCGGCTCGCTCCACGGTCCCGTCATCGACGGTGCATGGATCACGTAAATGTTGGCAAAACTTGCCAGAGGCGGGGACCAATCCGCTTTCATGAACGGGATGTAGATGAAATAGCGGCCGTCATGCTTCGCGATGTCCACCGCGAAGACCGTGCCCAGCGGCCTGGCAAGCGCAGGCCCCAGCGGCCGCCAGTTCACCAGATCGCGCGAATGCCAGATCAGCAACCCCGGCGCGGCATCGAACGACGAATGCGTCATGTAGAAATCGTCGCCGTCGCGCAGGACCGAAGGATCGGGGTAATCGCCGGAGAGCACGGGATTCAGATACCTGCCATCTCCGAGATCGGCCTTGCGCTGTCCTTCAAGGCCAATCCCCCATCGCGGCGCATCTGCAGGACACCCCTGCCCTTTGGACGGCATGCCTGACGATGCCGTGGATGCCGCAAGTGCCCTTTCGACGCCCGGAACCATGCATGCGCCCCCAAGTGCAAGCTTCAT
>JBDLVU010000231.1:0-4266 GCA_039804665.1 Pseudomonadota bacterium | reverse complement strand
ATGAGCGCGGTCGTTGACATGCGCTTCATCCAGGGCATCGCCAAGGTGGGTGAGCGCATGCTGATCCTCATGGACATCGAGTCTTTGCTGTCCGGGCAAGAGCTCAATGCCCTGGACGCGGCCTTCTGAGCCTGTTTTCCCAAACCGCCCCGGCCTGAGGGTTGAAGGCGGACTTTCCGAGAGACACGCCGACATGGCCTTCACTGTCAAGCAAAAACTCTGGATCCCGACCCTCGCGATGGGCGTGATCGTCATCGTTGCCGGGACGGGTGCGGTCACGCGCACCCGTGGGCTGGTGGCCGAGTCGAACGAAGCGAACGCGGTCTGCTTGGGCGAGCGGTCCAGCGGACGGTTGGCGAAGTCGGGCGTGCCGGCCGAGCAAGCGTCCAGCGGGTTGCCAGTGTCGGTGCCACCCGGGCAGAAGTGCTTGTACTTCGCGTCGGTGAGGTTGATGCCGAGGTTGAAGGTCAGGTTCTTCACCGGGTTCAGGAAGGCCTGGAATTCAAGACCCAGCACGCGCGATTTACCGGCGTTGGTCGTGACAAGCGTGGGCGCGCCGTTGATGTTCAGCTGCGAGCTGAGCTGCATGTTCTTGTAATCATAGTAGAACACGCTGGCATCAAGGCGCACGCCTTCCGCCACCGGACCGCGGAAGCCCAGTTCATAGGCAACCAGGGTTTCAGGCTTGTAGTAGATCGCCTGCGGCAGGGTGGGCGCGCAGCTTTCACCCTTGCTGGTGATCTGCGTGGTCGAACCGGTGGAGCAGCCGTCGCCGAAACCGCCCTGCTTGTAGCCCGAGGCCACGCTGCCGTAGACAAGACCGCGACCCACATCGAGGTCGAAGCCGCCACGCCAGGTCACCTTGTTATTCTTGACCTGCGCGTCGTTGGCATACGTGCCGCCGCCAATCACGATCGGATCGTTGATGTTGTCGGTGACGACCGTGTGGCCATAGCGGAACTTGTCGTCATGCGTGAAGCGGACGCCGGCGGTCAGGCGCAGCGCGCTGGTGACCGAGTAGGTGCCCTGCATGAAGGCGCCCAGCGTCTTCGACGTGGTTTCCTGCGGGAAGCCGTAGAGCTTGTGGTTGCCGATGATGAATTCCGGGAAATCCGGAATGTAGAACCCGATCACCGAGTGTTCGCGGAAGTAGTAGCCGCCGGCCTGAAGCTTCAGCGGGCCGCTGCCGTTGGTGGCGATGCGGAATTCATGACTCTGCTGTTCGTACTTGCCGTTGAAGAAGCCTTGATAGGTGCACTGTTCATCAGCCTGTTCGCAATGGGCCTGGAAGTTGTCCATCAGGCCCGGCCCCGAAAGGAACGGCGGCAGGCTGGCGGGCAGCAGGCTGCGGATGTCCAGCTGCGAGTTTTCGTTCGCCTTGTATTCGCGGTACGAGCCGAGATAGGTGACCGTGAAGTTGCCGATATCGTAGTTCAGTTCACCATCGATGCCCCAGGTGGAATCGTCGATGTCGAACGGCTTGGTCGAGCCGGAAACGCCGCCACCGCCGGTGCCGCTGGTATCGACCGGGATCGACCACAGGTTGCGCGTCAGGCGGCTGCGAACGTTACCGATGGGATTCCACACGGCGTTGCCGTTGTCATCGCGGGTGGAAACGGTGCCATTGGCGGTCTGTTCGTAGAAGTTGCTCGTCGGCACGCCGACGGCACGGGTGCCGCCAAGATGACCATAGTTGCCGCGCAGCATCAGATCGCCGCGGTCCCCCAGCTTGAACAGGCCCGAGCCGCGGACGGCGAAGTTGCGACGGAAGGGATCCTCGTCGATGTTCCCGTTCGGATCGCCCTTCGTGTCATGGATGTAGCTGTCGCGCTGGTCGAACGTGGCGGCGACGCGGAAAGCGGCCGATTCACCGGCGGGAATGTTGACGAAACCATCAACGTTCATGGCGTTGTAGTTGCCATAGCCGGCATTTACGCCCGCGCTGAACTTGCCGATCTCGGGTTTGTTGGTGATGACGTTGACGACGCCGGCCGTGGTGTTGCGGCCATAGAGCGTGCCCTGCGGACCGCGCAGGACTTCAACGCGAGCCACGTCGAAGAAGCCGATGTCAGCCTGCTGTGGACGTGCGAGGTAGATGCCGTCGAGAAGGAACGCAGCCGAAGGATCGCCCTTTTCGGTCCCGTCGGTGCTGGTCACGCCGCGAATGGTGATCTGGAGACCGTTGGTGCGGTCGATCGACAGGTTCGGAACCGATTCACCAAGGTCGG
Source organism: Pseudomonadota bacterium (assembly GCA_039804665.1). Taxonomy (GTDB): domain Bacteria; phylum Pseudomonadota; class Alphaproteobacteria; order Sphingomonadales; family Sphingomonadaceae; genus Novosphingobium. The sequence continues at coordinate 2,038 of JBDLVU010000231.1, read as the reverse complement.
TCGGGCCGACGATACCTTCATCGCGCAGTGCATCGCCGGTGACGGCGGTGAGAGCGAGCGGGGTCTTGGAAAGGCGGGTTTCGCTGCGCGTGGCAGTGACGATGATATCGCCGAAGGCCGGCGCCTCTGCGGCCTGCGCGGCCTGGGTTGCATCTTGCGCATAGGCCGGCGCGCAAAGCGCGATGGCCGAGACGAAGCACGCGGTACGGATCAGCTTCATTTGTTTTCCTCCCTCGATTGTCCCCCGGCCAGCCCCGGCCGGAGAACAAGCGGCACACGATCGACCGCTGGCGGGCGGCCAAAAAGCAGGCGTTGCCGCCGGCGGGAGCGCCGAGACCATCAGGTCGTGCCGAGGAGTAACTGCGCATCTGCGCCCAAAGGAGCAGCGCCCCTTCGTCTTTCCTCTTCCCGTCGGCAGGCTGTTCCGCCTGCTTCGCCTCATGTGTTGACGCCGTCTGTCAGCGCTGTCAAGACTGCGCTGTCAATCGACGTGGTGACGCCATCGGCGGAATTGGGCATAAGGGCCGCATGAATACCTATTCACACCTCAAAAACGGCGGGCACGCCACAATGGAAGACGTGGCGCGCAAGGCGGGCGTTTCGCTGAAGAGCGTTTCGCGCGTCATCAATCGCGAGCCGCATGTTTCGGAAAAGCTGCGCGCAAAGGTGGAAGCCGCAATCGCCGCGCTGGACTACGTGCCCGACACCGCCGCGCGGTCGCTGGCCGGATCACGTACGTTCATCATCGGCCTGCTGTTCGACAATCCCAGCCCGAACTACACCATGAAGATCCAGGCCGGCGTCTATCGCGCATGCATGGAGCAGCAGTACCACATGCGAATTGACCAGATCGATTCAAGCTGCCCACCGGCGGAGCTGGATGCCAAGCTGGCGGCGATCCTGCGCAACAGCCGGTGCGACGGGTTCGTGCTGACCCCGCCGCTGACCGACAACCTCCAGATTCTGGACACATTTGACCGTCTCGGCGTGCGCTATGCGCGGGTTGCCCCGGATATCGACCGCGACCGGGCACGGGGCGTGATTATCGACGATGCAGAGGCGGCGGGGCTGGTTGCGCGCCATTTCTGGAATCTGGGCCACCGTCGTTTCGGGATCGTGACGGGACCTGCGGACCACGGCGCGGCGCATCGCCGCCGCGAAGGATTCCTTCAGGCGCTGGCCGAACTGGGCGTGACGGAGCCGGTGCTGGAAGCATCGGGTGGCTTTGCGTTTCAGGGTGGAATCCAGGCCGGGGTGCAGCTGGTTTCCGCGCCCCGCCGGCCAACCGCGATCTTTGCCACCAATGACGATTCGGCGGCCGGCCTTATGGTTTCCTGCTGGCGTGCGGGCATCACGGTGCCGCGCGACATTTCGGTTTGCGGATTCGACGACAGCTGGGTGGCGCAATCGGTCTGGCCTTACCTGACCACGGTGTATCAGCCCATCGAGGAGATGGGTTATGCCGCTGCCCGCATGGTGCTGGATCGCGGCGATACGTCTGCACCGGCCAGCGCGTTGCAGACCCTGCCCTTCCACCTCGTGGAGCGCGACTCGGTAACCGTCGCGCCCGCCTGATCCCACAACAGCCACCGGGGCAACGATCCCCAATATCGAGGATGTCATGACGCAAAAGGGACCCGCAATCGCGGTCAGCCGCCGCACCGCGCTTGGCCTGATGGCCGCCACCACCGCAGCCGCCACCACCGGCACCGTGCCGGCAGCCGCGCGAACGGCCGCCCCGCCTGCCGATCCCGCCGCGCCTGCGTGGTTCGCCACACAGGCCGGAAAGCCGTGGCAGCGCACCGCAGTGCCCACGGCGGGGGGGCCAACGTCGGACCTGTTTGCCCAGGATGTGATCGTGCAGGTCGACAAGCCGATGCAGCGCATCGCCGGCTTTGGCGGAGCCTTTGGCGAAAAGGGCTGGCAGGCGCTTTCCGCCCTCCCCGCGGCACAGCGCGATGCGGCGATGGAAGCGCTGTTTGGCGACGATGGCTGCGGATTCACGCAATGTCGCACGCCACTGGGCGCCAACGACATC
>JBDLVU010000230.1:0-4295 GCA_039804665.1 Pseudomonadota bacterium | reverse complement strand
CATCCTGCGCGTGACGCGCCGCTGGCCGGGACAACGTGAAGGCCGATAAGGACGAGCGCTGCCGACGACGGCAAGGGCAACCGCTGCTTGCGCTGGGTCTGGTCCTTGTCTGCTGGGTGGCAATGCGCGGGGTGTACCTTGGCGCGGAACTCGATGCCCATGCCTCTGCCAGACCCGCTGTGCTTGCCACGCCGAACCCGCGCGTGGGAGCCGCATCGCCTGTCCGTGACGGAACGGGCGGCCTGACCATCGCCTTGCGCGATACAGGCCCGGTCCACGCGGCTCCATCCGGGCGGACACCCTTGCGCCGGTCTGTCCGCGCGCCCCGCGCGCCCCGCGCGCTGCGGGTGGACGCAGCGCGGGGTGATGCCGCGCCGGAAAGCATGGCCTTGACCGCAGGCCTTCTGGGAACCGCGCTGGGTGGCGCGGCCGGCGCGCTGCGCCCCGGCCAGGGCGGCGCGCCCGCTGCCGAGGATCGCGCGGGAACCAGCCCGCCGGGCCGCGCCCCGGTCCGGCGTTGGTCGGGCGATGGGTGGGTCCTGCTGCGCCGTGAAGGCAACGTGGCATCGCTCGCCACCGGCGCCGGCTCGTATGGTGGCAGTCAGTTCGGGGCGGTCGTGCGCTATGCCCTCCAGCCCGGCAGCGCGCGAGCGCCGCAGTTGTATCTGCGCGGCACCGGCGCCATCGGCCGGGCGCCGGACCGGGGCGTGGCCGCCGGGTTCGCCATGCGGCCCGCGCCCCGCATCCCGGCCACGCTGATGATCGAGGCGCGTGTCGATCAGACGTACGGCGGCGGCGTGATCGTGCGCCCGGCCGTTGCCGTGGTCGGAGGCTTTGGCCCGCGCCCTGGACTGCAAGGGCTGGAATTGGAAGGCTACGGCCAGGCTGGCTGGGTCGGGGGGCGCGAATCCACCGCCTTCTTCGACCTTCAGGCCGTCGCGGACCGACGCCTCGTCAAACCCTTTGCGGGGGCGGACCTGCGCCTTGGCGCCGGGGTCTGGGCCGGCGGGCAACGCGGCGCGGCCCGCGTCGATGCCGGGCCACGGCTCACCCTGCGCACCACGGTGGCAGGCGCGCCTTCGCGCCTCGCGCTCGACTGGCGCTTTCGCGTTGCCGGACAGGCCGAGCCCGGCTCGGGGCCCGCGCTGACGCTCGCCACCGGGTTCTGACTGGCGGAAAAGGACAAGCCGGGCGTTCCCAACCGCGCCAGCCTGCGCTAGCGTCGGTGCAGGATGGACGTTTACCTTCCCATCGCCAACCTTGCGGTCAATGGCCTCGTGATTATCGGGCTGGGCGCGCTCACGGGCATCCTTTCGGGCATGTTCGGGGTCGGCGGCGGGTTCCTGACGACGCCGTTGCTGATCTTCTACGGCGTGCCGCCCACGGTGGCGGCGGCCTCTGCCGCAAGCCAGGTGACCGGGGCGAGCGTTTCGGGTGCCTTTGCCCACGCCCGGCGCGGCGGCATCGACTATCACATGGGCGGCGTGCTGGTGGCGGGCGGCATCCTTGGCACCGGGCTCGGCGCGCTGCTGTTCCGTCTGCTGCAGGCGCTGGGACAGATCGATACGGTCATCAACATCCTCTACGTCGTCATGCTCGGCGGCATCGGCGGGTTGATGGCGCACGAATCCCTGCGCACCCTGCATGCCCAGCGGAGCGGCACGCCGCTGCCTGCGCGCAAACGACGACATCACCCTTTGATCGCCAGCCTGCCCTTCCGCTGGCGCTTCTATCGCTCGGGGCTATACATTTCGCCGCTCGCGCCGCTGCTTCTGGGCACGGTCACGGGCATCCTGACGATGCTGATGGGCATCGGCGGCGGGTTCATCCTTGTCCCGGCGATGCTTTACATCCTTGGCATGGGCGCGGGCGTGGTGGTGGGCACCTCGCTGTTCCAGATCCTGTTCGTGACGATGGCGACCACGATGATGCACGCTTTGACCACGCGCGCGGTGGACATCGTGCTGGCGGGCCTGCTGCTGATCGGCTCGGTCTCGGGCGCGCAGGTCGGTGCGCTGTTCGCGCAAAAGGCCAAGCCCGAACATCTGCGCCTGATCCTTGCGGTGATCGTGCTGGCCGTGGCGGTGCGCATGGCGCTGGGGCTGGGCTATAGGCCCGACGAGATATTCACGCTGGTGCCACTATGAAGGTGCGCGCAATCTTCCTCGCTCTGTGCCTGCTGTTCCTGGGCGCCGCGCGCGACCCGATTCTCGTGCCAGAAATTTCGCAGCACGAAGTGCAGGTGCGGCAGGGCTTTACCGGTGCCGACCTGTTGCTGTTCGGCGCCATCCTCACGCCCGAAGGAACGCGGGCGGCGGCCGATTACGATATCGTCGTCGTGCTCGAAGGCCCGGTGCGTTCGATCGTGGTGCGCGAAAAGCAGAAGGTGGCGGGCGTCTGGGTCAATGCCGCCAGCAGCCAGTTCCGTTCCGCGCCCAGCTTCTTTGCCGTCGCCTCGTCGCGGCCGATCCACCAGATCGTCGATGATCGCACGGCCGCGATCTACGAACTGGGGCTGGATTGGCTCCAGCTTTCGCCCATCGGCGTGATCGATCCGGCCAAGCAACAGCATTTCTCCGCCGGGCTGGTCGATCTCATGCGCCGGCAGGGGCTGTACCAGCAGAGCGAAGGCGCGGTGAAGATCAGCGGGCAAGTGCTTTATCAGGCGCGCATTTCGCTGCCATCCAGCGTGCAGACCGGAACCTACACCGCTGAAACCTTTGCCATTCACGATGGCAAGGTCGTCGCTTCGGCCTTGACGCGGGTCAGCGTGACCAAGGAAGGTTTCGAACGGTTCGTGGCCTGGAATGCGGAACGCAATGGCCTGCTTTACGGGCTGTTCGCGGTGCTGGTGTCGGTCGGCATGGGCTGGATCGCCGGGCGCCTGTTCGCGATGATCTGATCAGTCACAAGGCCGCTCTGGTCCATAACCGGATAGGCTCATCTTAGGCCGATCTTAACCGACAACCGATAGCACGGTCTGGCTAAGTGCCTGAGCAGGCAGGGGGTCTAGTGACGATGTCGGACATGAGCAACCAGGGTTTCGCAGGCAGCCGCGCGGCTGCCACGGCGGACCTTGCCGGCAATCCGGCCGCGCCCCCGGTGGCCACGACCGCAGAGCTTACGGCTGCTCAGGTCACGCAGGCGAACGCGCGCCAGCCGCTCGGCGTCGTCATTGATGTCGCGGGTTCTGGCAGCACCATCGCCCTCGATCTCAAACGGCTTGAACAATGCATGGCCGATGCCGATCCCTCGGTGTCGCTGTCTGGCCAGGTCGGCAGCCAGATCAAGATCCGCGTGGGCAATTCGTGGCTTCTCGCCAGCGTCCGCACCCAGCGCCAGAATAACCATTCCGATGGGCAGGGCAGCATCGTCGCGCAGGTCGATTTCCTTGGCGAAGGCGATGAAGAGCGCCTGACCGGCAAGATCTATGGCTTCCGTCGCGGTGTCACTCGCTATCCGGTGCCGGGCTCTTACATCTATCCCGCCACCAGCGCGGACCTGCGCCAGATCTATGCCAGCGATGGCCGCACCAACATTACCATCGGCACGGTTTTCCCCACCAAGGACATCCGCGCGGGGCTTTATGTCGATGCCTTGCTGGGCAAGCATTTCGCGCTGCTCGGGTCCACCGGCACGGGTAAGTCGACCAGCGCCTCGCTGATCCTGCACCGGATATGCCAGCTGACGCCCGAGGGGCACATCGTGATGATCGACCCGCATGGCGAATACATGCAGGCGTTCCGCCACACCGGGCAGCTGCTCGATGTGTCGAACCTCCAGATGCCGTACTGGCTGATGAATTTCGAGGAGCACTGCGAGGTGTTCCTGACCACCACCGGCGGTGAGCGGCAGGTCGATGCCGATATCTTTGCAAAGTGCCTGCTGGCCGCGCGTCAACGCAACCGGCTGGCCGACCAGATCGGCAAGATCACGGTGGATTCACCGATCCCCTATCTGCTGTCGGACCTGACCAACATCCTTCAGAACGAGATGGGCAAGCTCGACAAGGGCACCAACTCGATTCCCTACATGCGGATCAAGACCAAGATCGAGGAGATCAAGGGCGATCCGCGCTACCAGTTCATGTTCAGCGGCATGCTGGTGGGCGATACGATGAGCGAGTTCATTGCCAAGGTTTTCCGCCTGCCCGCCAATGGCAAGCCGATTTCCATCATCGACGTGTCGGGGGTGCCGTCCGAAATCACATCCACGGTGGTGGCGGTGCTGTCGCGGCTGGTGTTCGACTATGCGATCTGGGCCCGTGATGAAGAAACGCGGCCCGTGCTGCTGGT
>JBDLVU010000229.1:0-4306 GCA_039804665.1 Pseudomonadota bacterium | reverse complement strand
CCGCTCGCACTACCGCCCGAAGCCGAACCGCTTCCCCGCATCGCCTGTTTCAACAGGCCCAGCTGCTTCAGCATTTCAGTGCGGGCGCCGGTTTCGGTCACGCCAGTGCCAGATTCTTTGCGGATCGAAAACAGCGAACCACCGCCATTTTTATTTTCAGCCTGCATCCTGCGGAACTGCGCGGTGGCAACCTTCAGCTTTTGCGTCCGAAAGCGAATATCCATATTTGAATCTTCAGCCGCCTGCGCGATCATTGAACCGCCGACATAGCCGCCCACAGTGCCAATGATGGCGCCGGGCAAACCGCCAATCCTGCCTCCCGCGATCGCGCCCCCCATGGCGCTCGTTGCCGCAGTGTATTTTGATGCGAACTGTGCTGCTCTGCCTGCACCTATTGCCAAAGCATTGGCCAATTGCAGAATCGCATTTGCATTATCTGCGACAGTGCTGGCAATGTGCGCGCTCAACGCCTGATTCAGCGCACTGATCTTGTCCGCTGTTGCATCGGCACGCTGGATCTGGTCTTCCGACAGAACAAGCCCCAGCTGGTGCGCAGCCTGCCGCAGGTCATTTACGCCGGCTGCACCATCAGCCAGCAATGGGGCAAGTTTCTGGCCACTCTTGCCGAACAGCTCCACCAGCACCGCGGCGCGCTCGGCCGGCGAATGTATGCGCTGCAATGCCTGCGCGACTTCAGGAATGACGTCGCCGGCATCGCGCACGTGGCCGTTGGCATCCCGGATGGAAATGCCTAGTTTTTCGAAAGCAGCCGCCTGCGACTTTCCGCCCATGGCCGCTTCGCCAATCGTCTTATTCAGCTTGGAAAGGCCGGCATCCATCTCGTCCTGGGAAACGCCCGCCTGCGAAGCGGCATAGCGATATTCCTGCATCGCCTTGGAACTAACGCCTAGCTGCTGCGACGTTTCACCAAGCGATGATGCATATTCAAGGCCCTGCGCAACCGCGCTCTTCAGCCTGTTTGTCAGGTCGTTAAGCTGGAACGAAATAACGTTTCCGGCGATATGCCGAACCATTTTCCCGATCTTTTCGCCGGCATCATAGGCCTGATCTCCGGTCTTTCCCGCAGCTCTGCCCGTCTTTTCCATGGATTTGCGCAGGCGCTCGGATTCAACCTCCGCCAGCGCCATATTCTTCTGAAACGGCCCCGTTTCAAGCGATAGAACGGCGCGCAGGGATGCGACAAGGCCCATGTCATTCTCCGCTTTCGTTGGTAGCGAGCGCGCCGCCGGTCACCACCACCCACGCGCGCATGGCAGAGCGCATTTCCTCGAATGACTGACGTGGTTCGGACTTTTCAGGCCCAAACCATCCCAGCACCTTGGGAAGGTCTGGCATTTCACGCTGGCGCTGCATTAGTGCGCCGATCCATCCGCCGATTATGGCGTTCGTCCTGTCCAGTTCTGCGCGCAATTGCAGGCCGTTCATAACCGCTACGAATTCGCGCGGGGTAATATCCCAGAACAGCGACAGCGGTTGCCCGGCCGCCGTCCAGTCTGCGATCAGGCCTTCCCAGTCCGTCTGCGCGGACGGGTCGGCCGGGGGCTTTCCCCCTTTGCAGGATCCGCCACCGCCTCCTTTTTTACCGGGGATGCGGCAGACAGCGCTTGCCCGATCAGACTGGCAACCTCGGCCAGCCCGATCTCCTGCACGATCTCGTCCACGGTTGCGTCATCCGGAGCCTCAACGATGCCACACCCGAACAGCATGGCGATTGATCCGGACATCAGGTGGACCGGAGTCATCGCCTGCTCAACGGCAGCTTCATCGCCATCGGCGATCAGTTCAACCGTCAGCTGGGGAAAGGCGCGAAGCACGGCACCGCCAAAGCCGCAGCCGAATTCGCCTTCGACGCGGAATTTCTGGCGGTGCCCGTAACGGATTGTCCAGCCGCGACCAAGCGCGACGAATCCGATAGAACCGATCGGGGAGCCGGTCATATCAGATTGCCGTCTCGGTCACCGGGCCATCAGGCTTGCCGGTGAAGGTGTACGGCACAAGGCCTTCGGGCGTCACATCGCCCACTTCCATCGAAAGCGGGATGCAGGTTCCGGCATACTTGTAGGCACCGGTAGCCCCGCCGCTGGCACCCGGGATCGACATTTCGAACGCAGTGGATGCGCGCGCGGCAATGCGGCCGATCGCCAGCAGGTACGTTGCGTCACCCGCGTTACAGTTGCCCTTTACCACGATGTCCGAAACCTCGATCAGGCCCGGGATAAAGGTGCGCGTGCCACCCGTAATCCCGTGGTTCGTGGTTTCCACGGCCGAACCCTTGGGCACCGGCGGGGTCACGCCCGTCACTTCGCCGAAGGCGGTCAGGGTCGTGCCATTGTGGAGCTTGAAGGTCGCCCCCAGGCCCAGCTTTGCCATTGCAGTTCTCCTTGAGAGGCTGGCCCGTCAGCGACGATACCAGACGAAAAAATCTATCATTCGGCGGTAGATCATCGCGCCGCCGCCTTCGTCTTCGGGCGCAAACGCGATCAGGCCAGCGGTAAATGCCGCCTCGATCGGTGCGGCCACGCCCGGCACCAGCGCCTCCATCCGCGTGCGCACAGCCCGCGCCACGGCTACTGCCGAACCGCTGGTCGTGCCCCAGCAGTCGATTTGCACCCGACAGGATTCAAGCGATGTCGGCCCGGTCATGGTTTGCGTCGGCATGGTGGAAACCAGCGTCAGCGATACGGCCGGCAGGCCTTCGGCTTGCGGGCGCGCATCCCAGTTGATCCGGCTTGCCACCAGCGCGGCCAGCGGTGCATCGCCCAGCATCCAGGCGGTCAACGTCTCTTCCATCGCCGGTCACTTTGCCTTTTCGAACCGGGCGATGGCCTTTTTCAGCACTTCACCCATCTTTTCGACTGCACGATCAGCGTTGCCATCCCACGCCGGGCGAAAGAACGGCTTGGCACTCTGGTGGATGGTGCCAAGCTCACGAAACCGCAGCCAGAATGCATTTCCGGCCGTAACTGTGAACTGGAAAACCCCGTTTGCCTTGAACGTGGCGCGCACCCGGCGCGACTGCGCACGCACCTTGATATTGTCGCGGCCGTGGCCGTAATCGTATTCCCGAACTTCGCCCGATTTGGTCTTGCGCCGCTTCGGCTTGCCCGGTCCCAGCGGGGTCTTTTCCCTGATCGCATCGCGCAGCAGGTTCGCGGCCGATCGCGCAGCCATGTCGCCCGCTTTTTCGCCCATTTCCTGCGAAAGACCTTCCAATGCATCCTTCAGGTCGCCATGGCCGCTATATGTCAGCCAGCCATGGCGTCCGCCGTATCGATCGGTCATTCCACCAGCTCGACATCGCCCGTATCCACCAGAGCCGCCGCCTGATCATCGGGCAGGTCGTAGGTATCGCCCTCGGCCTTGTCGTAGCTTTCACCCCAGACGTTGCGGTGCGCGCGGATGGTTTTCACCTTCATGGGGCAATCCTTCAGGTTTGCGGAACGGAAATGCAGGTAATCGTCACCGTGCGCTTGCGATCGGGCTTCACGTCGCCGATCACTTCATAGGTGATGCCCTGCGCCACGATCCGGTCGCGCGCACCGATCGATGCGGTGCGCGCGGAAAAGCGGCACATGAACACGGTTTCAAGCTGCGATGCGCTTTGCCCGGCCTTCCACGCCTCGATCGGGCGCTGCGAAACCTGTTGTGCCCAGAACGGCAGGCCATCGGCCACATGCGAATATATCGGCTCGTTCAGCGCGCTGCGCCCAGTTGCGGTATAGCGCAGCAGCTGCACGCGCGTATCCATCCGCCCGATGCGCATCAGCCAAAGCTCCGGATCCGGTAATCCTCGGTCAGTTCATCGAATGAAAGGCGCATCTGCGCCGACATCGTGCCCGGCTGAACCGCCTCGCGGTTTTCGTACCAGTGCGCCACCAGCAGCTGCACGGCCAGCAACAGGTCCGCCGGCACCGCGGCGGCATTGGCATAGCCGGCGGTGAAATCGATCGTTATCGCGCCATCCTGCCGCCGCGCGATCGGCCATGCCGTGGCCCATGCGGGCGAAAGGCGGGCGGGCGAAGGCGGCGCGCTCTTGTCCAGCACATAAGCATTGCTGGCCAGCGTCTGCACCGTGCCTGCCGCGTCCAGATAGGACAGCGCCGAAACTGCGGTAACCGGCCCACGCATCAACAGGATGCGCCCACGCCACCCGCTGGCGCGCGCCGGGAACAGGTCCAGCGCCTGCCGCCAGGTGCAGCTGATCAGCGAAAGCCCGGTGCGCCGTTCCACCATCCGCTGCGCTGCCATGATCAGGCGCGTTATCAGCAGGTCTTCGGCGGTTTCA
>JBDLVU010000228.1:0-4313 GCA_039804665.1 Pseudomonadota bacterium | reverse complement strand
CAACGACAAGCTCGACTGGACGATCACCGGCGACTATTCCTACGAAAACCGCTCCAACGCTGCCGAAGTGCTGACCGCCGACAACACCGCCAAGACCGGCGGCGTCAGCTTCATCTGCGGCAATTTCTGCAACTATGCCAACTTCTCGGCTCCCGCCGGTGGCCAGGTCGGCGCATGGATCGCGCCGCCGCGCACGAAATTCGCCGGCTGGGGCGTGTCGAGCAACCTGAAGTACAACATCTCGGATTCGCTCAACTTCGTCTCGATCACCGCCTATCGCGATTATCAGACCAGCTGGGGCACCGACGATGACTACACCCCCTATGCCGGCGTGCAGGGTCAGGGCTACAACGATCTCAAGTTCCACTTCCTGAGCCAGGAACTGCGCCTGAACGGCAAGGTTGGCGATTTGCTCGACTGGACCTTGGGTGGCTTCTACAACAGTCAGACCACGGTCTACTTCACGCGTCAGGATATTCGCTATATCGTGCCGGGCGGTCCGTCGTTCCTCTACCTCCAGTTCCTTGGCAACGATCCGGTCCGCGCGAACAGCAAGGCGGTGTTCGGCACCGTTATCCTGCATCCGACCCCGGCGCTGACCATCACGGGCGGTCTGCGTTATACGAAGGAGCACAAGGACTATACCTTCGTGCGTAAGGCGTGGGATGGAACCGCGCTGCACGATGTGTTCGGCGTTGGCCTGCTGGACGGTACCGTCGCCAATTATGACGGCGACAAGCTCGACTGGCGCATTTCGGCCGACTATCGCTTCAGCCCCGAAGTGCTGGCCTATGCAACCGTCAGCACCGGCTTCAAGGGCGGTGGTGTGACTGCGCGTCCGTTCAACGCCAACCAGGCCAAGAACGGCACCTTCACCCCCGAAACGCTGACGGCGTATGAAGTGGGCCTGAAGACCGACCTGTTCGACCGTCGTCTGCGCCTGAACCTGTCGGGCTTCTACAACGACTACAAGAACATCCAGCTGCCGATCGGCGACTGCTCGCTGCTTGATGGCGTGCCCGTGGGCACCGACAGGTCGCCTTGCGCGGCCATCCAGAACGCCGGTGACGGCCACATGTATGGTCTTGAAGCCGAAATGTCGGCCCATCCCATCGAAGGGCTGGACATCGACGGCTCGCTGAGCTGGATCGATGGCAAGTGGACGCGCCTTGGCGCCACCGTCGGCCCGTCGATCAACCTTGGCGATCCGATCACCACGCCGGCCTGGCGCGGTAGCTTCGGCATCCAGTACAAGGCGATGCTCGGTTCGGCGGGTTCGATCACGCCGCGCTTCGACCTGGCCTATACCGGCAAGCAGACCATCGGCCGACTGGTGTCGGGCGGCGTGTTCAGTGCGCTGCAGTACAACCCTGCGCACACCATTTCGAATGCGCGCATCACCTGGAAGAACGAGAAGGAAGACCTCTCGGTTTCGCTCGAGGTGCAGAACCTGTTCGACAAGTACTATTACCTGCCGCTGCGCTTTGCCGCGGTCTATTCCTTCGTCGGTACGGCCTATTCCAACGTGGGTCGTCCGCGCGAATGGGCGGTCACGGTTCAGAAGAAGTTCTGATCCGGCTGCCGGATGGCAAAATACGGGGGCGGCCTTCGCGGGCCGCCCCTTTTTTGTCCGGCGTGGGTTGCATGATGATAACAATTGTTAGAATATGCGGCGACGAGCCGAATCCGGCCGCGTGTGGGGAGTTTCAGGATGCTGGATCGTGCAGCCTATGACCGCTATGTCGCGGCCTTCAACGGCAAGGATTACGATGCGGTTGCCGACTTCTATGTCGATCCGCCGTTGATGACGTTCTTCGGCGTGGAGATCCGTTCGCGCGAGGCGCTGAAGGCGTTCTACGCGTTCCTGCACGCCCATGTGAAGGAAAGCGTGCAGGTGCTGAACTTTGCCTGTTCCGAAACGCTGACTGCAATCGACGCGGTGGTGCGCGTGGAAGGGATGAAGGACCTGACGCGCGAGGCATTGGACGCGCAAGGGCTGCATGCCTTTTTCCCGATCGCCGCGGGCGAGGTGCAGGAAATGCGCCAGTTCATCTTTTATACGATTGAAAACGGCCTGATCGCGCGCGTCGAATGCGCGCTGGCCCAACCCTGAACAGGATACCCAACCCATGACCCCTGAAGGCGTGAACGTCGCCCATACTGACAAGCTGTTCATCGGTGGCCGCTGGGTGCCGGCGCATTCCGGCCGCATGATCGAGCTGGTCTCGCCCGACAGCGAGCAGGTGGTGGGCATGGTGGCCGAGGCCGACGAGGTGGACATGGATGCCGCCGTCGCCGCCGCGCGCGAGGCATTCGACAACGGCCCCTGGCCGACGATGGCGCCCGCCGATCGAATTGCCGCGTTCCGCCGCATGATCGAGCACATGAAGCCGCGTTCCGGCGAATTGGCGCGGGCGTGGAGCGCGCAGGTGGGCGGCCTCGCCAGCTTTGCCGGGCCGATGCACATGGGTTCGCTGATGACGCTGGATGGCATCGCTGGCTATGCCGAGGCGTTTCGCTTTGTGGAACAGCGGCCGAGCATGGGCGCGGCCGTTGGGCTGGTGGTGCACGAACCGGTCGGCGTCGTCGCGGGAATCGCGCCGTGGAACGGGCCGTTCGGGATCATGGCGAACAAGGTCGCCTATGCGCTGCTGACGGGCTGCACGGTGATCATGAAGCCGTCGCCCGAAACGCCGCTGGAAGCGTACATCATCGCCGAAGCGGCCGAGGCGGCGGGGCTGCCAGCGGGCGTGGTCAACCTGGTGACAGGGCACCGCGAGGCGAGCGACCATCTGGTATGCAACCCGGGCGTGGACAAGGTGAGCTTCACTGGGTCGACCGTGGCGGGCAAGCGCATCGCCAGCGTGTGCGGCGCGCGGATTGCGCGCTGCACGCTGGAATTGGGCGGCAAATCGGCGGCGATCATCCGCGACGATTTCCCCACCGAGGCGGCGGCGAAGCTGCTGACCGGTACGATCACGATGATGAGCGGGCAGGTCTGCGCGATGCTGAGCCGCGCCATCGTCCCGCGCAAACGCCATGACGAACTGGCGGCGGCGATTGCGGCGGAGATGAAGCAGGTGGTGATCGGCCACAGCGACGATCCGGCTGCGCAGCTTGGGCCCGTGGCGATGAAGCGCCAGCTGGAGCGTATCGAGGGCTATATCGACGAAGGGCGCAAGACAGCCGATCTCGTGACTGGCGGCAGCCGGCCAAGCCACATGAATCGCGGCTATTTCATCGAGCCAACGCTGTTCGCCAACGTCGATAACAAGAGCCGCATCGCGCAGGAGGAAATCTTTGGCCCGGTGCTGAGCCTGATCCCGGTTGAGGACGAGGAAGAAGCCATCGCGGTGGCGAACGACAGCGCCTTTGGCCTCAACGGTTCGGTGCTGACGCATGACGTGGACGCGGCCTATCGCATCGGGCGGCGCATCCGCACGGGTGGGTTCGGCCAGAACGGGCTGCGCATGGATTTCGGCATGCCGTTCGGCGGCTTCAAGCAATCCGGCGTGGGCCGCGAAGGCGGGCCGGAGGGGTTGCAGCCCTATCTGGAAATGAAGACGATGCTGATCGACGGAATGCCCGGGGCGCTCTGACCCCGGGCGATCAGCCCTTGGGCGCCAGCAGCAGGTTCATCCAGCAGCTGGCGATGGGCTTGTCGCGGTCCGCCTGCCATGCCTCGACGCGGACATTCGCCATGCGACGACCGGCGCGCAGCACCGTCCCGCGCGCAAAGGTGCGCGCGACGATGCCGCCGCGCAGGTATTCGATCGATATGTTCACCGGCTTGATCCGCGCCTCTACCCCGCGTGCGGCGAGGTCGGCGCGCAGCGCGGCAAAGCCGGCCATTTCCAGCATCCCGCCAATGGCGCCGCCGTGCAGGTATCCGGGGCGGCCGGCGAGGACATCGGAATAGTCCATTGCCAGGACGGGGATGCCGTCTTCAAGACAATCCACTTCCATGCCCAGCGCGCGGGCATAAGGTGGCAGGGGGTCGGTGAAGGCGGGCGCTGTCATTTGCGCGACCATTCGTTGTCACCCACGCGCATGAAAATGCCGGTGGCGTGGGCTACGGGATCCGCCGGATCGCCATCGTGGGCGATGCCGCGCACAAACGCCATCGAGCGGCGCAACTGATAGCATTCGCCGCGCGCGACGATGCTGTTGCCCGGCGTGGCGGCGCGCAGGTAATCGATGCGCAGGTCCAGCGTTACCTGCGGCTGGAATCGCTTTTGCACGACCCATGCCGCCATTGAGGTGGCATTATCGAGCAGGCTGATGATCGGGCCGGAGGCGAGCATCTGGTATAA
>JBDLVU010000227.1:0-4375 GCA_039804665.1 Pseudomonadota bacterium | reverse complement strand
CGCGCCAATCGTGGGCAAAGGCGACCACGGCGTGGCGGCCATCGGTTTCCACATCGTGGCGGAGCGTGGTGATCTCCACCGGGCCATCGGGCAGCACCGCAGTGACGGTGCCGTGGGCAAGGCCGGTGGGCACGGCGCGGATGTCGGCGGCCTGCAACCGTGCCATCGTCTCATCGGGCAGCAGCTGCGTGGCCATGTCGATGTCCTTCACCGGCAGGCCCAGCAGCGTATCGCGCACCGCGCCGCCCACGTGGCGGCAGTTGCCCTGCGCATCGGGATCGAGCGCGGCGACGAGCGCGGCGATGCTTTCGCGCTCGGTCCAGGGGGCGGCTGGAAGCATGGGCGGAAGCTTAGTCATGCCAGCGCATCCTCTGCGCGAGATTGGCGATGATCCCGGCGGTGACGCCCCAGATGCGGTGTTCGTTCCACAGGATCTCGATGTAATGGCCGGTGCGCCCCTCCCACGTGGCCTGATGGCGCACGTGGTTGGCGGGGTCTAGGATGAAGCCCAGCGGCGGTTCGAACCAGCCGGCGACCTCGGTAGGGTTGGGCCGCAGAGCGAGATCGGGCGGGATCATCGCCAGCACGGGGGTGATGTCATACCCCGAACCGGTGCGGTACTGGTCGCTGGTGCCGATCACCTGCACCAGATCGGGGGGGATGCCAAGTTCCTCGTCCGCTTCGCGCAGGGCGGCTTCGACCGGGGTTTCGCCCGCGTCGATCTTGCCGCCGGGGAAGGCCGCCTGCCCGGGATGGGCGCGCATGTTCGACGGGCGGTGGATCAGCAGCACGCCGGGGCCTTGCGGATGATCGGGCCGGTCGGTGACGGCGATCAGCACGGCCGCCGGGCGCAGCGCCTTGCCCGGTGTAAAGCGCCAGTCTTCATAGGTCGGTACGGGCGGCGCGGCGTGGCCGGCTTCGAACAGCCCGGCAAGGCGGGACAGCAGGCTCATGCCGGCAGCAGGGCGAAACGCGCGCCGAGGCTTTCCACGGCGAGATTGTCGGGCGCCGAGGTGGCGAGCGCGTGGTCGATCAGCTGGCCATAGGTGCTGCGGTTCAGCCGCGCCTCGGCGCCGTGGCGCACGGCGAGGTAGAACGCGGGCAAATCTGCCGTGCCGGCCACGCGCAAGGGATGATCGGGGCCGAGCAGGACGACGTCATCGGTGTTGAGCCGGAAGGCGAGGACCGGGCGGCCGGCGTCGTCGGTGCGGGCCTCCATGTCGGTGGCGAGGAAGGGGGCATCCTCCACCGCGATGCTCAACCGCTCGAAAGGGGTGACCAGCCAGTGCTGGCCGGCGGCATCGCGCGTCAGCAGGCTGGAAAAGGCGCGGACCATCGCGGGGCGACGGATCGGGCCGCCCTGATGATACCATGCGCCGTCGGCGGCGATGCGCATCTCGCTGTCGCCGGTCTTTTCAGGGTGCCACTGGTCCAGCGGCGGCAGGCGGCGCGCGGCGGCCTCTGCAGCAAGCTCTGCCAGCGAAAGCGCGGCGAGATCGGGGGGCGGGACATAGGGCACGAGGCATGCCCTGCCAGATCAGGTCAGCGGAGCCAAGGGCCCAGCGTACCCTCTTGGGGCAGCACGGCGGGGTTGGCGGTGCGGCACAGCAGGCGGCGCTGTTCGAACGGGCCGGGCAGGCTCCACCCGGCGGTGTGGGCGTTGCTGAAGCCAAAGAAGCGTTCGTAGTATTCGGGATCGCCGATCATCACCTGCGGCAGCGGCGCGCGCGGATCGATGGCGGTTAGCGCCGCGGTCATCAACGCCTTACCATAGCCCTTGCCCTGAAGGCCGGGCAGCACGGCCACGGGGCCGACCATGATCATAGGATGGGCGCGGCCCGTGGCATCGGTCAGCGCGACCGGCCAGCACTGGATGGTGCCCGCCAGCATCTCGTTTTCATCCACCGCCGCGAACGACAGCGCGGGCAGCCATTCGGTGCCTTCGCGCAGCCGGTAGGCGGTGCGCAGGCGGCGCTCCGGCTCGAAAGCGGTGTCCAGCAGGTCCTCGACGAGGGCGGGGTCGACATCGGCAAGGGGAATGATCGTGGCCAAGGGGCGGCGCTTTCAGCAAGAATCGTGAAGGGCGCGGATAGCGGTGGGGGGGCAGGGGCGCAACCGCTCAACTCTCCGCGAAGGTGAAGGGTTCGGCGGTGCGGCGATAGTCGTCGGGCAGGATTTCGCGGCCGAGCGGCGGCTCTGCCCGCGCGGTGCACTGGGCGCGGTTGCACAGGCGGCAGGTTACGCCGATGGGCGTGGGTTCCGGCGGGGTGCCATGCGCATAGACCAGCCGGGGCGCGTGTTCGGCGGCGCAGGCGAGCGCGATGGCGCGCATCGTGGAGGGCCTGCCAAAGCCGCCGCCGCCCGAAGTGACGCTGCGCGCGATCGAGAAGAAGCGCTGGCCGTCGGGCAGCTCCAGCCACTGTGTCAGCACTTCGCCCGGCCGGCGGAACACGTCGTGCAGGGTCCACAGCGGGCACCCGCCACCATGCGCGGCAAAGGGAAACCCTGCGCCGTCCAGCCGCTTTGACACGTTGCCCGCCGCGTCCACGCGGATGAAGAAGAACGGCACGCGTTCCTGCCCCGGCCGGTTCAGCGTGGTCAGCCGGTGCGCCACCTGTTCAAAGCTGGCGCCGAACTGGCCGGACAGCGCCTCCACGTCATAACGCTGTGCTTCCACCGCGCGGGCGAAGCGGTCATAGGGCATCAGCAGCGCGGCGGCGGCATAGCCCGCCAGCGCGCGCCGCACGAGTTGCGCGGCGGTTTCGCTGGCAAAGCTTTCGCCCCGCACCAGCGCGGCGATGTCTGGCCGCAGCGCGGTGTAGGCCACGTGCAGCGCCATCTGCCATGTGCGCGCCTGCGGGCTGAGCGTTTCCTCCAGCAGCAACTGTTCGTTGTGCCGGTCATAGCGGCGCAGTGCGTCCATCATCACGTCGGCGGGCAGCAGGCGCACGCGCACGCCCTGTTGGCGCAGCCATTCGGCCATGGTGCCCGCCTTGGCGATATCTTCGGCCAGCGCCTCGGCCTTGCTGTCCAGCGTGGGGAAATAGTTGCGGCGCGTGGCGACGAAGCGGCGCGCCTCGCCCACCGGATCGCTGGCGTTGTCGGCCCCCGCACCGGCGCGAAGCCCTGCCAGCGCTTGCTGTTCGCGCATGTAGGCGGTGTGGAGCCGCAGCATGGCCTCGGTTATGCCGGGGTAGCTGGCGGCGACGTCCGCCACTTCGAGCGGGGGCAGGTCGATCTCCGCAAAGATCGGATCGCGCAGCACGTCGGAAAGCCGGCGGGCGTAATCGTCGCGCTCCTCGGCGGCGAGATCGGCCATGTCGAGCCGGTATGTGCGCGCAAGGCGCAGCAGCAGGTCGGCGGTCAACGGACGCTGGTTGCGTTCCAGCAGCGCGATGTAGCTGGGCGAGATATCGAGTTCGGCCGCCATGGCCTGTTGCGTCAGGCCAAGTTCGCGGCGCAGGCGCTTGAGCCGGGGGCCGAGGTAGAGCGGGCGGGAGGCGGGTTCGCGGGCCATGGTTGGGCGGTCCTGTGCAGGCTATACAACTTTACAAGCAAATTCTGTAAAGTTTGACAACAGCACTTCGCAAGGCCTGTTCGACTCTCCGGCAATGGCGTTACCCAAACACCACGCAACGAACACCGCGTGAGGGAACGCCGCCATGACCTACCACAGCACGATCAACGAGGCCCGCCAGGCCATCACCCCCAACGGCCCGACCTGGGCCGGCATCGAGGCCGAATCTGTTGCGCGGATGCGCTTGCAGAACCGCTTCCACACCGGGCTCGACATCGCGCGCTACACCGCGAAGATCATGCGCCGCGATATGGCCGCCTATGACGCGGACCCGGCGAAGTACACGCAGTCGCTGGGCTGCTGGCACGGCTTCATCGGCCAGCAGAAGATGATTTCCATCAAGAAGCACTTCGGCACGACCAAGGGCCGTTACCTGTACCTGTCGGGCTGGATGGTCGCCGCGCTGCGCAGCGAATTCGGCCCGCTGCCCGACCAGTCGATGCACGAAAAGACGAGCGTTTCGGACCTGATCGAGGAACTGTACACGTTCCTGAAGCAGGCCGACGCGCGCGAACTGGGCGGCCTGTTCCGCGAACTCGACGCGGCGAAGGCTGCGGGCGACGCGGTCAACACCCACCGCCTGCTGCACAAGATCGACGAGTTCGAAACGCACGTCGTTCCGATCATCGCGGATATCGACGCGGGCTTCGGCAATGCCGAGGCGACCTATCTGCTCGCCAAGAAGTTCATCGAAGCGGGTGCCTGCTGCATCCAGATCGAGAACCAGGTCTCGGACGAAAAGCAGTGCGGCCATCAGGACGGCAAGGTGACCGTTCCGCACGAGGACTTCCTCGCGAA
>JBDLVU010000226.1:0-4394 GCA_039804665.1 Pseudomonadota bacterium | reverse complement strand
AGGTTGGCCGCCGTGTTGACCAGACCACGCCGCTGGCCGACGCCCGCCTCAAGGACGGCAGCCGCGTCAACGTGATCGTGCCGCCGCTATCGCTTCGCGGCACGGCCATCTCGATCCGTAAGTTTTCCGACAAACCTATCACCATCGACATGCTGCGCGATTTCGGCTCGATGAGCGACAAGATGGCCACCACGCTGAAGATCGCGGGCGCCTGCCGGATGAACATCGTCATTTCGGGCGGTACGGGCTCCGGTAAAACGACCATGCTCAACGCCCTGTCGAAGATGATCGACCCGGGCGAGCGCGTGCTGACCATCGAAGACGCGGCCGAACTGCGCCTGCAACAGCCGCACTGGCTGCCGCTGGAAACGCGTCCGCCGAACCTTGAAGGACAGGGTGCCATCACCATCGGCGATCTTGTGAAGAACGCCCTGCGTATGCGTCCTGACCGCATCATCCTGGGCGAAATTCGCGGCGCGGAATGCTTTGACCTGCTGGCCGCGATGAACACGGGCCACGATGGCTCGATGTGTACGCTCCACGCCAACTCCCCGCGCGAATGCCTTGGGCGTATGGAAAACATGATCCTGATGGGCGACATCAAGATCCCCAAGGAAGCCATCAGCCGCCAGATCGCGGAATCGGTGGACCTGATCGTGCAGGTCAAGCGCCTGCGCGACGGTTCGCGCCGCACGACCAACATCACCGAGGTGATCGGGATGGAAGGTGATGTGATCGTGACGCAGGAACTGTTCAAGTTCGAGTATCTCGACGAGAGCGAGGACGGCAAGATCATCGGCGAATTCCGCCCTTCGGGCCTGCGCCCCTACACGCTGGAAAAGGCGCGCCAGTTCGGGTTCGATCAGGCCTATCTCGAAGCCTGCCTCTGAACGTAGCGCTTGATCGGGTCGCATTGTGGCCTAAGGGCTGACACGCGATGCAACCCGTCCAAAAACCGATGCTGGCGCTGGGCCTGCGGCTGATTTCGGCGATGACGCTGTCGGTCATGCTGCTGCTGGTGAAGCTGACCGGCGAGCGCGGCATCTGGCTGCCCGAAACCATGTTCTGGCGCCAGTTGATCCCGGCCACCTGCATTTTCGGCTGGCTTGCCTCGCGCGGTGAACTCCACCGCCTGCGCACCGCGCGGCCGTGGGTTCACGCCCGCCGCGCCGCCATCGGCACCACCGGAATGTTTCTGACGCTGGGCGTGGTGCAGATCCTGCCACTGGCGGAATCCACCGTGTTCGGCTTCACTGCGCCGATCTTTGCAGTGATCCTTTCGGCGACCGTGCTGCGCGAACATGTTGGGCCGTGGCGCTGGACAGCGGTGTTGCTGGGGCTTGCCGGAGTGGTCGTCACCGCCGGGTTCGATCACGCGCACCTGCCGGGCTTCGGCGTTGCGGTGGGTGTCGGCGCAGCGTTCATGGTCGCGCTCGTTTCGATCCAGCTGCGCGATCTGGGCCGCACCGAAGAGCCGCTGACCGTGGTGTTCTACTTTTCGCTGTTCAGCATTCCCGCGCTCGCGCCGTTCCTGTTGTTCACGAACATGCATCACGATCTTGCCGGCTGGCTGATGATCGCGGGGATCGGCGTGACCGGCCTGATCGCGCAGATCCTGATGACCGCCGCGCTGCGTATCGGCAGCGTCGCCAGTGTGATCGTGATGGATTATTCCCAGTTCGGCTGGGCCACGCTGTGGGGTTGGCTGGTATTCAGCCACCTGCCGCCCGCTACCACGTGGATCGGCGCACCGGTGATCATTTCGGCCGGCATGATCATCGCCTGGCGCGAACACCTTGCCGCCCGCGCGCGCAGCCCCCACGCCATTTCCGAGCCGGTCAACGCCTGAACCTGGACGTCGGTGGAACGCGCGGGCCATCCGAACGTTTGCTTGTCTGCAATGCCATTGGCCGGCGTGCCCGGCCTCGGCGAGAGACAGCCAGAAAGGATTGGCCATGATACGCAAGATGATGATGGCAGCCGTAATGGGCGGCCTGCTGATGAGCGCCGCTGCCTGCAACACCGTGAAGGGCGCGGGCAGGGACATCCAGTCGGTCGGCCAGGCCGGCTCCGACGCCATCCACTAAGCAACACCAAAAACCCCGCCCCGGCGATCCGGAGCGGGGTTTTTCGCGTTCTCAGCCCTCGCGCCACACCAGCTTCGGTTTACGCGCGGCCAGCGTCTCGTCCAGCCGTCGGCGCGGCGCCATGTGCGGCGCACTCTTGAGCGCGGCATCGCCCGCCCTTGCCCGCTCTGCCAGCGACCGCATCGCGCCGATGAATTGGTCCAGCGCCGCCTTGCTCTCGGTCTCGGTCGGCTCCACCAGCATCGCGCCGTGCACCACCAGCGGGAAATAGACCGTCATCGGGTGGAACCCTTCGTCGATCAGCCCCTTGGCCAGATCGAGCGTGGTGAACCCGTCCGCAAAGCCCTGATCGCTGAACAGCGCCTCGTGCATGCACGGGCCGCTGCCCCCGAATGGCGCATCCAGCACGTCGTCCAGACTGCGCAGGACATAGTTCGCGTTCAGCACCGCATCGCCCGAAACCTGCCGCAATCCGTCGGCCCCATGGCTCAGGATATAGGCAAGCGCGCGTGTGAACATGCCCATCTGCCCGTGGAACGCGCACATCCGGCCGAACGCCTGCGAATGGCCTTCGCCTTGGGCATTCTCCTCCTCGACCAGATGCACGCTGCCATCGGCCTGCCGCGCCGCGAACGGCAAAGGGGCGAACGGCGCCAGCGCCTCTGACAGGACCACCGGCCCTGCCCCCGGCCCGCCGCCACCGTGCGGGGTGGAGAACGTCTTGTGCAGGTTGATGTGCATGGCATCCACGCCCAGATCGCCCGGCCGGACCCGCCCGACGATGGCGTTGAAGTTCGCCCCGTCGCAATAGACGTATCCCCCCGCCGCATGAACCGCGTCGGCAATGGTCTTCAGCTCCCGCTCGAACAGCCCGCAGGTGTTGGGGTTGGTAATCATCACCCCCGCCACGTCCGGCCCCAGCCGACCGGTCAGCGCGGCAACGTCAACGCGCCCGTCCGCCGTCGCCGGAATAGCCTCCACGCGAAAGCCCGCGAACGCCGCCGTCGCGGGGTTGGTGCCATGCGCAGATTCAGGCACGAGGATCACCTCACGCACATCCCCCCGCGCCTCCAGCGCCGCACGGATGCACAGCAATCCGCACAGCTCGCCATGCGCGCCCGCCTTGGGCGTCATCGCCACGGCATGCATCCCGGTCAGCGTCACCAGCCAGTCGGCCAGTTCGGCAATCGCCTTCAACGCGCCCTGCACCGTCTGCTGCGGCTGCAACGGGTGCACGTCGGCAAAGCCCGGCAGGCGCGCCACCTTCTCGTTCAGGCGCGGGTTGTGCTTCATGGTGCAGCTGCCCAGCGGAAACAGCCCCAGATCGATGGCATAGTTCTGCCGCGAAAGCCGCGTGTAGTGCCGCACCGCTTCCGGTTCGGACAGACCCGGCAGGTCCACCGGCGCCTTGCGCAGCGGCAGGCCGTCCAGCGCCTCACCATCGGGGACCGGCAGATCCACCCCGCAATGCGCCAGCGACCCGATCTCGAAGATCAGCGGCTCTTCCAGTTGCAGCGCGCGATTGCCGGTAAAGGTCGCAGGCGCGCCAGCCACCGACACATCGCCCTGCGTCGGGCGCCAGCCCGAAGGATTGAGATCGTTCATGCCAGCACCTCCTTCAGCGCGGCTGCCAGCGCGGCAATGTCCTCGTCGCTGGTGCATTCCGTGGCCGTGACCAGCAGGCCGTTCGCCAGTCCCGCAACGCCTGGATAGAGCCGCCCCAGCGACACCCCGCCCAGCACCTGCCGGTCAGCCAGATCGCGCACAACGCCGCGCGCATCGCATGGCAGGACGACCGCGAATTCGTTGAACCATGTCCGGTTCACCACCTGCACGCCGGGCACTTCCGCCAGCGCCCGCGCGGTTTTCACCGCCTGCACGTGGCTGGCCCTTGCCATGCTTTCCAGACCGGTGCCGCCCAGCAGCGTCAGGTGGATGGAAAACGCCAGCGCGCACAGCCCGGAATTGGTGCAGATGTTGCTCGTCGCCTTTTCGCGCCGGATGTGCTGTTCACGCGTGGACAGCGTCAGCACGAAGCCGCGCTTGCCATCCGCATCCACCGTCTCGCCGCACAGGCGCCCCGGCATCTGCCGCACGAACTTTTCGCGGCAGCCGAACAGGCCCAGATACGGCCCACCGAACTGAATCCCGACGCCCAACGCCTGCCCCTCGCCCACCACGATGTCGGCGCCCAGCGCACCCGGGCTTTCCAGCAGCCCCAGCGCCACCGGCTCGGTCACCACCGCGATCAGCAACGCACCCGCGCCTTGTGCAGCAGCGGCGATCCGGGCCAGATCAGGCACGCGC
>JBDLVU010000225.1:0-4437 GCA_039804665.1 Pseudomonadota bacterium | reverse complement strand
GGTCCTTGAACCCGGCACCGGCTTCAAGCACCGCGCCCGACAGGCGGAACACCACGTTCTGCGCCGCTTTTGGCCGCCAGATCGACGACAGCGACAGATCCCAGCCGATATCCTTGGGAATAGAGCCTTCGTTGCGCAGGGTTTGCAGCACGCTGGTGTTGGCGAACCACAGGTGGTTGGCGTTGGCCGAAAGGCGGAAATGGGGCGTGAGGTCGAAATCACCACCCGCGCCCAACAGCACCGTGCCGGGGT
Organism: Pseudomonadota bacterium; assembly: GCA_039804665.1. GTDB lineage: Bacteria > Pseudomonadota > Alphaproteobacteria > Sphingomonadales > Sphingomonadaceae > Novosphingobium. The sequence goes on along the minus strand of JBDLVU010000225.1, from coordinate 4,185 downwards.
TGGTGAAGTTCGACTGGCCTTCGTCCTTCGACGAGCGCAGCGAATTGAGGATGCCGTTGCGCCCGTTGACCGAGATGACGAGCCCGCCACCCGCGAACGGGATCGACTGGCGAATCCAGTACGAGGTATCGGCGCCGGCGAACTGCGGGTTTTCCAGGATCGCGTCGAAGCCGCCCTCGGTGGTGTCGTGCGGGTTGCTGTCGCCGCTGGCGTAAAGGCCAGACAGGCGGAAGCGCATCCAGTCCTTGTCGTAGCTGGCTTCGGCCGCCGCGAACCATGCGCGGATGCGCGAGGGCTTGTCGGTCAGGAAGTTGTTCCGATCGCGCCCCAGCGCGCCATAGAACTGGCCGGTGAGGTTCAGGCGACCGACGTGACCATCGAGGCCATAGCCAAGATAGACGACGTCATAGGTGCGTGGGCGCAGCGTGCCAAAGGCGGCGGGGCGGATGGGGAAGCCGTTCTTGTCGATATAGAGTTCGGTTTCGCGGTTGCGGTTCCACGTGACCGAAAGCTGGCTGGTAAGGCCTACGACGGGGAAATCCTGCCGGTAGAGGTTGCCGGTGAAGATCCAGTCCTTGCGCAGCGGGGCCGAAATGTCGTTCAGGCCCGAGTTCGTATCTTTCTCGATGCGCCAGAACGCGGCGAGGTTGAACTGCACGCGGTTGTTGTCGCGGTTGCCGAACAGGCGCACGCCCAGCTGGTTGTCGTTGAACAGGAATCCGCGGAAATCCGACTGGAACGGCTGGATGCCGACGCGCAAGCTGACGAAATCGTAGCGCTTCGTATCGAACCGGCCGATGTGGTAGTCGATGAAGGCTTCCTGCAGGCCGATGAAGCCGTCGGTGCGCTTCGTGCCCTTTGACGAATCCACATAAAGCACGCGACGTTCGGGCACTTCGACATGGTTGATGTTGCCGGCGATAGCGACGCGGTATTCGACGATCGGCGGCTTGAACGCGGTCAGCCCTTTAAGCAGCGAGAAACCGGCGACGAACGTCTGCGACAGGACGAGGCTGTGGCTGCGGCCGAAGGTATCGATCTCGTGCGGGTCGGTGGTGGTCTGGTCCCCGACGGGCCTGGGAAAGCTGCGCGGTTCCACCACCGTGTCGGAGACGCCATTCGCAATGAAGAACCAGTCGTCGCCCTTCAGGAAGCCGGGGCGCTTGCCCCGCGCCAGCGGACGGTCGCCCTTCAGCGTGTTGTGGTGGAAGGGATCGAGCTGCGAATGGCACATGTAGGCCAGCTTCGGAAACAGCGTGTAGATCGCGGGCGGCGTGGTGGCGGTGGCGTCGTGCTTGGGGCACAGCGATGACACGATGCGCCAGCGGTCCGGCACGCCGGTATCCACCATCATCGCATCCATCGGACCATCGCCATCGTACTTTTCGTAGAAGGCTTCGGGCTCGGGCGCGTTGATGGCACCGGGGTTGTCCTGCTCCACCCTGTCGGGCAGCGCCTTCTGGTGGCCCGGGCGACGGCGACCGTCGATCAGGACGTCATCGGCCGTGGCGGGCGGCGACGGATGGGCCTGCCGGACGGGTTCCGAAAGGACGAACGCCAGCGGGGCGATAAGGGTCGGCGCGAGGATCACAGGCCCTCGCAGACGTTCTGGTCGCTGGTATCGAGGAACGGCGCGAACGGACAGCTGACATAGCGCAGTCGCACCCCCTCCCCGATGTTCACGACGATGGTATCGGCGCGCTTATCCGTGGGCGCGTTGCCGATGGTGCCGACCTGCTTGCCGCCGTTGTTCAGCCCGAGGAACGAGATCATGTCGTCCTGGTCGATGCCGTCACCCGAAACGCCGATGGCGCCCACCAGCTGCGTGCCGCGATAGATCGGGACCGAGCCGGGGAAGATCTGGATGCCGTTGGCGGTGCGCTTCTTGCCGCCCGGTGCGTCGGGCAGGCTGGTGCACTGGTGCTTCACGTCGGTGGCGTTCGCGCCCTGTACATAGAGCACGTGGGCGAACACATCGTTCAGCACGAGCGCGGTCTGCAGGCCGGTGGCGAACGGGCTCCACTGGTTCAGCGGCCACGAGAGCGGACCGTTCGGACGGCCGGGTTCGCCATCGGGGAAATAGGGGCGCGAAAGGTTGCCACCGGCGCGGTCGCTGAAGGCCTTGGTGCCGGTGAGCGCGGCCGAATCGCCAAGGAAGGTGCGCACCTTGGGCACGAAGCCTGCCACATCGGCATCGGGATCGCCCGAAAGCTGCGCGCCGGCCTGCGGGTTGGAGAAGAACGCGGCTGTGCGCGCCTTTTGCAGCGAAACGTCCGTGCCGAACACCGGGGCGTCGGGCGAACGGACGAGGCCGAGCGGCGTGCCATACGTATCGACGACCGCGATCGTCACTTGCGCGCGGCTGTCGAGCGGCTGACGAATCTGCGCGCGGGCGCGGCTCATCACGGTGAACGCCTGCTCCAGCACGGCGCGCACTTCGGCGGTGCTGAGCGCGGTGCCGACATCGGCGGCATCGGTGCCGGCATGGATCGGATAGCGGTTCTGGCCCGCGCCGTCGGTGAGGACGAAAGCATCGGGGTTCGAGAATTCGGCCGAGGTCGCGTAGCGGAAGCCCGAACCTTCGGTGCCATAGGCGGTGCCCGCAACGATGGCGGTGCCGTCGAAATAGCCGGTGACGGGCAGCAGCGCGCCGACGACGTTGGCGATGGCGGCATAGCTGGTTTGCAGCGCGTGGAGGCCGGCGGCGGTGGCATCGGAAAAGCGCAGGGCAACGCCCGCCACGTGAATCTGGTCGGCGCGGATCGAAGCGGGCGCTTCAAAGCCTTGCGTGCCGGCAAGCGCGGTGAATTCCTCGTCATCGGCGTCCACGTCGATCACGTTCGGATCGAAGCCGTAATCGCCATCGGACATCACGCCCACGCCGCCAACGACGACGCCGTTCTTGTAGAGCGGCAGGCCACCCGGATCGGCGGCGAGGCCCAGTGGCGAGCGCTTGGGCCCGATGAAGGCGCCGCTGCCGGCGTTGCCGGCCACGGCCCGCGTGGCGAGGTCCGAACAGGGCAGCTGGCTGAACTGCACGCCGAACAACGGGCCGGAGGGCAGCGATTGCGTGGCATCGGCCGGCGGGAAGTGCGGCTGCACGATCATGCTGGCGGTGCGTGTGGAAAACGCGTTGCCGCTGGACGAGAGATATGAAGCAGTGACCGCCTTGGCGATGGCCCCGAGCGAGGCATCGACCGTGACGCCGCGCAGCTGGAACACCGCCGGATCGGTGGTGCCCGCGCCCGTCAGGCGGCTGGTGGTCATCTGCGTGGGCGCGCCGTTCATGCGGAACACGCCCAGCACGTTGCCAACGCGGTCGGTGACGGCAATGACGCCGGGCTTGCCCCGCGCCTGCGCTTCACCCACCGCTTGCGCGATGACCTTTTGCACATCGGCCACGCTAAGCGCCTCGGCAGCGGGGGCGGCGTAGACGCGGCCGCCCGTGGTGGGCGACGGCGTGGGCGTGGGGCTGCTGGACGAGCCGGAATCGCCGCCGCCGCACCCGGCAAGGCACAAAGACAGCGAGGCGGCCAGCCCGACAGGCCAGCGGACAAACGAGGCAAGGGCCATCAGCGCAGGCTCCGGATCGAGCGGATTGCGCCGCCCAGCGCACGGCGGAAGCCGATCGGCTGGAAGCCGTTGGGATCACGCACGGCGGCGTAGGCCTGGTTGATCTGCATGCGCAACGCCCCGGCGGAACTGGCCGGAACCATCCCGGAATTGACCATGCCGTTCAGCAGCGTATCGATCGCCATGACCGACTGCACCGAACCTTCATAGTCGGTCAGGCGGTCGGAGATCGCGTCGCTGGCAATGGCATCCATGATCGCAAAGGTGCGGTCGCGGCCGAAGTCGGCCCCGGCAAGCCGCGCGCCCAGCGCGTCGGCCGACTGGCGCAAGCCTTGCGCCGCCGCGACGGTTTCAGCGCGGTTGACGCCCATTGCGCGGTGGAACGCCTTGCTGCGTGCATCGAACTGCGCGGCAAGATCGGGTGCCATCACCTTCGCCGCCGCCAGCAGCAGGATGATGTTTTCATCGTTATAGGGCGGCATGCCGAGGTGGATCGGACGGCCCGGGTTGGGCACGGCAGTAACCGCGCCATCATCGCTGTCGGCGATGCGGCGGTGGCATGAATGACAATCGTAGAAGGTGAATTCGGGGAAAATGCCGTCCTGCGCCTTT
>JBDLVU010000224.1:0-4448 GCA_039804665.1 Pseudomonadota bacterium | reverse complement strand
GAAGGCAAGCACGGTGTCGCTGGTCGAGGTGTCGCTGTCCACCGTGATGCACGAGAAGGTGCGCAGGTTGGCCTTGCCAAGGCAGGCCTGAAGGAACGCGGGGTCGACCGCCGCATCGGTGAACACGTAGCCGAGCATCGTTGCCATGTCGGGCGCGATCATGCCGCTGCCCTTGATGATGGCGGAAAGCGTGACGGTGACCCCATCGACCACGGCGGTGGCGGTGGCGCCCTTGGCAAAGGTGTCGGTGGTGCCGATGGTCCTTGCCGCGTCTTCCCATGAACAGGCGTGGGCGACAAACGCGGCCTCGATGCCCGCGCGGGCCTTGTCCTTGGGCAGGGGCACGCCGATCACGCCGGTCGAGGAAACGAAGACCTGTTCGGGCGTGCAGCCGATTTGCGCGGAGACTTGCGCCATGATCGCCTCAACCGCTTCGCGCCCGCGATAGCCGGTGAATGCATTGGAGTTTCCGGCGTTGACCACCAGTGCACGGGCCTTGCCCTGCTTGATGTTCTGGCGGCCGAGCTCGACTTCGGACGAGCAGCACAGGTTCTTTGTGAACACGCCGGCGACAGCGGTCCCTTCGGCCAGCTCGACATAGGTCAGGTCGCAGCGGCCCCAGTCCTTGTATCCGGCGCGCGCGACGCGAGGGGTGACCCCGGCAATGGCGGGCAGCGCGGGGAAGGGCGAGGCGAGCGGGGATATGGCGTCGGACATGCGCTGCGCCATATTGCCAGCACGGGCAGGGGGCAAGCCGATTAGCTTGCCGATGGCGCGCCCTTCGCCACGGTCGGCTTGGCCTTGAACGAGATGAGGCGCGAGAAGATGTAGGCGACGGCCAGTGACGCGGCGATCGCCAGCGCCCAGATCTTCGTGCTGCGGCCCAGCAGTTCGGCAATCCACACGAGGATGGTGAGGTGGACGCAGTAGAGCGGCAGCGAATAGTTCCCCAGCCATTCCATTGGCCCCATCAGCCATGCGGGCGGGCGGCACATGGCCACCATCCACATCATCGCGGGCAGGAAGACGATGACGAACAGCAGATCGCCCACCGCATCGCTGAAGGGCAGGCTGGGTACGGTCATGATGCCCACGATGGGCAGGACCAGCGCGATCGGCCAGGGCAGGCCCGGCGTGCGTGCGCCGTCCTTGTATTGGCGGCCGATCCACACGCCGAGGATATAGGGGAACGCTACGCGCGGGATCGGCGTCCACCAATCCGTGCGTGTCAGCGCGTTGACGCCAAGGGTGTCGGAGCCGTGGCCCAGCACTGTCCACACCAGCAGCGCGGCCGAGAGGAGAACGAGCGCGGGCAGGGCCTTGGTCGGAACTCGGCGCAGCAGCAGCGCGTGCATGAAGTTGGCCGCCAGTTCCCAGAACAGCGTCCACTGCGGGCCGTTGTAGCGATAGAATGGGCCGGTGCCGATCAGCGATGGCACCATCGCCAGATCGAGCGCCGCCCACACCAGCAGCGTGACCGGCGGGGCCATGCCGATCGCCACCGTGCGGGCGAGCGCCACGCCGACGCCGACCGCGACGAGCGGGAACAGGCGCTTGTAGCGCGACCATGTGAATTCGACAGCGCCGATGCCGCTGCTGAGTTTCTTTTCGGTGGAGACGGCCAGTACGAAACCGGAGAGCAGGAAGAACAGGTCGACGTAAAGGTAGCCGCGCAGGAACGGGCCGTGGCCGCGATAGACGATCTCTGCATGGTACATCATGATCACCAGGGCGGCGAGGCCGCGCAGCCCGTCAAGCTGGCTGAGCCGCGCGTGCGGCTTCGCGGCAGCGGCGCCGGTGGTGTCGTTCATGTCGGTCGTGTCCCCCGTGGTCCCTTAGGGGCCAAGCATCACCAAAAATGACGGCGACGCAATTGCGCCGGATCAACGATCCACATGTGCGTGGCGATCAGCCGGCGGATCGGGCCTGTGGCCGGCGCAGAGAGGGCAGGCGAAAGCCGCGCGCCAACGGAGACCGGGCGAGCCAGTGCGCGATCCAGACGCAAAGCCCCAGCGCGCCAAGGAACACCGGCGCGCGTACAACCACGGGCAAATCGTCCGCCAGCACGTGCGCGGCCTCGAGGATCGGGAAGTGCGTGGCGTAAAGCGGGAACGAGATGGCGCCAAGCCACGTCAGGCGCGGTGCGACCTGTGCGGGCACGTTGGCCGAAGCGCCTGCCGCGATCACGGCGGGGAACGCGAGCAGGCTGAGCGGATCGACCAGCGCGTCGTTTACGCCGGGAATGGCGGGGAGCAGCAATGTCGCGACAAGCAGTACGGGCGCGATCCACCAGGCGAGATCGCGCCGGGCAAGGCGATTGCGGCCGAGCGCGATGCCGAGCGAATAGGCGAAGCCGGCGCGGACGAAGCCGTACAGCCAGTCCTGTCCGTTGGAGCCGACCTGCAGTGATCCCGTATCGAGGCTGGCCTTGAGAAGGACCACCCAGCACAGCGCCGAAAGCACCAGCAACACCGGAGTGCGAACGTGGCGTAGCAGCAGCAGGTGGGCCACGTTGGCGGCCAGTTCGATCTGCAACGACCATTGCGGCTGGTTCAGGGGAAAGGTCATCAGCGTGCCGTCCAGCCGGGGCAGGTAAAGCAGCGCGAGCGGGATCAGCGGCAGCACCGCAGGTGCGCCCCACGCTGCGGCATGGGTGGCGGCGCCGATCAGCACGCCCAGCGCCATCAACGGCCACAGGCGGGAAAGCCGTTGCAGCATCAGCCGGCCCGCAGGCGCGGCGCGCGGCCCTTCGATCTGCGGCACCAGCACAAAGCCCGAAAGCATGAAGAAGAAGTCGACGGCCATGTATCCGTGGCCAAAAACGCCCGAAGCGCCGCTAAGATCATCGAAGTGCAGCATCAGCACGATGATCGCGGCAATGCCGCGCAAGCCATCGAGCGCGACGATACGGCCCGCCGGGGGCTGCAATGACTGGTCCCTCATCATCCGTTCGGGTTTTACCAATCGAAAGATAAGGATTGGTGAAGCATGCCGGCCGGGGTGGACGCGGGCCGATAAAGTTCCTATCTGCCGCCATGATGCGCATACTGCTCGTCCTTCTTGCCATGCTCAGCGGGCTGTCGCTGTCGGGAACCGCCGTGGCGGCATCCCCGGCCGAAGTCGTGGCCGCCAGCGCCGCGCAGACCCAGGTACAGGCCGTTCCGGCGTGCCCGGTGCGCGCCGCCGTGGTTCGTGCGAGCCACCGGATCGAGCGTACCACGCCAGTTCTTCCGGCGGCGGTTGCGATGCCCGCATCGTGCGGCGTCATCATCGGGGCTGACCGCGCGCGCGAATAGCGCCCGGCTTTTCGTCTTGATCCCGTTTCGGCCCGCGTCCGTTTGCGTGCGGTGGCCTTTTCATCCCATTCGATAACAGGAATCCGCCCATGCTCGGCGCCTTAGCCAAATCCATTTTCGGCTCGTCCAACGACCGTTACGTCAAGTCGCTCGACAAGATCGTTCGCAAGATTGCCGCCTACGAACCGCAGATGCAGGCGCTTTCGGACGCGGAGCTGACCGCGCAGACGCAGAAGTTCCGCGACCGGCTGGCCGCCGGCGAAACGCTCGACGATATCCTGCCCGAAGCCTTTGCGACCTGCCGCGAAGCCTCGAGCCGCGTGCTCGGCATGCGCCACTTCGACGTGCAGATGATCGGCGGCATCGTTATGCACCGCGGCGAAATCGCCGAAATGCGCACGGGCGAGGGCAAGACGCTGGTGGCGACGCTGGCGACGTACCTTAACGCCATCGAGGGCAAGGGCGTCCACGTCGTGACGGTCAACGACTACCTGGCCAAGCGCGACGCGGAATGGATGGGCCAGCTTTACACGTTCCTGGGCCTGACCGTGGGCGTGATCGTGCCCAACCTGTCGGAGCACGAGCGGCGCGATGCCTATAACGCCGACATCACGTATGCGACCAACAACGAGTTGGGCTTCGACTACCTGCGCGACAACATGAAGCACGAACGGGGCCAGATGGTGCACCGTCCGTTCAACTATGCGATCGTCGACGAAGTGGACTCGATCCTGATCGACGAGGCGCGCACGCCGCTGATCATTTCGGGCCCGACCGACGACAAGAGCGATCTCTACATCTCCGTGGACGCGGTGGTGAAGACGATCGATCCGTCGCTGTACGAAGCCGACGAGAAGACCAAGAGCATCTCGCTGACAGAAGACGGCGTTGAATGGGTGGAACGCGCGCTGGAAACGGCCGGTCTGCTCGTCGGTTCGAACCTTTACGACGTCGAGAACACGATGGTGGTCCATCACCTCGATCAGGCGCTGAAGGCCAATGTCATGTTCAAGCGTGACATCGACTACATCGTCAAGGAGGACAAGGTCGTCATCATCGACGAGTTCACGGGGCGCATGATGGACGGTCGCCGCTGGTCGAACGGCCTGCACCAGGCGGTCGAGGCCAAGGAAGGCGTGCGGATCGAGCCCG
>JBDLVU010000223.1:0-4475 GCA_039804665.1 Pseudomonadota bacterium | reverse complement strand
AAAGCTCTCCCGCGCGATCAGCGACTGCCCTCGCATTCGCCCAAGGGCCCGCGCCGCGTCAACCGTCTTGTTGCAACATCTGGTAGGAAGCCGCCCGGTCAGCGGCGCAGGATCCGTTGGAATTCGTCGTGTTCGTGCACGAACCGCCCTTTTACCCGCAGGCCCGCCAGCGTCAGGATCACCTCGGCCAGCCGCTCCGCCCGCACCGAACGATAGCGCCGCAAACGCCCCATCAGCAGCAGGTCCAGCACCGGCGCCAACACCATGCCGATCCGCTCGGCCCGCCGCACCGGCCCTTCCCGCCGCCCGCGCAGCAGCCCCGGCCGCAGAATATCCAACCGGTCAAACCGCAGCTTGCCCAGATGGTCCTCCATCTCGCCCTTCACGGAAAGGTAGAAGTTCTTCGAGGAAGACAGCGCCCCCACCGACGAGACGACAATCAGCTGCCGCGCCCCGGCTTCCTTGGCGGCCACGGCGCATTCCAGCACAAGATCATGGTCCACCGCGCGGAACGCCGCCTTGTCGCCGCCCTCGGCCTTGATCGTGGTGCCCAGCGCGATCACCACCGCGTGCGGCCGTCCAGCGGCAATCGCGTCGGCCCAGTGGCTGGTGTCCGACAGCAACAGCTGCATCCGCGCGCCCGGCGGCAAGGCAATCTCGCGCCGGGCCACGGCGGTCAGCTGCACATCGGGCCGCCCCACCGCACCCGCGATCACCGCACGCCCGACAAGGCCAGTTGCCCCCACCAGCACCACGCGCACCACGTCAGACATTGCGCAAACCCTCCGGCGCCTGCCCGAACAGGCGGGTATAGCAGTCCATCGCATAGCGGTCGGTCATGCCCGCGATATAGTCCGCAATGCGCCTGCTGCGCCCCGGCTCGCTGGCCGGAAGCGCCGCCCGCCAGCTTTCCGGCAGCAGCGCGGGGTCCTTGCGATAGGCATCAAACAGCGCCGCGATCACCTCGCGCGCGCGCTCCGCCGTCGCCACCTGTTCCGGGTGCAGGTAAAGCCGGGCATACATGAATTTCTTGAGCGCGCGCTCCTCGGCCTTCATCGCGTCGGAAAAACCGCACAGCGCTCGCCCGGCCGCGCGCACGTCCTCCACGCTGGCCACGCCGCTCGCGGCAATGCGCGCCTGCGTTTCGGCCAACACATCGTTGACCATCCGCCCGATCTGCCCGCGCACCAGTTCGCGCTGCAACCGATCGCGCGCGCCGCCCGGAAACCGCTCTTCGATCCGCGCCCACTGCGCCGCGATGGACGGCAGTTCCAGCAGGTCCTCCAGCGTCAGGAACCCCGCGCGCAGGCCATCGTCGATGTCGTGGTTGTCATAGGCGATATCGTCCGAAATCGCCGCCACCTGCGCTTCCAGCGACGCATGGCTCGCCAGATCGAGCGGAAACGCCGCGTCCAGTTCCGCCAGCGCCCACGGCGCGCGGCGGATCGCGCCCCCAAGGACAGGGCCATTATGCTTCGCCAGCCCTTCCAGCGTCTCCCACGTCAGGTTCACGCCTTCGTGCCCGCAATAAGGGCTTTCCATGCGCATCAGCACGCGAAGCGTATTGGCGTTGTGGTCGAACCCGCCGTGCTGCGCCAACGCCTCTTCCAGCGCGTCCTCCCCCGCATGGCCGAACGGCGGATGCCCGATATCGTGCGCGAGGCACAGCGCCTCGGTCAGGTCCTCGTCCAGCCCCAGCGTGCGCGCGATCACGCGGCCGATCTGCGCCACTTCCAGGCTATGCGTCAGCCGCACCCGGTAATGGTCGCCATCGGGCGCCACAAACACCTGCGTCTTGTGGCGCAGCCGCCGGAACGCGATCGAATGGATGATCCGGTCCCGGTCGCGCTGGAACGCGGTGCGGGGCCCGCGCGCCGTCTCCGGCTCCAGCCCGAACTCCCGCCCGCGCGACCGCGCCGGGTCCGATGCGTATGGCGCGCGGTCCATCACCCCCCTAGAATCCAGTCCACCGCCGCCTCGGCATGGATTTTCGTACCGTCATAGATCGGCAGCACGTTGGCATCCACGTCGATCACCATGTCCAGCTCGGTGCAGCCCAGCACCACCGCCTGCGCGCCGGCCTGCCCCATGTTGGTAATCATCGTCTTGAAGGTGCGCTCGGCGCTGCGGGTGGCGCGGCCCTGCATCAGTTCTTCATAGATGATCCGGTCGATTTCCTCGACGCTGTCCATCACCGGCGGCAGCAGCGTAACGCCGTGCGCCACCAGCCGCTTGCGATAGAAGCTTTCCACCATCACGTTGCGCGATCCAATCAGCGCGGCGGCCTTCACGCCGTTCGCCTGCATCCGCGCGCCAACCGTGTCGGCGATGTGGATGATCGGCACCGACACCGCAGCGGCGATCCGGTCATAGACCTTGTGCATCGAATTGGCCCCGATCAGGATCGCGGTTGCGCCGGCCTGTTCCAGCCGCTGCGCCGATTCCAGCAGCGTAACCGCCGCCCGGTCCCATTCCTCTGCCGAAGACAGGCGCACCAGATTGGTGAAGTCCAGGCTCTCGATCAGCATCGGAGCGCTGGAAAGCTTGCTGGTGCGTGCCTGCACCAGCTTGTTGATGTGGTCGTAGTAAGTGCGGGTCGAAACCCAGCTCATGCCGCCGATCAGGCCGATCTTGCGCAAATCACGTTCTCCCGGGCGTGGTCCAGTTCCCCCTGCGTGCGCCGGCATTACGCAACTGCCCGAAGCAGGTCCAGCGCCCAACCCACGCAATTCACCCCGGTCCGGCGCCGTTCCACCGCGCCGGCCCCGCCAAACCATACGCTAGGATTTCTTCTCCGGCGCAAACCCCGTGGCACAAAGCACGGCCGAACCCGCCGTCACCTCGATCAGTTGGGCGTCGCCGACCTTGCGCACGGCATAGACATAGTCCGCCAGCGACCGCTTCGGCCCCTGCAAAGCCTGCAACTTGCGCAACTGGCCGATGCTCAGCCGGTCGGTCATCCGCTCCGCCATGCAGGCGGCGTTCGCGTCCGAAAGCCCGGACGCAAGAAGGGCCGAGCGAACCCGGCCCTCTGCAAGCTTGGAAACGCAGCCACCAAGGGCCAGCACGGCACAGGCCGCCAGCATCGCCCGGCATCCCCAACTCCGCTCATCCTGAGCCTGTCGGAAGATGCCGCGCAACACTTGGCCCGTCATCAGTGCGCCAGCGCCTTGACGATGTCTTCCACCATCTTCTTGGCGTCGGCCAGCAGCATCATGGTCTGGTCCATGTAGAACACATCGTTGTCGACGCCGGCGTAACCCACGCCGCCCATGCTGCGCTTGACGAAGAAGATCGTCTTGGCCTTGTCCACGTCGAACACCGGCATGCCATAGATGGGCGAGGACTTGTCGGTCTTCGCCGCCGGATTGACCACGTCGTTCGCGCCGATGATGAAGGCAACGTCGGCCTGCGAGAACTCGCTCTGGATGTCTTCCAGCTCGAACACTTCGTCATAAGGCACGTTGGCTTCGGCCAGCAGCACGTTCATGTGGCCCGGCATACGGCCGGCAACCGGGTGGATGGCGTACTTGACGTTGACGCCTGCCTTCTTGAGCACGTCGCCCATCTCGCGCAGCGCGTGCTGCGCCTGGGAAACGGCCATGCCGTACCCCGGGATGATGATGACGTTTTCGGCTTCCTTCATCATGTAGGCCGCGTCTTCGGCAGAGCCACGCTTCCACGGGCGCTGTTCGCGCGCCGCGCCGCCGCCCGCTTCCGGAGCCGCGCCAAAGCCGCCCGCGATCACCGAGATAAAGCTGCGGTTCATGGCCTTGCACATGATGTACGAAAGGATCGCACCCGAAGAACCCACCAGCGCGCCGGTGATGATCATCGCGGTGTTATGCAGCGTGAAGCCCATCGCCGCCGCGGCCCAGCCCGAATACGAGTTGAGCATCGAGACGACCACCGGCATGTCCGCGCCGCCGATCGGGATGATCAGCAGGAAGCCGATGATGAAGCTGAGCACGGTGATAACCGCGATCACCCACTGGCTCTGGTCCTGCGTGAAATACGCGACCAGCCCCACGATGGCGAGCAGCGTGCCAAGGTTCAGCACATGGCGGCCCGGCAGCATGATCGGCGCGCCGCTCATCTTGCCCGCCAGCTTCAGGAAGGCGATGACCGAGCCGGAGAACGTGATGGCGCCGATGGCAATGCCAAGGCCCATTTCCACGCGGCTTTGCGGTTCGATGATCCCGTCCGCACCGGCAATGCCGAAAGCCTGCGGGTTGAGATAGGCGGCAAGGCCGACCAGCACGGCGGCAAGGCCGACGAGGCTGTGGAACGCAGCCACCAGCTGGGGCATGTCGGTCATCTTGATCTTGCGCGCGGTCACGAAGCCCACGCCGCCGCCGATCGCCAGCGCGCCGACGATCTCGGACAGGCTGGCAACGGAGTGCGTGTACAGCGTCGTGACGACCGCGATGGTCATGCCGATCATGCCATAGCGGTTGCCCGCACGGCTGGTCGCC
>JBDLVU010000222.1:0-4519 GCA_039804665.1 Pseudomonadota bacterium | reverse complement strand
TAGCGCGGTCCTGCCCCGGGCAACCGAGGCTGCTCCCTGATAGCTCAGCGGTAGAGTAGGTGACTGTTAATCACTTGGTCGTAGGTTCGAATCCTACTCAGGGAGCCATTTTCTTCTTGCCGTGATACGGCGGAAGACCACCCCACAATCAGTGAAAGCGGCCCATGCGGCCTTCCACCACGGCGTCAACAACGGCGGGGTGAAGCGGCGTGTCGAAGCGCAGGCCGGCGGTGAAACCCTGCACCCAGGTGACCGTGGCATACTTGGCTTCGAGGCCCGGCAGGGTCAGCCACAGCGTCGTGCCGGGCTTCAGCATTTCCATCGCGTCCATCCGCACCGACCAGCACGTGAGGTCGGACACCGTGACCCGTGCGCGCAGGATGCCGCGGCGGTAGCTGGCGGGAACAGCGTCGGCGGCCTGTGGCATGCCCCATGGCGTGGCGCCGGTTCCGATGCGATGGCTGGTCTGCATGGCAGTACCCTTCCCGTCCTGATCCGCGAACCGTTGATCGGGTCGCAAGAAACAGGACGGACAGGATCGGGCGGCTTTCAGCGCGCTGCTGCCCCTGCGGATTCCTACCTAGCGTGGGCCGGGGAAATATTGACCGCCACGGCAGGCTGCGCCGGGGCGACGAGCGGCTTCGCGCCGTCGCCGAGGATGATGAACGCTGCCCAGTAGAATGGGTGCGACGTGCGCGGATCGTCCATCAGGCGGCGTTCCGCATCCATCAGCGCGGCAGCAAGCGGCTTGCCCGGCGTCGTTTCGATCATGCCGGCAATCAGGCGCTTGGTCGCGTCGAAATCGTCCGGCACCGGCCAGTGGCTGGCCACCACGGAACGCGCCCCCGCGCCCACAAAAGCGCGCACCAATCCGTCGAGCGCATAGTTGCCGCCCGTGGTCACGCCCGCTTCGCGGCTGGCGCTGACGCTGGCCATGCCGGCGGTATCGCAGGCGGAGAGGATGACGAGATCCGCATCCAGCTTCAGATCGAAGATTTCGCGGAACGAGAGCAGGCCGTCGGAACCCTGATCGCCAAAGCTGGTGACCAGCGCAGGACGGGCCGGGCAATCGGCGCGCGGCGCGGTCACGAGGCCGTGGGTGGCGAAGTGCAGCACGCGATACTGATCGAGCCGGGAATCGCCCAGCAAGGCCGAATCCGAAAAGGCCTGATCGGTCATGACCATGCTGCCGGGCCCCATCCGCTTTTGCGCGAAAAGCAGTTCGGCGGCGGAAATCGGATGCTGCCAGGTAACAAGCGGCCAATCACATTCATCCGCCACCGCAGCCGTGATCATCCGGGCCGGCGGCAACGCATTGTGCCCCACCCCCAGATAGGGCTGGCGCGCACGGCTGGGCGCGAGCTTGCGAATATCGAGGAACCCGCGCGGGCTGACCGCAATGGAAATTTCACGGTCGCGGCCGAGCCATTCGATCCCGGTGAAATCGAACGCGTCGGCATCGGCCGCCTCGTTCCGCTTGTTGTAGTCGGCAATACCCTTGTCGGCGGTGACGAGCACGGCCGGTGGCAGCTGGAGCATCGCCGCGTCGGGTTCGAACACCAGATGGCGCACGTGCGGCATCGCTGCATCGAGCGGGCCGAACAACTTGAGATAGAGCGAGCGCGCACGTTCCACGTCGAACGGGTAGTTCACCCGCCGGCCGTTCTCGACCTTGACGATGCTGTCGCGCAGGGCCTGCACCTCGTGCGCCAGCGCATCGCGCGACATATCCACGCGAAAGCTGCGCGCCCCATCGGGTTCTACGAACAGGGCGTAAAGATCGTCGCCCACGGCCATCAGCTTGTAATAGGCCTCGCCCGGGCGGAGCGCCTGGCGGAGTTCGGACAAGGGCACGCGCTGGGGCGCCAGCACCTTGTAACGCGGATAGGCAGACAGCGTGCTGACCAGCGCGGTCTGGTCACGCCGCAGGGAATCGAGAAGGTCTTGCTGGTTCTTGAGTTGCTGGCGGTCCTTGTCGGTCGGCTCTGCCAGCGCGGCAAGGCGAGCAATGTCGGCTTCGGTCCGGGCAATGTCGCGGCTGCGGGCGACGGACAGGCGGAACATCGCCGCAGCATCATCATTGCCCTCAGACAGTTCACGCGCCAGCACGGCCTGAGTCTGCGCCACGCCGGGGCGCTGCAGCACTTGCGCCGCAGAAAACAGTGCGCCTGCATCGTCCCCGCCTGCCAGCAACGCGAAATACGGGCCGAGCAGATCGCGCAACGTGCTGCCACTGTCGGGAATGGCGGCGCTCTGATCCACCACGGCGGCAAACAGCGCGCGGGCACCGGCGGCATCCCCCCCGCGTGCAAGGAACGCGGCCTTGCGTGCCTGTGCCGAAAGCAACGCAGGCGACTGCGGGAAGGCATCGCCAATCAGGGCGATGGCGCGATCGAAGGCGTCGCGCGCCTCGTCCGTGCGGCCCTGCGCTTCATCGGCAAGCGCCAGTTCGATGGCGATTTCCGATTGCAGCCAGCGGGTGGAAATCACCCGGCCGCCGTGGATCGTCTGCAACTGGCGGTCGGCATCGACGAAATGCTGGCGCGCTTCATCGAGCTTCCCTTCCACACGCGCGGCAGACCCGCGCAATGCCTCTGCCTGCGCATCGAGGATGCCAGCGCGCTCGGCCGGCGTGAGGCCGGGATCGATGCCGCCAAGGCGCTTGAGCGTGGCATTCTCGCGGTTGATCTGTTCGGCCAGCGGCAGGTTGATTTCGCCGCGTGCGAGCTTGTCACGGTCGAAGCGCGCGTCCACCGGTGTCACCGGAGCAGCCAGCGCCGCGAGCGTGCCCACCGCATCGCGCTGGTTCAGTGCATTGATGGCGCGATAGTTGCGCAACAGGCGCTCGCTGACGCCATCACCCGGCGTAAGCGCGCCGTTGCTTTGGGCAAACAGGCGCTCAGCCGCCGCGAAGTTGCCCATGTTCGACTGCTGGAGGCCTTCGTTGGCCAGTGCCTCGGCCAGCCCCACCCCCTCGCCCGTGCGGCTGCGCGCGGCGAGCGACTGGAAGAACTCAGCGCTTTCGGCAAAGCGCCCGCCATTGTTGCGCAGATAGCCTTCGTCGCGTGCGCCCAATTGATCGAGCTGGCCCGCCTGGATGCGCGCGAAGGCGGCCGGATCGGACACTTCCGTGGTGGCGACGCGAATCTCGCCCTCGACCGGGCGATCGTTGACGACGCTCGCCAGCGCAAGGCGCAAGGCCGGATCATACCCGGCGAGCCCTTCGACCACCCAGGTAACCCCCGCCCGGCGCACGGCATAGCGGCGATAATCGACCCGCGCCCGCTGGTCCCGGCAGGCCTGCGCGGTGACGGCGCCCACACCATCCAGCCTGAACGGCGCAATCGCACCGCAGGCGAGATCGGAAACGCCGGGGCCGTGCGGCACGCCTTCCAGCGGCATGTCACCATGCAGAGCAACCAGCGTACCCACTGCGCCTGCCGCATCCCGACACGTCAGGCGATAGGACCGATCGAACATCCCCGAAAGGCGCGGATCGTCCGGCGCGTTCTGCGCGGTGCAGAGCACGCCGCTGGTGCCGATGCGGAACGAATTGCGCACCGACAGCGGCAATCCTTGCGCCAGCGCGGGCACGGCAGACAGCGCGGTGGACACCAGCGCCAGCGAAAGCAGGCGGGCGGCGCAGGAACGGGCGCGGATCACTTCGGTTCTCCCTGCGGATTGCTGCCAGTGCCGGTCAGCCCCGGATTGCCACTGCCTGCAACGGGCTCGTCGATATCGCCCTGCGGCTCCAGCGGGCGTGTGTCGAACAAGGGCGCGGGCGGGGCGATCGGGCCAGTGGTGCCCTCGTCGCCCACCGGGCCGTCTTCCTCGTCAATCCCGGGAAGCGAGGGTGTATCGCCCAGCCCCGGTCCTTGCAGGATATCGATCTGGCCCTTGAGGTCCGGATCCGGATCGGGCTGCGGCCCGCACGTGGTGGCGGTCAGCAGGCAACCGTTGAGGCTGCTGGCGCTGGCAAAGCCGGTGAGATCGCTGGTGGCGCGCTTGAAGGCATCGAACGCGAACCGGCCCGACAGCGTACCCGCGGATGAAAGGAACCCGCCGTTGACGATCATCGTCACCGGGTTCTGTCCGGTGGGCGTGACGCCGAACGCACCGAGCGGGACAAGGAAGCCCGCCGGCACAACCCGGCTGCCGGTGTTCTGGATATAGAACGTCTGCCCCACGCGCATCTCGAACGCACCCGCCTGTATCACCACCCCGCGGGCGCTGGCGGTGGGCATCGCGAGATCATTGGCGACACCGGTATAGAACGGCGTCTGCGAGAGCTTGTCGAGCAGGGCGCCGCTGGCGACGTGGATGTGATCGGCGGCGATACGCAGGTTGCCCTGCGGAATCGTGCCCGTCCCCATCACCGCCAGCGCGCCGGTATCGGCATCGAGTTCAAACGTACCCGTCTGGAACGCGAGCGTATTGGTGCTGCGGAAGCCCGTGGCGACAAGGCGTCCGGTGACACGGATCGAGCCCGTGGCGCCGGTGACGAACGCGACGCTGCCCT
>JBDLVU010000221.1:0-9054 GCA_039804665.1 Pseudomonadota bacterium | reverse complement strand
TGCCGCGCAACACCGGCACGGTCACGCTCATCGACACGACGAGTGCCAGTGGCACCAGCCGGTTTGAAAGCAGCAGAACGCCTGCCAGCACTTCCATGGCCTTGGCCGCGTGGAACAGCACGCCCTGTTCGATCATGGCCCCCACCACGTCAGCCGGCGGCAGGTAATGGGCATAATCGCTCATGCTGGGGTAAGGCGTGATGATCTTGAAGAACCAGTTGGTCCCGTTGACCAGATATACCGTGCCCAGCAGCAGGCGGACAACGTTGAGCAGGCGTTCCGACGACAACGTAATTCTCCCATCAATTCTGCATGGTCTCAGGCATTTCCGTTGCGGCGGAACGGCCAGAGAGGCAGCCGCACCACGTCCCATTCTGCCGGAAGCAGCAGCAGGAGCAAGACCAGCGAGAGGCGGAACATCATCTGCTGGATATCCCACACTTCGTGTTCGAGGCTGTGGCCGACGGTCACGATCACCAGCACGCTGCCGATGACATAGAGCGCAGAATCGCGCAGAAGCCCAAGGCAGATCAGCGTGCCGGCGACGAGTTCTGCAACCGCGCAATAGATGTTTGTGGCGCGCAGCACCGCATCGGGAAACCACGCGCGCAAGTCCTGGAACCAGCGCAGTTCGGCCTCCAGCCCGGTCAGGAAGATCTTGTGAAAGCCGATGAGCATGGAGAGCACGCCTATGACCAGCCGCGCGCACAGCAGCGCGACCGCACGGTTCCTTGCAAGCGGGGTCATGTCAGGTCCACTCCATAGCGCGTGGCGACGCGGTTGTGATCGGGATCGCGCCCCACGGCGCGCATGGCCGCGCGGGCCTGAGTGAAGTGCGCGTGGTCTTCGAGGCGCGGTATGCAGACCAGTTCACCCAGCGCCAGGGCGGACAGCGATGCCTCGGCCACGGCGCGCGCGCTCATGATGGCGTGGGGCGGGAACAGGTCGAACAGGCCACTGTCGGCGGCGCCGCCCAGTTCGGTGCGGGTAAGGCCCGGGACCAGCGCCTGCATCTGGATGCCGCGTTCGCCAAGCTCGGCGTCGAGTACCTCGGTGAACTGCGCCACGTAAGCCTTGGTGGCGGCATAAACAGCTGCGCCTGGCATGAAATCGTAGGCGAAGCCCGAGGCGACGTTGATGATGATACCGCCGCCGTTCGCCAGCATGGCCTGCGTGGCGGCATGGGCGAGGCATGTGAGCGCGGTGACGTTGACGGCGATCATCCGCTGGTGCGTAGCGCGCGGCATGTCCGCAAACAGGCCGATGTCACCCACCCCGGCGTTGTTGACCAGCATGGCGATGTCACCCTGTGCAAGGCGGGCTTCCACACGGGCGAGGCTGGCGTCTTCGGCAAGGTCCGCCGTCAGGCATTCGACCGCGACGCCATGGTCCTGTTGCAGTCGGTCCGCCAGGGTGGCGAGGCGATCGGCGCGCCTGGCGACGAGGACCAGCGCGTGGCCGCGTGTCGCCAAGGCTTCGGCAAAGGCTTCTCCGATCCCCGACGAGGCCCCGGTGACGAGGCAGATGCTGGACGACATGACGGGCCGCTCCGCGTGGGCAGGAATGGAGGTAGACGAAAAACGGGGGCCGGGCGACGCGGGGGCGCCGCCCGGCCGGACCGGATCAGAACGTGCGCTTGATCGTAACCGTCCAGCGACGGGGCGCGCCCGGATAGCTGTAGGTCGAGCCGGTGAAGGCGACGTTGTCGATCACGTTCATGTAGTAGTACTTGTTGGTCAGGTTGGTGACTTCAAGCGCAAGGGTCCAGTCCTTGCTGGCCGAGGCCCAGGTCAGGCGCCCGTTGACCAGCGTGCGGGGCGCGATGCGGTTGGTCGCCGCGTTGCCCGGATCGGTGAACACTTCCGAGCGGTAGTTGGCATCGAGCCGCGGAGTCAGCGAACCGAAGCCGCCTACCGGGATTTCGTACTGGACGCCCGCGCTCCACGTCCACTTGGGCGTGAAGGGCGCGACCATGCTGGTGGTGACGGTGGGCACGCCGTTCAGGCGATAGTACTTGAAGTCGAGGTAGCTGAGCGATCCGTCGAACTGAAGGCCGTCCACCGGGCGGGCGTTCAGTTCAGCTTCAAAGCCCTTGATGTGCGCGCTGCCCACGTTCTGCGGCCCGGCGCACGGGAACGGCGTGGAGGGCGGCGGGCAGAACTGCGCCTGCAACTGGATGTCGGTGTAATCGCTGTAGAAGCCAGCCGCGTTCAGGGTTACGCGATGATCGGCCAGCGACAGCTTGGCGCCGCCTTCCCAGGTCTTGATGTTTTCGGGGCCGAACGCATAGACCTGATCCGGGAAGAAGGGCTGGCCGTTGGTGCCGCCACCCTTGAAGCCGGTGGCATACTGGCCATAGACCATGATGTCGTCGGTCACGTCGAACGCGATGTTGGCGCGATAGTCCCAGTGTCCGCCAGAATAGCGACCCTTGAGATTGTAGAGGCCGGGGATTGGCGTGTTCAACCCGTCGGTGAAGGTACGGAAGAAGGTGTAGTCCTTCGTTTCCTTCGTATAGCGGATGCCGCCGGTCAGATGCAGGCGGGAAATCGGGTCCCAGCTCAACTGCGCATAGGCGGCCTTCGACGTGGACTTGGTATCGTCGTTGTTGAAGAAATTGAAGTTGATGTACTGGATGTCCGTGCGCTGGTCGGCGTTGATGAACGAATCCAGATAGAACCCGCCGATGGTGTAGTTGATCGTGTCACCCACCTTGCCGTTTACGCGCAGTTCCTGCGAGTACTGGCGGCCATGGTAGCCCATCTGCAGGTTGCTCAGCGGGATCGGGGTGCCGTCGCTATCCACCGCGATATACGACTTGAAGCCGCGATAGGCGCTGATCGACTTGATCGAGATGGAATCCGAAGGCGTCAGGTCGATGGTGCCCGAAACACCCCAGGTGTCCGTTGCAGCCTTGGGGTCGTTGCAATACGCGCCCGCGCCACCGGCCGCCAGCGGATTGCAGTAGTCGGAATAGGTCGTGTAGGTCCCCGCCGTGATCATCGAGCTGTTCACGCGCACGCCGTTGACGGCAAGCGCAGGAATCGCGGCCGGGTTGGGCAGCGATTGCAGCTGGTCGGCACCGGCCTGTGAGGAATCCTTGGTATAGTCCCCGGCGACGTTGACCTCGATCATGTCCGAAGGCAGCCAGCGCATCGCCACGCGCCCGGCCACGTAGTTCTGACCATCGGCGGTGCCGAGCTTGCACCCTTCGTTGGGGCTGGTCTTTGCAACGATGCCGGTGCCCGGATGGACGCAGCCGTAATCGAGCCGGGTGATGTAGCCGTCCTCGTTCTTGGCGGCGATGTTGATGCGGGTGAACAGGTTGTCGGTGATCTTGAAGTCGGCGGCGGCGCGGCCTTCAACCTGGTGGAACCGACCATAGGTGATCTGCGCGTAGCCTGAGCCATCGCCCTGCGGCTTGCGGCTGAATAGCTTGATTGCGCCGCCGATCGAGTTCTTGCCCGCCAGCGTGCCCTGCGGACCGCGCAGCACTTCGACGCGGTCAAGGTCGATCAGGTTCATCATCGCGCCCTGGATCGAGGCGAGGTACACATCGTCGATATAGGTGCCCACGCCCGGTTCATAGAACGGCGCGCTGTTGTACTGGCCGATGCCGCGGATGTAGGCGATCAGGCCGCCACCACGCTGGCCTTCGCCCTTTTCCAGCGTCACGTTCGGCGCCGAGGCTGCGATCTGCGAGATGTTGGTTTGGCCGCGCGCTTCAAGCGCGTCGCCGGTCATGGCGGTGATGGCTAGCGGCGTGTCCTGAAGTGCCTGCGAGCGGAACTGTGCGGTCACGACAATTTCGGCCGGGTTGGCTGAGGTGGCCGCCTTGTCCGCTGCCGCGTCGGCATCGGCCGACTCGGCAAAAGCGGGTGATGCGGCAACCAGCGCCAGCACCGAACCCGTGCACATCACCATTTTCCACGCATTCACGCTGTTGGTCCGTCGATTCTGGGTCATGCTCTCCCCTCCCACATTGTTTACGGGATATGTTCTCCAAAATGGTATACACACATTGTATACCGATATTCAAGTGTCTAGATTGCACCCAGCACAAGGCGCAGAACCAAAGGAAAACGGGAGAAGCCGGAAATGTCGGGTATGGCCGTGATCGACGGCCTCGCCGCCTGCGGCGTGGCGACCGTCCATGAAGCGCAAGGCCGCACCGGCCTGCTCGCCAGCTACATGCGCCCGATCTATCGCGGCGCACGCATCGCCGGATCGGCGCTCACCATCAGCGCGCCTCCGGGCGACAACTGGATGGTCCATGTCGCCATCGAACAATTGCAGGCGGGCGATATCCTCCTGCTCGCGCCGACCTCTCCGTGCGAAGACGGCTACTTCGGCGATCTCCTCGCCACCAGCGCGCAGGCGCGCGGTTGCCGTGGCCTGATCATCGACGCCGGCGTGCGCGACGTGGGCGACCTGACCGAGATGAACTTCCCCGTCTGGTCCAAGGCGATCTATGCGCAGGGCACGGTCAAGAACACGCTCGGCAGCGTCAACGTGCCGGTCGTGTGCTGGCCGACGACGACGGCGTCTGCGTCGTCCCCCGCGCCAATGCCGAAGCCGTGCTGAAGGCCGCGCAGGCCCGCGAAGCCAACGAAGGCGAAAAGCGCGAACTGCTGGCCGCCGGGGCCAGGAGCCTGGACCTGTATCACTTGCGCCAACGCCTGATCGCAGCCGGCATCCGCTTTGTGTGATTGAAGCCGTCGGAGCGCGGTGACGGCGGCCCGGCCGTCACCGCGTTCGGCGATGCGCGCAGGGCTGTCAGGCCTTGCCGAGGATATCGTCCATTACATCGGCATAATGTTCCTGCGCGACATCGGGGTGCGAGCGCAGCCGTGCCTTCAGGTGGTTGAGGCCGATGTCGCGGAACAGAGGGTTGTTGGGGTCAGTGCTGACGCCACGTTCTGCCTTCTTCAATTCTTCGGGCAGGGCGATCAGAGGCACCGATCCGTCGTGGCTTGCGCCAAAGAAGAACGCGATCGAGAAGCGCTCCGTACCCGGCGGGGGCGCGACCACGCCGTGCACATCGGCATGAACGAAGCCGTTGGTGGCCAGTTCCAGCAGTTCGCCGGTGTTGACGATGAAGGTACCCGGGATCGGCGGCGCTTCGATCCAGTTGCCGTCCTCGGTTTGCACGCGCAGGCCGGCCAGGATGTCCTGCAACAGGATCGTCACCAGCCCGCCATCCTTGTGGGCGCCCACGCCCTGATCGGACTGTGCGCCTTCTTGACCAGGATAGCGCAGGATTTTCATGTGCTGGCGGGGCCCCGCTTCGTACATCGGGGCAAAGAAATCCTGTTCCTGGCCAAGCGCCAGCGCGATCGCTTCAAGGACTTCCCGACCCACGCGGGTGCATTCGGCCTGATAACGCAGGATCGTCGCTTTCAGATCGGGCATTGCTGAGGGCCACAGGTTGGGGCCCAGAACGCGCTTCCACACCGGATCGTCGGTGCCCATTTCCAGGGCATCTTCCTCGCAGTCGAAATCGACCTGCTCGCGCCAGTCCTGACGTCCCCGGGTCAATTCCATGCCCGCCCGATTGTAGCCCCGGAATTGGCGCGACCTGATCATTTCGATCTCGAGCTTGTCGGCTTCGGGCAGGGCGAAGAAGCGCTTCGATGCGGCCATCACTTCGGTCGTCAATTTGGCAGGAACCCCATGCCCGGCAAGATAGAAGAAGCCATGCTTGTGCAGCACGTCGCGCATCTGCGCGATGAAGCGCCCGCGCTCGTCTTCGTTGCCCTGCATAAGCGAAATGTCGAGGATGGGGAGCGCGTCGACGCCGCATTCGGCAAGCGAGGAAACCGTTGTTTCCCGGGCGAATGCGTAAAGGACGTTTTCCGCGCTGTCGGTCGTTGCATCCAGCCCATCAAGCTGTTCGACGAAATCGGTCATGGGTCCACTCTCGCTGTGCTTTTCGGTTTTTGACGAAAGGACGCCATCGGCGCCTTTTGCGATGTGGAAATGTTAGGCAAAAGTGTATACTTATGAAAACCACAATCGGTCCCACGCGAATCGTGGGCAGCATCCCACGCCGCTGCGGCGTGGCAGGAGAGCAGGACCCCGGTGCCCGAAACCCCAGCTCAGATGGACGATGCCGCGGTGCTGCTGGCGCAGATCGAGGCGGCATGCCGCGACCTCAAGATGGCGCAGACCACCTTTGGGCGTTTGGCCGTGAACGACGGGAAGCTGGTCAGCCGCCTGCAACAGGGTGGACAGGTCACGTTGCAGACTGTCGACCGTGTGCATCGCTTCATTGAGGCGCAGACAGGGGAAAAGGCGATCGCACTGCGCTCGGCCATTCGCGGGTTGCCTGCCGCACGTACCTCCGGCGATTTCCGCTTTTACGACAACCGACAGAAATACCTGATGTTCGTGAACACGACATCGGAGAAGCAACTGATCGCGGACCGCGCGCTGGCGGTCATGGCCGAAACCCGGCCGCAGCCGCCAGCAATGCGCCTGCTGGATGCCGGCGGGGGTGACGGCACGGCGATTGCCCGCATCATGCGCGGCCTGCACCGCCGCAACGCGTCTGCCCCCTTCTACATGGTGATCAAGGAGATCAGCATGGAGAACATCAGGCTGGTCCTGGAAAAGATGGCCGATCGCCTGCAGGAGCACCCCGCGACGGTGCTTGTCCTCACGAATTTGCGCTACACCGAAACTTTAAGTCTGGAGCCGTCCGATCCGGCGGCGGTCAAGCGCATGGTGTGGAAGGAAGTGGCGCTGGAAGGCGCCTCGGCGGGCGATTTCGAGGAGCAGATCGCTGCGCTCGATCCCTGGCTGGGCGAGCACTGGGCTGCGCGGATCAGCAGCGAAAGCGGCAGCCCGGTCTACAGCACGCCGGTAGTTCTGGTGTTGTACCGCCGCGATCACAAGTTTGCGCTCAGTTCGCTTGTACCCCAGAGGGGACATGCGCGTGCGGCCTATGATTTCATCCTGCTGTCGCAGCCCTATCGCGCCCGCGCGCCGCTCACCTTCAAGACTTCGCGAATCATCACCCCGCTTGTCCGAGGCTTGCGCGCGCATGGTAAGCTGATGGGCGTGCAAGGCTACGGCAACGATGCAGGGATGGAACTGATCCGCGAAGTGTGGCCGGGAGAGAACCCCTTTACCGCTGGTCGGTCCGAGGTGTTGGCTGCGGTGCGGGATGATCTGGGTGACGCGGCCGGCGATTACCAGTTCCACCGCATGCCTGATGCCGAAGCGGTGTTCAGCTACAGCGTGCGCACCCTGCCCAACGAGATCGACGCATCCGCCCGGATGGGCAGTTCCACGATCATGGCGGCATGGAACGCCGCCACATACGCGGCGCAGATCGACGACGAAAGGTTGGCCGAGGTAATGGTTGACGAACGCTATCGCGAAGCGACGCGCAAGGTGTTGCTGCGCCACGACGGCCTTTGGTTCAACGACGAATTGTTCGTCATCACCCGCCGTTTCTGACGACACGGTGATGTCAAAGGAACTGCACCTGCTGGAAAGGTGAGGGGAATGGGGTGGGGCAGGGCCATGGGTGTCGTCAGGTTAACCGCATCGGGGCGCGATCCGGCGCTGAACCGATAATTCACGCCGTAGCGGCGGACGCGGCGTTCCACTCCGCCATGGCGGCAGATCGGTAGTGTCGCATGGTATTTCGGGAGACCAGATGGCGTTGGAGGTTGAAGGTATTGTAGATTGCGGAGTGGGTAGAAACGAAGCGCTGGGCATGGCCTTGGGACTTGAAGCGCTGCATTTTACGCTCCCGTCGCCGGACCGGCAGGTGCGAATTCTCCACCCGGTTGTTGTCGCGTAATCGGCCGGGTTGATGGCGCTTCACGCAGCCCAGAATTTTCATTGCCGCCTTATACGAGGCAAGCCCGTCCGTCACAATCTGCTCGGGAGGAGAGCCTTGGTTCTTGAGCAGTTTCCTGAGCAATTTCAGTGCCGCGGCCTTGTTGCGGCGCTTCTGGACGAGGACGTCGAGAACCTCGCCCTCCTTGTCGACGGCCCGCCACATGAACATCCGCTTGCCGTTGATCCGGATCACCATCTCGTCGAGGTGCCAGACGCTGTCGGCACGGCCGCGGGCGCGCCGAATGTTGGCGGCAATAGCTGGCCCGAACTTGTTGGCCCAGCAGCGTACGGTTTCGTAACTGACGTCGATCCCGCGCTCGGCCAGCATCTCCTCGACATCGCGCAGGCTGGTCGTGAACCGGTAATAGAGCCAGACCGCCAGGCGGATCGTTTCGGGTGGGAAGCGGTGGCGCTTGAAGGAAATGGCTTGCATCGTCTGTCTCATGGCGGAGACGAGTTAGCATTAGACTGACAGCTCCGATGGCTGCATTGGCTCGGCAGCGCATTCCGGCAGGCCCTGCCCTTTAGCGTTCTTCAATCGACCAATCTGGTCGTTGGAGAATAGCCATGGAGATACTTGAAACCGAGCCCACCGTCACGAAGCGCCCGGTCTGGAATGCCGGAAGGACCGTAGGCGCGAAACGCGCTCTGAAACCGAAGCAAATTTGGGAAATCCGATTCTACCTCAATCAGCATCGTCGCCTGCGAGATAGGGCGCTGTTCGATCTGGCGATCGACAGCAAGCTCCGGGGTTGTGACTTGGTGCAGATGAAGATCGGCGACCTTGTCAGCGGCGGGCAAATCCGTACGCGAGCAATCGTGATGCAGCAGAAAACAGGACGCCCTGTTCAGTTCGAACTGCTCCCAGATGCTCGGACCAGCCTGCTCGCGTGGCTCGAGCGGCGGGGCGGAACGGTGGAAGACTACGTCTTTCCCAGCCGGGTCGATCAAAATGGGCATCTAAGCACTCGCCAGTATGCCCGGCTCGTCGATGAATGGGTGACAGGGGTAGGTCTGATAAGAAGCGAGTACGGCACGCATTCACTTCGCCGGACGAAGGCATCAATCATCTACAGGGCGACCGGCAACCTTCGCGCCGTCCAGATCCTTCTTGGCCATAGCAAGATCGAGAACACAGTGCGCTATCTCGGGATCGACGTGGAAGACGCACTTGCCCTTGCCGAGAATACCGAAATCTGA
>JBDLVU010000220.1:0-4535 GCA_039804665.1 Pseudomonadota bacterium | reverse complement strand
GTCTTGACGTTGCAGAACGCGCAGGCGCGCGTGCACACGTCGCCGAGGATCATCACCGTGGCGTGCTTCTTGGTCCAGCATTCCCCGATGTTCGGGCAGGCCGCTTCCTCGCACACCGTGTTCAGCTTCAGGTCGCGCATCAGCTGGCGCGTCTCGCCATAACCCTTGCTGGTGGGGGCTTTAACGCGAATCCAGTCGGGCTTGCGCTGGCGTTCGGGCTGCTCGGCAGGCTGCTGCGAGGGGGCAAGGTCGTTCATGCGGTGCAGATAGGCCCAACGCCCGGCACTTGAAAGACCCAAAGTTCCGCCGCACTAGGGCGACTCATGACGGATACGACTTCACCAGAGCTGGGTCAGCTCATCGCCGGCTATCGCCGCTTCCGCGAAAACCGCTGGACCCCTCGCCTCGCGCGCTGGCAGGAGCTGCGCGAAAGTCAGGAACCGCAGGTGATGATTATCGCCTGTTCCGACAGCCGCGTGGACCCGGCCGAGATCTTCGACACCGATCCGGGCGAGATGTTCGTGGTGCGCAACGTGGCCGCCATGGTCCCCCCGTTCGAAACCAACCCCGGCCATCACGGCGTCTCCGCCGCGCTGGAATTCGCGGTTCAGGTGCTGAAGGTGAAGGAAATCGTGGTGATGGGCCACGGCATGTGCGGCGGCTGCAAGGCCGCGCTGACGCAGGACCTGAAGGGCACCGAGCCGGGCGAAGGCGGCTTCATTTCCGACTGGATGGCCCTGCTGGACGAAGCGCGCAAGCCCGTGGCGGAGCAATACGGCACCACCGGCCGCGCCGCGGAACGCGCGATGGAACAGGCGGGGGTACGCGTCAGCCTTGCCAACCTGCGCACCTTCCCCTGCATCCGCCGCAAGGAACGCACCGGCGAACTGAAGCTGCGCGGCGCGTTCTTCGCCATCTCAGACGGCGTGCTGCACCTGCTGGACGAAGCCACCGGCGACTTCTCGCCCGTCGGCTGAAAGCGAACGCTCCAACAAAAAGGGCGGCCCGCAAAGGCCGCCCTTTTCCGTTTCCCGTCCGCGGGAAGTTCTTACTGGGCCGTCTTCTTCGAAGCGTAGACGCTCCAAAGCTTGGCCAGCGGCGCGCGCACGCCTCCCACCTTGGCAAAGGTGGCCTGTGCCTCGGCGGTCTTGCCCAGATCGACCTGCGCAATACCCAGGCGGGTCAGCGCGCGGTCGGTGTCGATGCCGCCCTTGGTCAGCGCGATCTGGTACATTTCCTCGGCCTTGGCGTCTTCGCCGTAAGACAAATAGGCGTCGGCCGTGGCCACCGCGCTCTTGCCGTTGGGCGAAGCGCGACCGTCCTTTTCCAGCGCGGCGAGCGAGGCCTTATCGGCAGCAACGCGGCCCTTGGCCTGCGTCAGCGAGTCGGTCACGAACGGATCGCTGGTCAGCAGCGCGCCCTTGGCGATGCCCAATTCGGCGACCTTCTGCACTTCACCGGGGAGGCGGCGCGGGTCGGCGGCCTGGATGTATTCGATGAACTCGCGCGAGGTGTACTTCGGATCGGTATCCAGCGCGCCGGTGCGAAGGAACAGGCGGCCAAGGTCGAGCGATTCTTCCTTGGTGAAGTTGCCGAATTCACGCACCAGCTGACCGGCGCCAAGCCAGTTGATCGGGCTGGGATCGGTGGCCACCTGCATGGTCGACATCTCGATCGCCTGCGGGCCCAGCTTGCCGTTATAGGCAATCAGGTTGGCACGCTTGAACCAGCTGTCGGGGATCGCACCGCCAGCCGCCTTGCGCGCAGCCATCGCCGCCTTGAGCGAATCGATCGCCTGCGCGTTCTGGCCCTGCTCGGCATACGATGCGGCCAGGATCTCGGCCGCGCTGTCGTCGCTGTAATTGGCGGCAACCACCGGGCTCAGCGCCTTCACGGCGGAGGCATAGTCCTTGTTCTGGTACGCCGTGACGCCCAGGAAATAGCCGACCATGCCAACCTTGTCCGCCGGCAACTGGCCGCTGTCGAGCATGTTCTGAAGGCCCTTCTGCTGCAGCGCGCCGTCGCCGGCCACGCCGCCGACCTGCTGCTGCCACTGGCCGTAGATGATGCGGTCGGCCGGCGTCTTCACCGAACCTTCAGCCGCCGCCAGCTGGCCGATCACGGCCTGCGCCGCAGCCTTGTCCTTCGAAGCGGTCACATCCGCGACGGCCTTCTGCAGCGCCTGCGCCGCCTTCACGAACTCAGGCGAATTGGTGGCCTTGGCTTCCTTCGCAACCGCGGCCCCGGCGCCCAGCACCGCGCCACCTGCGACAAGCGCCGTTGCCAGGCTAAGCGCCGCGACCGTCGACTTGCCAAAAATCCCGAAAGAACCCCGCATCTCATCGTCTCCTGTTCGGCCCGGACGGGAGGCGTCGGGACTCACCCTTTGCCATGCTCTCCGTCCCACTCGGTCCGCGCGCTGCTTGGCGCGGATTTGCGCCCTTGGCAACGGGGGTTTCGCTACCCTTTCATCGGTGAACGCGGTTTGAATGGCATTTCGTCCTGCCGTTCAGGCAGGTGGTCGCACATGTGGAAAAACCGCCCGATTGCTGGCCTTCCCGGCGCAAAGGGGCTAGGGCCAATTTCTTCCCGATAACTGAAGCGAAAAACAGCGCCGTGAGCGACGACACCGCCATCATCGATCCCCCCGCCCCCGGTGGCGAGCCCGAATTCCAGCGGATCGACATCGTCGATGAAATGAAGACCGCGTATCTCGATTACGCGATGAGCGTGATCGTCAGCCGCGCGCTGCCCGATGTGCGCGACGGCCTGAAGCCGGTCCACCGCCGCATCCTTTATGCCTGCCAGGAAGGTGGCTTCGTTGCCGGCCGGCCCTATCGCAAGAGCGCCAAGATCGTCGGCGACACGATGGGCAACTATCACCCGCACGGCGACAGCTCGATCTACGACGCCCTTGCGCGCATGACGCAGGACTGGTCGATGCGCGTGCCGCTGGTCGATGGTCAGGGCAACTTCGGCTCGATGGACCCCGATCCGCCAGCCTCGATGCGCTATACCGAAGCGCGTCTGGCCCGCGTTGCCAATTCGCTGCTCGACGATCTCGACAAGGATACCGTCGACTTCATCGACAACTATGACGGTTCACGCTCCGAACCTTCGGTCCTGCCCGCGCGCTTCCCCAACCTGCTGGTCAACGGCGCCGGCGGCATCGCGGTGGGCATGGCCACCAACATTCCGCCGCACAACCTTGGCGAAGTGATCGACGGTTGCCTTGCCTATATGGACAACCCCGGCATCACCGTCGATGAACTGATCCAGATCATCCCCGGGCCGGACTTCCCCACCGCGCCGCTGATCCTCGGCGCCGCCGGCGCGCGCAAGGCCTATCACGAAGGCCGTGGCTCGATCATCATGCGCGCCCGGCACAAGATCGAGGAAGGCCGGGGCGATCGCCGCTCGATCGTGCTCACCTCCATCCCCTATCAGGTCGGCAAGAACAACCTCGTCGAAAAGATCGCCGAGGCCGCCAAGGACAAGCGGATCGAGGGCATCTCGGACATCCGCGACGAATCCAACCGCGAAGGCGTGCGCGTGGTCGTGGACCTGAAGCGCGATGCCACGCCGGAAGTCGTGCTCAACCAGCTCTGGCGCAACACGCCGGCGCAGTCGAACTTCCCGGCCAACATGCTCGCCATTCGCGGCGGCCGTCCGGAAACGCTCAGCCTCAAGGACATCATCGAGGCGTTCGTGACCTTCCGCGAGGAGGTCATCACCCGTCGCACCAAGTTCGAGCTGAACAAGGCGCGCGACCGGGCCCATATCCTGCTCGGCCTCGTCGTCGCGGTGACCAACCTCGACGAAGTGGTGAAGATCATCCGCGGCTCGGCCAACCCGGCGCTGGCGCGTGAAACGCTGCTGGCTCGCGAATGGCCGGTTACCGAGATCGCGCCGTACCTGCGCCTTGTCGAAGCCATCGAGAACGATGCCGACGACGGTTCGGGCAAGCCCTACAAGCTGTCGGAAATCCAGGTCCGCGCAATCCTCGACCTGCGCCTCCACCGCCTGACCGCGCTGGGCCGCGATGAAATCGGCGGCGAACTGGAAGTGCTGGCCGCAGCCATCGCCGAATACCTCTCGATTCTGGCCGACCGCGTGAAGCTCTATGCGGTCATGCGCGAAGAGCTGCTGGAAGTCCGTCAGTCCTTCGCCACGCCGCGCCTCTCGGAAATCGCCCCGGCCGCCGATGGCATCGAGGACGAGGACCTGATCGAGCGCGAGGACATGGTCGTGACCGTGACCCTTGATGGCTACATCAAGCGCACCCCGCTCTCCACCTTCCGCGCGCAGGCGCGCGGCGGCAAGGGCCGCAGCGGCATGGCGACGAAGGACGAGGACGCGATTGCGACCATGTTCGTCACCAGCACCCACACCCCGGTGCTGTTCTTCTCCACAGCCGGCAAGGTCTATCGCCTGAAGGTGTGGCGCCTGCCAGAAGGCGGGCCGACCACGCGCGGCCGCCCGGTGGTCAACCTGCTGCCCGCGCTCGACAAGGACGAGACCATCGCCGCCGTGCT
>JBDLVU010000219.1:0-4548 GCA_039804665.1 Pseudomonadota bacterium | reverse complement strand
GCGGGCTCGAGGCGCTCGAGGTAGGCCGGCTTCTTCTTCGCGAGGGGGTGCTTCGTGCCTTCATGCCACATGCGATGAAGGTCCTTGATCTGAACCGAGTGGTAGTGGCGCTTGCCGCGCTTCTCCCCACCCGGAAGATCGAAAGCGAGCTTCGCGTCGCCAGCCAAACACGCCGCTCTGTGACGAATCCACTGCCGCGCGATGAACATCGGCATCGTCACTGCCTATAACGACATGCTGTCGGCGCATCAGCCCTATGGCCGCTACCCCGAACAGATCAAGATTTTCGCCCGCGAAGTGGGCGCCACGGCACAGGTTGCGGGCGGCACGCCGGCGATGTGCGACGGCGTGACTCAAGGGCAGGATTCGATGGAACTGTCGCTGTTCAGCCGCGACGTCATCGCCATGTCGGCCGCCGTCGGGTTGAGCCACGGGATGTTCGAATCCGCGCTGCTGCTGGGCATCTGTGACAAGATCGTGCCCGGCCTGCTTATCGGCAGCCTGCGCTTTGGCCACCTGCCCACGATCCTCGTGCCCGCAGGCCCGATGCCCACCGGCATTCCGAACAAGGAAAAGGTGCGCATCCGCCAGTTGTATGCCGAGGGCAAGGTGGGCCGCGACGAGTTGCTGGAAAGCGAGAGCGCCAGCTATCATTCGGCTGGCACGTGCACGTTTTATGGCACGGCCAACTCCAACCAGATGATGATGGAGATGATGGGCCTGCACATGCCGGGCTCCAGCTTCACCCCGCCGGGCACGAAGCTGCGGCAGGAACTGACCCGCGCCGCCGTGCACCGCATCGCGCAGATCGGCTGGGCCGGCGACGATTACCGTCCGCTCGGTCATTGCGTGGATGAAAAGGCGATCATCAATGCCATCGTCGGCCTTCTGGCGACGGGCGGATCGACCAACCACGTGATCCACCTGCCGGCGATCGCGCGCGCGGCGGGCGTGCAGATCGACTGGGACGACATGGACGAACTGTCACGCGTCGTGCCGCTGGTAGCCAGTGTCTATCCCAACGGCGCGGGCGATGTGAACGCCTTCGCGGCGGCGGGCGGCATGCCTTACGTGATCCGCGAGCTTATCGGCGCCGGGCTTGCCCACGCCGATATTCGCACCGTTTATGGTGCCTCGCTGGAAGAAGGCGCGCAACAGCCGGCGCTCGACGGCGACACGCTCCGCTGGACGCCCACGCCTACCACAAGCGGCGATGACGCCATGCTGCGCCCGGCTTCCGCGCCGTTCCAGCCTGAGGGCGGCTTCCGCTTGCTGAAGGGCAACCTTGGGCGTGGCACGATCAAGGTTAGCGCGGTTGACCGTTCGCGCTGGACCATCGAGGCCCCGGCGCGCGTGTTCCACGACCAGAACGACGTGCTCGCCGCGTTCAAGGCGGGCGAGCTGGAGCGCGATGTGGTCGTCGTCGTGCGCTTCCAGGGCCCTGCCGCCAACGGCATGCCAGAACTGCACAAGCTGACGCCGCCGCTCGGCGTGTTGCAGGATCGCGGCTTCAAGGTGGCGTTGGTCACCGATGGCCGCATGTCTGGCGCATCGGGCAAGGTTCCGGCCGCGATCCACATCTCGCCCGAGGCAAAGCTGGGCGGACCGCTCGCCAAACTGCGCGATGGCGACGTGGTACGGGTCTGTGCCGAAACCGGCGCGCTTGAAGCGCTGGTCGATGCCGCTACATGGAACGCGCGCGAAGAAGCGGTTGCGCCGGTCAGTGCGCCGGGCGTGGGGCGCGAACTGTTTGCGCTGATGCGTCATCACGCCGATCCGGCGGAGCGCGGCGGCTCTGCAATGCTGGCCGCAGCCGGCCTTTGAAACAGAACTGACGGGGTGGGGAAGATGCAACTGGTCGCGGTCGATATCGGTGGAACGCACGCCCGCTTCGCGCTGGCCGAGGTTTCGGCCGGGCGCGTCGTTTCGCTGGGCGAGGCGGTAACGCTCAAGACCGCCGAGCACGCCAGTTTCCAGCTTGCGTGGGAGGAGTTCGCCCGGATGAGCGGCGGATCGCTTCCGCGCGCGGCAGCCATCGCGGTTGCGGGTCCGGTTGGCGGCGAAGTGATCAAGTTCACCAACAACCCATGGATCATCCGTCCGGCGATGATCCCCGAAAAGCTGGGCGCCGACCAGTATGTCGTCGTCAATGATTTCGGCGCGGTCGCACACGCTGTGGCGCAGGCTGACGATGCCCACTTCCTGCACCTGACCGGGCCGGACGAGCCGCTGCCGGCCACGGGTACGATCAGCGTCGTCGGGCCGGGCACCGGCCTTGGCGTGGCGCAACTGTGGCGCAACGCGGCGGGCTATCATGTCCAGCCGACCGAAGGCGGGCATATCGACTACGCACCGCTCGACGCCATCGAGGATGCGATCCTCGCCCGCCTGCGCAAGCGGCACCGCCGCGTGTCGGTGGAGCGCGTGGTCGCGGGGCCGGGCATCGTCGATATCTATGAAACACTGGCCGGGATCGAGGGCCGCGCCATCACCGCGCAGGATGACAAGGCGCTGTGGGCGGCTGGCACCAGCGGAGAAGACAGCCTTGCCGCTGCCGCCGTGGACAGGTTCTGCCTGTCTCTGGGCAGCGTCGCGGGCGATCTGGCGCTGGCGCATGGCGCGTCGGCGCTGGTGATGGCGGGCGGCCTTGGCCTGCGCATCAAGGAGACGCTGGTGCGTTCGGGCTTTGCCGACCGTTTCCGCGCAAAGGGGCGTTTCGAAGGGCTGATGGCGGCGATGCCGGTCAAGCTGATCACCCATCCGCAGCCGGGCCTGTTCGGCGCAGCTGCCGCATTCGCGCAGGCACGCGCGCGCTGAGGCTCTTGCCAAGTCCCGGCGGCTCGCCTAGCCATCCTTAATTGAACGATTAAGGGTGGGAGAGGCTGGCGATGGACTTTGCGACAATCCGTCTGGAACGCGTTGGCGCGGTGGCCCGGATCGTGCTCAACCGCCCCGAAAGACTCAACGCTTGTCCGCCGGAAATGGCGACCGAAATCGCCGATGCCTTGTCCTTTCTGGGCGACGCTCGCGCGCTGCTGGTCACGGGCGAGGGCAGGGCGTTCTGCTCGGGAGCGGACCTTGCGGAAACGGACGGCTCCTCGATCAGCGACGGCGTGCGCAGCTACAAGGTGCTGACCGAGGCCTATAATCCTTTGATGCTGAAGCTGGCGCGGCTGCCCATCCCCGTGGTGATTGCGGTAAACGGGCCGGCCGCAGGTGTCGGCTGTTCGCTGGCGTTGGCGGGGGATTTCACGCTGGCGGCGCGCGGCAGCTATTTCCTTCAGGCGTTCGTCAATATCGGTCTGGTTCCCGATGGCGGCTCCAGCTGGGTTTTGCCGCGCCTGATCGGCAAGGCGCGCGCCGCGCAGATGATGATGCTGGGCGAGCGTATTTCTGCGGAAAAGGCCGAGGATTGGGGCCTGATCTACAAGTGTGTGGACGACGCTGCGCTGGCCGACGAAGCGCTGGCGCTCGCCGAAAAGCTTGCCGCCGGGCCGACAGTGGCGCTGGGCGCCATGCGCCAGACGCTGGCACGCGGGTTGGAAAG
This sequence comes from Pseudomonadota bacterium, assembly GCA_039804665.1. Lineage (GTDB taxonomy): Bacteria > Pseudomonadota > Alphaproteobacteria > Sphingomonadales > Sphingomonadaceae > Novosphingobium. The sequence continues at coordinate 1,001 of JBDLVU010000219.1, read as the reverse complement.
CGATTTTGCTAGCACCTTGCTCGCTGAAGCCGAAGCGCAGGCTCGCGCGGGCGACAGCGCCGACGCGGCCGAGGGCATCACCGCATTCCTGCAAAAGCGTCCCGCCGCCTTCACCGGGCGTTAGGGCGCAATGGGCGGTCCTTGCGGTTGGCCCTTGCGCGCGCCACCTCGGGGCGATGACCAAGCCAACGATCTGGACCATCGGCTATGAACAGGCCACGGTTTCCGCAGTGATCGCCGCACTGAAAGATGCTGGCGTCGAGGTGCTGGCCGATGTTCGCGCCCTACCGTTGTCGCGCCGTCCGGGATTTTCGAAGTCGGCGCTCGCCGCGAACCTGCGCGAAGCGGGCATCGACTACGTCCACTTCCGGGCGCTGGGCACGCCGCCTGAGGGCCGCGCCGCCGCTCGCCGCAACGATCACGCGACGCTGGAACGTGTCTATTCCGGCCAGCTCGAACTACCCGAAGCAATGGTGGCAGGCGCCGGGCTGGCCGAACTGGCGCACGAGCGGAAGGTCGCGCTGCTGTGTTATGAGCGGCAGGCCTGTGGCTGCCACCGTACCCTGCTGCGACAAGCCGTCCTGTCCGACTTCGAAGCGGTCGATCTGTTGCCCTGACGGGAGAGGTTTAGCGCGCCAGTTCCTCGTTCAGGAACGCGGCCACGTCGTTCAAGTCCACGTCCTTGGCCAGGAACGTCTGCCCGATCCCGCGCAGCAGCAGGAAGGGCAGGGTGCCCGCGTCCATCTTCTTGTCGTGGAGCATGTGGCCGGCCAGCGTGGTCCCGTCGCAATTCATGCCCAGCGCCTTCAGTGAAGCGGGGAGGCCTACCGCGCCGATGTGCGCGGCAACGCGTTCGGCGTCCTGTCCGTTCATCAGCCCCTGCCGCGCGGAGAACCGCGCCGCCAGCACCATGCCCAGCGCCACGCCTTCGCCGTGCAGGAGGCGGTCGGAAAAGCCGGTTTCCGCCTCCAGCGCATGACCGAACGTGTGCCCAAGGTTCA
>JBDLVU010000218.1:0-4560 GCA_039804665.1 Pseudomonadota bacterium | reverse complement strand
AACCGCGACCGCAGGGGCCGCTCCAGCAATGTCGGGCATTCACGCACTCCGCGTCTGTCACTTCGCAGTGCAAAACGCAGGGGAGCGGATGATCCTTCGCAGTCCGATGGTGCCGGGCCCGAAAAAGGACCGGCCCGCCGCACCTTTCAAAAGACCGAGCTACTTCACCCAGTCAAGGCCGATTTCTTCATAGATTTCACGGCTTTCCGCCCAGTTTTCCTCGACCTTCACATGGAGGAAAAGGTGCACCTTCACCCCGAGCAGTTCGGCCAGCTCCTTGCGCGCAGCCTCGCCGATGGACTTGAGCTTCGATCCGCCCTTGCCCAGCACGATGCCGCGCTGGCTGTCGCGCGCGATGACGATCTGCTGGTGGATCTCCACCGAGCCGTCCTTGCGGTGGGTGTAGCTTTCGGGGCGGACCGCGCTGTCATAGGGCAGTTCGTCGTGAAGCTGGCGATAGAGCTGCTCGCGCGTGATTTCGGCGGCCAGCAAGCGTTCAGAGGCATCGGAAACCTGATCCTCGGGATAATGCCAGGCGCCTTCGGGCATCAGCCCGGCCAGACGCTGCTTCAGTTCCGGCACGCCATCGTTGGTCAGCGCCGATACGAAGAACACTTCGTCAAAATTACCCGCCGGCGACAGGTCCTCCGCCATCACGAGCAGCGGCTCCTTGGGCGTCGAATCGACCTTGTTGAGCACCAGAATCTTGCGTTCCGGACGGTCCTTCAGGCTGGCGAGGATCGGCTCAAGATAGTCGCGCTTCTTCTTGCGCGCGTCCACCACCAGCAGGATCGCGTCAGCCTCGGCCGCGCCTTCCCACACGGCGTTGACCATTGCGCGGTCGAGCCGGCGTTTGGGTTCGAACAGGCCGGGGGTATCGGCAAGGATGATCTGCGCGCGATCTTCGCCAATATCCTCCAGCGCGATGCCCATCAGGCGGGCACGCGTGGTCTGGGCCTTGGCCGAGACGATCGCGACCTTTTGCCCGACAAGCGCGTTGACGAGAGTGGACTTGCCCGCATTCGGGGCGCCGATGACGGCAACGAGGCCGCATTTATCAGTCATGCAAACTTCTTCATGAAATCGCGGGCGGCGTTGGTTTCCGCCTCCTGCTTGGAGGAACCGCGCGCCTCGGCCTCGCCCACGCCCTTTACGGCGACGGCGACGGTAAAGGTTGCGGCATGATCAGGGCCTTCACGGCTAACGATGGTATAGACCGGCGGCTTGCGACGGTTGCCCGCCGCCCATTCCTGCAAGGCGGCCTTGGGATGCTTGCGCTGCCCGGTGCCGCCTTCGAACGGACGGACCCATGCCTTGCGCACAAAGGCGCGGGCCGCATCGAAGCCACGTTCGAGGAACAGCGCCCCGATCACGGCTTCCATCACGTCGCCCAGGATGTTGTCGCTGTCCAGCCCGCCATCGTCGCGCGCCTGCTTGCCCAGCCGGATATGCGGCGGAAGTCCCAGCGCGCGGGCCACGTCGGCGCAGGTCTCGCGGCTGACCAGCGCGTTCAGTCGCTGCGACAGCTTGCCTTCCGCGCCTTCGCTGCGTTCGTACAGCCAGTCGGCGATCACCAGCCCCAGCACCCGGTCGCCCAGAAACTCCAGCCGCTGGTAATCGCTGGTTTCACCCATCGATCCATGGGTCAGCGCGGCGCGCCAGATCGCAGGTTGCGCGGGCGCGGCGCCCGTCAGCGCGGCAAGAAAGCTTTCCGCTTCAGGCAAAAGGCCGGGCGCGCTCAGAACAGGCCCCCGATCCGGTTCCAGCGTGCGGCGGTGAACCACGTCCACGGCAGCAGCCAGTTGGCACTGCCATCGGTGGACCACATCACGATCGTGGCGCGGCCGACAAGATTGTCTTGCGGCACCAGCCCGATGCCGCCGCCTTCAACCGCCGGGAAACGGCTGTCCATCGAATTGTCGCGGTTGTCGCCCATCAGGAACAGGTCGCCTTCGGGGATGACAACGGGCGCCGTATCGTCCTGCGGGCGATAGCCGAGGTCGAGCACATTGTAGCTCTTGCCCTCGGGCAGGGTCTCGCGGAATTGGGGATAGTGGCAGGTCGGCGTGCCATCCTTTTCCACCGCTTCGAATTCGGGCGCCACGCAATTGGTGTTGGCCGAGACCTTGATGACGAAGTCCTCGATCCGCTGCTTGGGCACGGGCTTGCCGTTGATCTGCAGCACGCCACCAACCATCTGGATGGTATCGCCCGGCAGGCCGATCACGCGCTTGATATAATCCACGTCGTTGCCCGGGGGCGCCTTGAAGATGACCACGTCACCGCGCTTGGGCTGGCCCGCCAGAATGCGCGAGGGCAGCAGCGGCAGGCTGAACGGCAGCGAATACTTCGAATACCCGAACGGCCACTTTGCGGCGAGCAGGTAGTCCCCGTTCTCCAGCCGCGGCAGCATCGATTCCGAAGGGATGTTGAACGGCGAAAAGATGAAGCTGCGGAAGATTCCCACGATCAGCACCAGCTTGATCAGGAAAACGCCGAAGCTGTCCTCCTTCTTCTCCTTGCGTGCAGAGGCAGGGGCCGGGGACGCGGGCGCGGTCGGCGTTGCCTCCGGCGCGGGGTTGCTGTCGGGCGTTTCGTTCATGGAGGCGGTCATGTGGAGGGGGGGGCTTCCCGTCAAGGCTGATTTGCCGGGATTAGACGCCTTCAAATACGATTGCACGCCCCGTTCGTCGATACACGTGGGTGCTTGGCGGAATGGTGGGAACCGGGCATGAGGGCATTATACCGCATTTGCGAAGAAGGAATGTGTTCGATGACGGATCAGGCAACCGCGCTCTGGCACGAACTTGAAGGGCTGCGCCGCCCTTCGCTCGCCAGCCTGTTTGCCGGGTCGGGCCGGCTTGATGCGTTCTGCACCACGCTCGATCTTCCCGGTGGTCCGATTCGCTTCGACTGGTCAAAAACCCACCTTTCCGCCGAGGTGACAGGCATCCTGACCCGCCTGGCCGAGGGGATGGACTTCGCCGCGAAGCGCGAGGCGCTGATTTCGGGCGAGGCGATCAACAACACCGAAGGCCGCGCCGCCCAGCACACCGCAGAGCGCGGCGTGGGCAACCCCACCGCCGTGGTCGAGGCCGAAGCGCTGCACGCCCGCATGAAGGGGCTGGTCGACGCGATCCACGAGGGCCTGCTGGGCGAGGTGAAAAGCCTGATCCACATCGGCATCGGCGGTTCGGCGCTTGGCCCGGCGCTGGCGATCAGCGCGCTGGCGCGCGACGAGGCGAAGGTGGCGGTGCATGTCGTCTCGAACATCGATGGCTGCGCGCTCGAAGCCGCGATGCGCCAGTGCGATCCTGCGACCACGATGATCGCGCTTGCGTCCAAGACCTTCACCACCACCGAAACGATGACCAATGCCGCCTCCGCGCTCGAATGGCTGCGCGAAGGCGGGGTGAGCGATCCCTATGGCCGCGTCGTCGCGCTCACGGCCGCGCCTGAAAAGGCCGTGGAATGGGGGGTAGACGAAACCCGCGTGCTGCCGTTCAGCGAAACCGTGGGCGGGCGCTACTCGTTGTGGTCGTCCATCGGCTTCCCCGTGGCGCTTGCGCTCGGCTCGGACGCGTTTGCCGATTTCCTCGATGGCGCCGCTGCTATCGACCGGCACTTCATTGAAGCTCCGCTGGAAAACAACGTCGTGGCGCGCGCCGCGTTTTCCGATCTGTATTACACGCAGGTGCGCGGGTGCGAGACCCGGGCCGTGTTCGCCTATGACGAACGCCTCGCACTGTTACCGGACTACCTCCAGCAACTCGAAATGGAATCGAACGGCAAGCGCGTCACCGCTTCGGGCGCGCCGCTCACGCGGCCTTCGGCGCCGATCACGTGGGGCGGGGTGGGCACCGACGCCCAGCACGCGGTGTTCCAGTTGCTGCATCAGGGGACGCACCTGATCCCGGTCGATTTCCTCGCCGTGAAGATGCCGGGGCACGATCTCGATCCGATCCACCACCAGATCCTGCTGTCCAACTGCTTTGCCCAGGGGGCCGCGCTGATGGCGGGCAAGGCGAGCGACGACGGCGCCCGCGCCTATCCGGGAGATCGCCCCTCGGCCACGATCCTGTGCGACGACCTGAACCCCGCCACGCTGGGCGCGCTGATCGCATTCCATGAACACCGCACGTTCGTTTCGGCGATGCTGCTGGGCATCAACCCGTTTGATCAGTTCGGCGTGGAACTGGGCAAGGCCATTGCCAAGCAGATCGATTCCGGTGGCGGCGAAGGCTTTGATCCATCGACCGAAGCCTTGCTCGCCGCCGCCGGCATCGGTGGCTGATAAAAGTTCGTCTACCTAACAAAATTCCGCACGCAGCCCATTGGCAATCATGGGCTGCGTGCGCCATATGCCCATCCTGAAGGAGCGGATCATGGCCCAGCAGGATTACGACTACGACCTTTTCGTCATCGGCGCAGGATCGGGCGGTGTACGCGCCAGCCGCATCGCCGCCAGCCACGGCGCCCGCGTGGCGGTGGCCGAGGAATATCGCGTCGGCGGCACGTGCGTCATCCGTGGCTGCGTGCCCAAGAAGCTGCTGGTCTATG
>JBDLVU010000217.1:0-4571 GCA_039804665.1 Pseudomonadota bacterium | reverse complement strand
CGGCGCTGGTCGGCGTCCGGTATTCGTTCTGAGCCTGCTAGGGGAAGCTGACCATGTTTGATGATTTCTATGGCCTGAAGGGCAAGCCGTTCCAGCTGACGCCGGATCCGGAGTTCTATTTCGAGAGCAACACGCACCGCAAGGCGCTGTCGTATCTGGGATATGGGCTGGCGCAGGGCGAAGGCTTCATCGTCATCACCGGCGAAGTCGGCGCGGGCAAATCGACGCTGGCGGCGCACCTGATGGCGAGCGTGGACCGCGAGCAGTTGACCGCCGCGCAGATCGTGACGAGCAAGCTGGACGGCGACGAACTGGTCCACATGGCCGCGCGTGCCTTTGGGTTGGACGTGTCGGGCCATGACAAGGCCGGCGCGCTGGCGCAGATCGAACTGTTCCTGCACGACGAAGCCCGCGCCGGGCGCCGCTGCCTGCTGGTGGTGGACGAGGCGCAGAACCTTGCGGTCGAGGCGCTGGAAGAGCTGCGCATGTTGAGCAACTTCCAGCTGGGTGCGCATCCGCTGTTGCAGGTTCTGCTGCTGGGCCAGCCGGAATTTCGCACGCTGTTGCAGACCTCGCCCTTGCTGGAGCAGTTGCGCCAGCGGGTGATCGCCTCGCACCACCTGGAGGCGATGGAGCCGGAGGAAATCGGGCCGTATGTGGAGCACCGGCTGGCCTGCGTCGGCTGGCGCGGAAATCCGATGTTCGAACCGCGCGTCTATGCCGATCTGGCCAAGGCCAGCGGCGGGCTGCCGCGCCGGGTCAACCAGCTGGTCAACCGCCTGCTGTTGATGGGCGCGGTGGAACAGCGCACCCTGATCGAGGCGCGAATGGTGGCCGATGTGGTCGCCGATCTGGAGCGCGATGGATCGCTGGCATCGCCGGTCGTGACCGAAGAAGCGGCGCCGGCGGTGGAGTACAAGGCCATGCCCATGGTGCAGGCGGGCGAGGATGTGATGGCCGCGCTGGCGGCACGCGACGAACAGATCGCGGAATTGCAGCAGGCGGTGATTGAGCTGGCCGAAATGCGCGCCGCCCTGCCGGCCGAAGCCGTAGCCGACGCGCGCGTGGACGAACTGGGAGCGGCACTTTCTGAGGTGAACCAGCGTCTTGCCGCGCTGGAAAGCCGCACTGAAGAGCAGACCCATGCCATCCGCCACGTGCTGACCATGCTCATCGAGTGGATCGAGAGCGAAAATCCCAAGCGCGAAGCCGCCTGAACGAACAGGGGGCTGTCATGTCAGGCCAGGATCGGCGCATTCTCAATGGCCTGTCGGTCGATGTCGAGGACTGGTTCCAGGTCGGCGCGTTCGAGCGCGTGATCGACCGGCGCGACTGGGACGGACTGGAGCGCCGGGTTGAGGGCAATTGCGATGCCATTCTCGCCATGTTTGCCGACGCAGGCGTGAAGGGCACGTTCTTTACGCTCGGGTGGGTGGCGGAGCGCCACCCCGCGATGATGCGTCGGATTGCCGAGGCCGGGCACGAGATCGCCAGTCACGGTTGGGATCACGCGCGCGTGTTTACACTGACCGCGCAGCAGTTTGCCGACGATCTGGCGCGCGCGCGCAAGGTGCTGGAAGATGTGACCGGTTGCGCAGTCGCCGGCTATCGCGCGCCGAGCTTTTCGATTGATGCGCGCACGCCATGGGCGCACGAAGTGTTGGCAGAGCAGGGTTATGCCTATTCCTCCAGCGTCGCGCCAATCGTGCATGACCACTACGGCTGGCGCGAGGCGCCTCGCTTTGCCTTCCGCCCGGTGGCGGGCAGCGACCTGTTGGAAGTGCCGGTGACCACGGCGGAACTGGCCGGGCGGCGCATGGCGGCGGGCGGCGGCGGGTTTTTCCGCCTGCTGCCTTATGCTGTTTCGCGCTGGGCCATCGCGCGGGTGAACGGGCGCGAGGGGCGGTCGGCGCTGACCTATTTCCACCCATGGGAGATCGACGCCGGGCAGCCCCGCGTAGAGTCAGCGCCGTTGAAATCGAAGCTGCGGCATTACACCAATCTCTCCGGCATGGCTGACAAGTTGCGGGCATTGCTGCGCGATTTCCGCTGGGGGCGGATGGATGAGGTGGTCCGTATTGAAAGGGAGCGGCTGACATGAACGCGCCGTTCCGCCCCGTGTCGATGCAGGTTCGACTGGCCGATCCGGGCGACCGCCCGGCGATTGCGGCGTTCGTGGACACCTGTGCTGAGGCGACCGCGTTCCATCGGCTTGAATGGGTCGATGCGGTCGAGGCGGCAACCGGGCATCGCGCGCACATGCTGCTGGCAGAGCGCGACGGGCAGATCGCCGCGTTGTTGCCGCTGCATGCGGCGCATTCGCCGTTGTTCGGCAGCGCGCTGGTATCCACCGGGTTTGCCGTGGGCGGGGGCGTGATCGGCGATGCGGCGGCTGTGCCGTCACTATGCGAAGCGGCAGGCGAACTGGCGCGGCGGCTTTCGTGTCCGACGCTGGAAATACGCGGTGGCGCCATGCCCCAGGGAGACGGCTGGCACATCAAGCGCGATAGCCACGCCGGATTTGTCGCGCCATTGGCGGCCGACGACGAAGCGCAATTGCTGGCCGTGCCGCGCAAGCAGCGGGCCGAAGTGCGCAAGGGGCTGGGCATTGGCATGGCTGTGCGCGTTGGGCGGTCGGCCGACGACCGGGCAATGCACTATGCAGTTTATGCCGAATCGGTGCGCAACCTCGGCACGCCGGTGTTTCCGCGCGCGCTGTTCGAAGCGGTGATGGACCGTTTTGGTGACGATGCCGATATCCTGACCGTGCTGCACGAAGGGCGCGCCGTTGCCTCGGTGCTGAGCCTGTACCATCGCGGTGCGGTCATGCCCTATTGGGGGGGCGGCGTTCATTCCGCGCGGGCGCTGCGGGCGAACGACGTGATGTATTACGCGCTGATGTGCCATGCGCGCGCGCGTGGGTGTGAACGGTTCGATTTCGGTCGGTCCAAGAGCGATAGCGGTGCCTATCACTTCAAGCGGAACTGGGGATTTGTGCCCGAACCGCTGAATTATGCGGTGTGGACGGCCGATGGCACGGCTCCGCGCGACGTCAACCCGCTGAGCCCGCGCTACAAGGCCAAGATCGCCTTGTGGCAGAAATTGCCGCTGGCACTGGCAAACCGGCTGGGGCCGTGGATCGCTGGCGGGCTGGCATGAGCGAGATCCTGTTCCTGGCGCACCGCATCCCGTTTCCGCCCGACCGCGGCGACAAGATCCGGTCCAACCATTTGTTGAAGGCCTTGGCGGCGCTGGCCCCGGTGCATGTCGGCTGCCTGGCCGACGACGAAGCCGATCTGGCGCAGGAAGGCGCGCTGGCAGGCCTTGCCGCCAGCCATTGCCTTGTGCGGCGGTCCACGCCGCTTCTCCTCGCTGCGCTGAAAGCGCTTGCCGGGTGGCGTCCGATCAGTTTGGCTGCGTTCGATTCTGCACGGTTGCGGCGCTGGGTGCGTGATGTGCTGCGCGAACGGCCGATTTCTACGATTTTCGTCTATTCCGGGCAGATGGCGCAGTATGTGCCCGATGATTTTGCCGGCCGCGTGGTGATGGACTTCGTGGATGTGGATTCGGCCAAGTTTGAGGCGTACGCCGCTGCCGGTTCGCCGCCGATGCGGCTGGTGCACGCACGCGAAGGGCGGCTGCTGCGCCGGTTCGAAGCGCGGGTTGCCGCGCGCGCGACGGTCTCGCTGTTTGTGACGCCGGAGGAAAAGGCGCTGTTTCAGGGGCGCTGCGGTGCCACGGCCGTGGAGGCGGTCGGCAACGGCATCGACGCGTCCGTGTGGAATCCCGAGGGGATCGCACCCGCCGACGCGCTGGCGGGCGATGCGCCCAGCTTCGTGTTTACCGGACAGATGGACTATCCGCCGAATGTCGAAGCGGTGGACATGTTCGCCCGGGCGGTGATGCCGCGCGTGCGGGCGCTGCACCCGCACACGCGCTTTGCAGTGGTGGGCCGCGCGCCGACCCCGGCAGTGCGCGCGCTGGAGGGCGTGAACGGCACGCTTGTGACTGGCGAAGTATCGGACGTGCGGCCCTGGCTGGCGGGGGCCAACGTCGTCGTGGCGCCGCTCGCCATCGCACGCGGTGTGCAGAACAAGGTGCTGGAAGCGATGGCCATGGCTCGCCCGGTGCTGCTGACCAGTGCGGCCGCCACGGGCATTCCGGCGCACAATGGCGAGCATTACGCCATAGCCGATGGCGCGCACGCGCTGGGGTCGCGCGCGTTGGCGCTGCTGGCCGACCCCGGGGCGGCCAAGGCGATGGGCGAGGCGGCGCGACGTTTCGTGATCGAGAACGGATCGTGGGAGCGCGTGCTGGCCCCGCTGCCGGGGCTTGTGTGGGGGCACGCCGATGCCGCCTGAAAGTGCATCTGCCCCCGTTGCGCCAGCGGCGCGGTTGATCGCGCGAATTCCGGAAGGCTGGCGCGTGCCGTTGCTGCGGCTGGCGCTGGCATGGGCAGGTATCCTGATCCTGTTCCTGCCAGACTGGCACGACATGGCAGCGCAGTGGTGGGACAGTTCGACCTACAATCACATTCTGCTGGTGCCGCCGATCATCGGCTGGCTCGCCAG
>JBDLVU010000216.1:0-4575 GCA_039804665.1 Pseudomonadota bacterium | reverse complement strand
CGACATGTACATGCAGGGCAAGATCCAGATCGATCCCATGATCACCCACGTCATGGGCCTTGAGGAAATCAACACCGCTTTCGACCTGATGCACGCGGGTAAGTCCATCCGCAGCGTCATCGTTTTCTGATCTTCAACTGGGAGGGAATAACAACATGGCTGATCCGGTAATCTCGGGCGACGACGTTTTCTCGCACGCTTGCCTCGGCGCGAGCGATCTGGCGTCCTCGACCACGTTCTACGATGCCGCACTGGCGCCGCTCGGCGTCAAGAACATGGGCCCGTTCGGGGATTCCGCCGTGCTCTATGGCAAGACCAAGCCGGCATTTCTCGTGCTCAAGCCTGGCAATGGCGAAGCACCTTCGGGCAACGGCGTGACGCTTGGCTTCGCTGCCGCCTCGACGGCTGATGTCGACGCGTTCCACGCCGCCGGCCTTGCCGCAGGCGGCACCTGCGAAGGCGCGCCGGGTGCACGCGGTCACCTGCCGGGCGCGTATGCAGCTTATCTGCGCGATCCTGCGGGCAACAAGATCTGCTCCTACACCTTCGTCTGAGCAGTCATGCCCAAAACATCGCCTTGGCGATGAAATTGGGCAAGGTGTGTTTGAGTGTTAGGATCTCGGTCCATCGTCACAGATGGACCGACATTCCATCCCGCCCCAATGAACCATGTTTGGCGTGCCGCAGGCAAGCGCAGTTGTTCACTGGCGTGAGGCTGGGGAACTGGTGGGGCAGGGGAGGGAGAGCCCGACCGCTTCCAGCCTTGCAGAGCGTAGGGTGAGGGCTGTTCCTGCCCGATCCGCTGCGATGCGCAAGGGCGTGGTAACGGCATCGAGCCGAGCGCCGGCATCGCGGAAGCAGCGCAAGGGGATGCGGGTCTCGACCCCGGCGCCGGCAGGAAGGCCACGCGCCAGCGCACCGAGATCGAGCGGGGCGCCGCCGAGGGAGACGGTCAGCACCCCGCCCGGTGCTGCGTCGATCCGCCAATCGAGACGCAGCACGAAGCCTTCATCGAGTTGCCGTGACAGGTTGACCGCCGGACCATCGATGGCGAATGCGCCCGGGCCGGTCCACGCGAACTGCCGCGCATCTTCCTGCGCGGAAAGATCGACAGCCCGGGTCGTGACCGTGGCGTCAAGGCCCAGCCGCCATGGTGCCGGCACTTTGCCCCGATCGAGATAGCTGTTTTCGTTGAGCGCGGCGGCAAGATCGACCTTCGGATCCTCGCCCACCGGGCCAACCGTGGCCGGATGGGCGTAGGAAAGGCCATAGCCCGCAGGAAACAGCGGCGCGGTGACGGGCGAAACGGCATCGGCTGGCCAAGGGAAGGGCAGCCGGCCGGTGAAATCACGCGCCGCCTTGCCATCGCGCCCGGCGACGAGCACGTCAGCCACCCCCTGGCCCTGCGAGCCCGGCAACCACGCCGCGACGAAGGCGTCGGACGCGTTCATCTGTGGGCCGGTGAACAGCGGGCGGCCGGAAAGGAAGACCGACACGACGGGAATGCCCTGCGCCTTGAACCGGGCGAGCATGTCCTGTTCGCCAGCAATATTGCGGAAGGCGAGGTTGGGCACGTCGCCCTGAAATTCGGCATAGGGCTGTTCGCCATAGACAACGATAGCGACGTCCGGACGCGCCGCACCCGTCGCGGCGACATCCCATGCGCCGTCTGCCGACAGCACGGCCTTGCCGCCCGTTGCGGAAACGGCATCGGCAATGGCGCGTCCGATGGTGCGGCCCTTGGGGAAATCGGCAGAGGTAGTGTCGGTGCCCTGCCACGTGATGGTCCAGCCGCCAGCCTGCATGGCCATGCTGTCTGCCCCCGGGCCAGCGACGAGCACGCGCGCGCCGGGGCGTAGCGGCAGGATGCCGCCGTTATTCTTGAGCAGGACCAGCGAGCGGGCCACGGCTTCGCGCGCAAGGGCGAGATGGGCGGGCGCACCGACCTGCGCGGGATCGCCGCGTTGCACCGTTGCAGGGCCCAGCAGGCCGAGCTTGGCCTTGACGCGCAGGATGCGGCGCACGGCATCGTCGATGCGCGCGCGGGGCAAGGAACCATCGCGCGCATGGCGCAAGGTGGATTCGAACAGACCCTTCCAGCTGTCGGGCGCCATGGCGAGATCAAGCCCGGCGAGAAATGTCTGCGGGCAATCGGTGGCGGTGCAGCCCGGAACCTGCCCATGACCGTTCCAATCCCCGACGACGAGGCCCTGAAACCCCATGCGCTGTTTCAGCACATCGGTCAGCAGGCTGCGGTTGCCGTGGTTCTTGGTGCCGTTCCAGCTGGAAAAGCTGGCCATGACGGTGAGTGCGCCGGCCGAGATCGCGGCGGGATAGCCTTGCGCGTGGCGGGCGACGAGTTCGCTTTCGGAGATGCGTGCGTCGCCCTGATCCGCACCGCCGGCAGTTCCGCCATCGGCAAGGTAATGCTTGGCCGTGGCCGCCACGTGCAGCGGCCCCAGCGGCTTGCCCGGTGTCAGTGCGCCTTGCAGACCCAGCGTCATCGCGCGGCCATAGCTGGCCACCAGTACGGGATCGGCGGCATAGCCTTCGTAGCTGCGACCCCAGCGCAGGTCCTGCGGCACGGCGAGCGTGGGGGCAAAAGTCCATTCGATGCCGCTACCGGCGATTTCCGCAGCGGTGGCAGCCCCTATGCGCTGCACCAGTGCGGGATCGTGCGCCGCGCCAATGCCGATGTTGTGCGGAAAGATGGTGGCACCGGGCAGGTTGGAATGACCGTGAACCGCATCGACGCCGAACAGGATGGGCACGTTCGCCCCGGCCTTGCGCGAGGCGTCGCGGAATTCGGTGACGAGCCGCAGCCATTTGGCAGGATCGGCGCGTTCGTCGCCATAAGGGCCTGAATTGCCGCCCGCCAGAATTGATCCGACCGGATAGCGCGCAAGGTCCGCCGGGGTGATGGCGCTGATATCGGCCTGGATCATCTGGCCGACTTTCTGTTCCAGCGTCATGCGCGCGAGCAGGCGGGTGATGCGCGCCTCGGTGGCACGGTCGGTGATGGCAGCCGGGCTGTGCGCGGCTGGCCACAGCGCGGGATGCGCCGTGGCGCTTGCCGGAAGGGGGGAGGGGGCTTGCGCCAGCGACGGGACTGCGCCGGCTGCCGCGAGCATGGTTGCTGCGAAAAGCGCGCGCCTGACCATCATCGTGAAACTCTCCCGAAGTTTGTGAACGTTCTCAAATGCGCTCTTGCCATGACCCTAAAGGGAAAGCAAGCGCTGTGTCAGGAGCGGGAGGAAAGGGGCGCGAGCGCGATTGCGGCCAGCAGGGAGAGCCCGGCCAGCAGCAGGAACAGGCCCGAAAAGCCGAGCGAAGGTACGATTCCCAGCGTGAGCCAGGGCATGATCAGCGAAGGGACGGTGTTGGTGAGATTGAAGAAGCCGAGATCGCGCCCGCGCCTGTCGCTGCGCGGAAGAACGCGCAAGGTCTGTGCCGAATGCAGCGACAGAAAAATGGTGCTGGCAAAGCCGAACAGGGCGTAGGCTCCCATGGCGAGGGTCAGGCTGCGCGCGAGCGCCATCGCGCCAAGCCCGAGCGTGGCGAGCAGCGCGCATGCAAACAGAGGTACGATCGGGCGATCGCGGCGGTCGGCCCAGCGCCCGGCAAGCAGCGCGGCCGGCACCGAGACGATGAGCACCACGCTGAACACGCGGGCTGTGGGGTTATCCCCCATCGCCGGGTCCAGCGAGCGGAACCAGAAATAGAGATACGAAAACAGCGCGGCTTCGGCCACCTGCACTGCCAAGCGTGCACACCACATGCGTCGCAGGGCATCACGCCCGGCGAGGCGGGGCTGCGCGGGGCCGTGCGCTGCTGCGGGCGGGGCGGGGATGGCAGTGGATGCGCAATCCACGGCCACCGGAGCCCCCATAACCAGCACCGGCACGACGCAAGCGGCCACCAGAACCGCGACGAGGGCCAGCCGCGCGTCCGCCGAAGCAAGGCCCGGTAGCGTAACGACCGCGCCGGAAACAGCGCCCAGCCCGGGCGCAAAGGCGAGCAGTCCGCCCAGCAGTCCCTTTTGCCGATCCGGCACGCAATCGCCGGCCCAGGCCGCCAGCGGGGCCAGCATCATGTTGAGGCCAACCTGCCAGACGAGGATGATCGCGATCAACGAGCTTAGCCCGTGCGCTTGGGTAACCGCCCACAGCGCTGCGCTCGACAGCGCAAGGCCGGCCCATATCCATCCGCCGCGCTGTCCGCTTCGATCGCTGAGCGCGCCGAAGACGATGTTGGCAATGCTGGAAGCGATGGCCCCGAAGAAGGCGATATAGGCCAGCCACGCCACATCGGGTCCGTGCCCGGCCATATGCGAAACCCGCACCGGCAGGAGGATGGTCAGGAACGGGACATAGGCGATCGAGCATCCGGCCCAGGCCAGCGCATACAGCAGGAGGAAGCGAAGCGATTGCGGCCGCCCGGCCGCGGCGCCCGTCATGCCGGTTGCTGCACCGGATCTGCCACCGAGCCGCGTTCGACGAGTTCACCGGTGATGACGGTGAGGGCGGAAGGCAGCGGCTCGTCCTTTTGTGCGGCGATGATCAGTTCGACCGCCTT
>JBDLVU010000215.1:0-4618 GCA_039804665.1 Pseudomonadota bacterium | reverse complement strand
GAACTCGTCTTCGAGGGCCATCACCAGTTCAACGGTGTCGAGCGAGTCGGCGCCCAGGTCGGCCACAAAGCCCTTTTCGCTGGTGACTTCCGATTCGGCCACGCCGAAGAATTCGGCCAGCGTGCGACGGTCGGTTTCCTCCAGCTTGCGCGGGGACCCCTTACGGACGAATTGCTGAAGGTACGTGGTGTTGCGGCCGATCAGCGCGGAAAGCGCGGAAAGGCTGATTCCCCGCCCTGCCGCCAGCGCAACAAGGCGTGCGCGGGCGCCGCGTTCGCCAGCATCTTCGGCTTCACCGGGTATCGCCTGGGCCATAGTTGCGGATTCCTTGCACCAATTTCGAAGGACTTTTCCTAGCGATGTAGGATTTCTACGTCAATATAGGAAAAATCCTATTTCGAGTCGGAGGGCGGAAAAGATGCTGATCTGGAAGATCGAAAGGTTCCTCGCAAAGACGGGGATGGCCGTGACCAAGTTCGGGAGGCTGGCCGCCAGCGATCCCCGCCTTGTGGGCGATTTGCGCAACGGCCGCGAACCCCGCAGTGCGCTCGCCAAAAGAGTGGAACATTTCATGAACGAATATCGGAGCAATCGCAATGCTGCTTGATTTCTGCACCTTCGAGCGCAAGGCGCTGGCCCCCGACACCCCTGCTGCCCGCCCCGCCCCGCGCGTGCGGCTGACCACCGGCGAACGGCTGCTGCGCAGCGTGCTGGAACTGGCCGGTGAACACGCCACGCTGGTGCGCCACACCGAAACGCCGTGGGCCAGCGTGACCTTTTCCGGCGCGCGGCACACGGTCGTGCTGGCGTTCAGCGGCTGGGAAGCCTGCGACGATGCCGAGCACCTGATCGCCGAACTGCCCGAGCACGAATTCCGCGTGGCCGGGGTTCTGGTGGCCGATGCCACGGTGGCGCGCACCGATCAGGAACTGCTGCCAGAACCGCGCATGGAAGTGGAACTGGAGCTGCTGTTGCTGGAGGACAAGTGAATTGGAGCCGCGCTCCCGGAGAACCGGTGCGCGGCCCCTCCTCTAGAAACCTAGTGGACCATCAGCTGGGGCGCGGTCTTGGCGCCAACCCAAAGCTTCATGTCGACCGTGTTCGAAACCTTGAACACCTCGCCCCGGCTGTTGAGGAACAGTTCCTCCATCTCCGGCCGGTTGAACGGGCGCGAACCTAGGCGACCGAACACGGCGATCTGGCCGCCGGTTTCATCGACGCCGCGATCGCGGTCTAGGCCCTTCGACATCGCCAGCGCCGGGCTTGGCGTGCGCGCCCAGGCGATCAGTTCCGGCTTCGGTTCGGGCGCGAAGCCGTAGAAGTTCGGCTGGCTGGCGGGCGAGGTCAGTTGCAGCACCTTCATCCCGTTTCGCCCGTCGGCCACATAGGCGAACAGCGAGGCGTTGGTGGAGGCGACGATCACGTCTTCCGCATCGTTGAGCGCGCCGTCCGCCGTGTAGGCCTGATAGATCGACGGCCGGGTGGGCGCGGTGATGTCCACGATGACCAGCCCCTGCGCCTTGGCGGCGACATAGGCATAAGTGCGGGCGAGGTAGACGCGGCGGGCATCGGCCAGCGGCACGGTCGCCTGCGGCACCGGACGCGGCGACGCCAGGTTGGTCACGTCCATCAGTTCAAGCCCGTTGGCCGTGGTCACCCACAGATAGCGGAACTGCACCGCCGTGGCGCGCGGGTCCTTGAGCGCGACCACCGATGTGATGCGCGGTTCGAGGCAGGTGGACTTGTCGCTGACCTCGCAGGGCTTCCCGGGGCTCCACGCCGCGGGCAGGTGCACGGTAACGAGCGCCTTGTCCGTGACGATGTAGGCATAATCGCCCGCCAGCGTGATGTGGCGCGCGCCGGTGAGCACGCCATCGGGATTGAAGGTGAGCGCGCGGGTGAAGAAATTGTTGCGGAACTCGCTATCGGCCAGCGTATCGACGTTCACCGCAATCAGGCCTTCGACCGCATCGGTGACGAAGGCGTAGTGATAGACCGGGCTGAACGGCTGTTCCTGGTTGATCCCACGCAGTTCGGGCGTGTTGCGCGTAGGCGCGATGGACTGGTTGGTCGGCAGCGCCATGCACGTGGCGTTGCTGGTCTTCACGTGCGTATCCTGCCCCAGCGGGGAGAACGGCGCGGTGGTGATGCGTTCCGAGAAGCCCTTGTCGGCCACCTGCGCGATATCATAGGCCCGGAAACCGCCCTTCCCTTCGGCAACGAACATGTATTCGCCGCGCATCTGGAGGCAGTGGACCGCGTCGGACGTACCCTTGGTGGCGTTGGTGAACTGTTCACGGCCGGTGGTTTCGCCCGACAGCTTGCTGTCCGCAATCCGCCCGCGCGTCCAGTCCTTCAGCTCACGGTGGTTCCGTTCGACGTGGAGCTTGTAGAAGTCCGGGTAGGCATAGCGGTGAAGGTAGGAGCCGATAACCGCCTGCGGTTCGTCCCATTCGGTGACGCGCACCGCCTCGAACCCGCCGGAAAGGCCGGTCCACGCGTTCATGCCGACGAAGTTCACATAGTTCGTGCCGAGCAGCAGCAGCTGCGACATGACCGCGTTGTTATCGTCGTCCTGACTGACGTGGCAGTCGGTGCACTGCTTGGTTTCCTGCTTGCGCACGGTGTGCGGGAAGTGCGGCGCGAAGGCCTGTGACGAGTAGCCAATCGACGAAATCGGCGGCTGCTGCACATAGATGCGTTCGCGGTTGATGTTGGTGGACGAAAGGATCAGCGCCGAGCTGGAGCGGATCGGCGCGGTAATCGCCTTGCCGCTGATCGGATTGCCGCCTGAATCGAACTGCACCGGATCGGACCCGGACGACTTGTTGCGCTGGTGCTTGCCCAGCTGGAACATGTCATCACGCGCGACCTGCGGGTTATAGGTCGCGTAGTTGCGGGTGTAGTCCTCTTCGTACTTGTGAGTGGCGGTCTTCCAGTTCGCCTCGATCGGCAGGTGGCAGCCGGCGCAGCTGGTGGTCCAGCTGAGGTGGCAGGTGAAGCAGGCCATGTCGTCGTCGCGGTGCGCGCGCGCTTCCTTGGCGACGCCAAGGCCGAAGCGGTAGATGCCATCCTCTGCCGCCGACTTCGCCATCAGCTTTGCCCGCGCGGCCTTGGCATTGAAGACCGGGCGGCCGTCGGGTTCGGTCTGCCCGGCATACTGCGGATCGACCGATTCCTTTACGAGGGAAACGCGCCAGGTCAGCTTCGGATCGATGATCGAGCGCTGGAGCAGCACGCGGCGGCCATTGGCCTCGGTGGTCCATTCAAAGCGGCGCTGGCCATCGGCGTTGCGCAGAAGGGCCAGATTGTTGCCCTTTTCCGGAGCGGCCAGGTTCGAGGTCATCAGCGTGGGGAAGGCATCGGGCGTGCCGTGGCAATCCTTGCAGCCGATCTCCACCGCATTTGCGACTTCGCCATAGATCTCGCCATTGCCGTGCGCGTCCTGCGCAAAGTGGCAATCGGCGCACTGCATGCCGACCTGTGCGTGGATGTCCATCATGTGGACCGACTTGCCGGGATTGTCATAGCCGGGCTCGACAAACTTGCCTTCGCTGCCCTTGCGCCACTTCTGCGGATCATCGGGGCTGACAATGTGCGCCTTGTCGGTGCCGTAGGTGGACATGTCGCCATCGTCGTCGAGCAGGTTGCCGCGACGGTCGCGCTTCAGGATGGCGCGGAAATTCCAGCCGTGGCCGTGGTAATCGGCGAACTGGGTGTCCTTGTTACCGGCGTTCAGGTCATAGACGTTGCGCAGGAATTCCACATCGCGCCACAGGCCGTGGGCAGAGGCGCCCTCGGGATTGCGGTCCAGCACCTCGCGCGCTTCGGCCATGTTGGGGTGGAACTGACGCTTGAACGCGCGATTCCAGTCGGCATCGGTGATCCCGGCGGGGCGCGGAGAGGCGTTTTCAGGCCCCGGCCACATGCGCGGCGCGTCGGATTCGTAATCCCACATGATGTAGCCGAGATAGGTGTTCAGGAAGATGTTCGGCTGGTGCATGTGGCAGTTCATGCACTGCGCGGTGGGAATGGCGCGGGTGAAGGCGTGGACCAGCGGGTGGCCGCGTTCGCGCTGCTGCATCGGCACATAGCCGTCCTTGCCCGGCCCGGCCGCGTGGCCGCCTTCATCAAGCCCGGCGGCGGCATGGGCATCAGCCTGCGAAAGCGCATGATCGTCCATCGTGCCGTGGGGCGCGGTGCCCTGCGCAGGGGCGAAGGTCAGCTGTTCGGCGCTGGAGATGGCACGGGCGCAATCGCCGGCCATGTCGGCGCTTTCTTCGGAATCGGTGGCGTCACCGCCAAGGTACTTGCCCCTGCCGCCCAGCACGGTGCCGCGAATGCGCGAGGCGTGTTCCGCCTTCGCAGCGTCGTAAGTGCCATAGGCACCGGTGCGGTGTTCGCCTTCGCGCAAGGTGTTGATGGTGGGATCGACGGTGATGGTCTGCCCGTCGCGCCCGCACTTGGCATAGTTCAGACTGTGGCGCGGTTCGCGGTCGTTGGCGTAAATCACGTGGCACGCCGCGCAGCCCGATGAGCGGTAATCGCCCGGCTGGTCATTGGTGCCCATCTGGAACAGGAACGGGTCGTTCAGGCGCGTCTTGTGGATGTTCAGCAC
>JBDLVU010000214.1:0-4694 GCA_039804665.1 Pseudomonadota bacterium | reverse complement strand
GCCGCGTCACCCCCGCCGCCTTGTCGAACTCCGCCCGGCGTGAAAGGCCCGCGTCCACCACCACGCTCACCCCGTCCAGCGTCAGCGATGTTTCCGCGATGCTGGTCGCCAGCACGATCCGCCGCCGCCCTTGCCCATCGCGCCGGATCGCCGCGCGCTGCCCCGCCGGTTCCACCTGCCCGTGCAGCGGCAGCACCAGCGCGCCCGGCAGCCGCTCCGCCAGCAGGTCCGCCGTCCGTTCGATCTGCGCCACGCCCGGCAGGAAGGCCAGGATATCGCCGCCCTCGTCCTTCCACGCCTGCACCAGCGCAGAGGCCATCGCGGCTTCCACTTTCACATCGGGCCGCGATCCCAGCCATTTCACCGTCAGGGGAAAGGCCTTGCCCGCGCTCTCCACCACCGGCGCGTGTCGTCCGTCCTTGGCCAACAGCCCCGCGAACCGCGCCCCGTCGATGGTGGCGCTCATCACCACCACGCGCAGGTCCTCGCGCAGCACCCCTTGCGCTTCCACCGCCAGCGCAAGGCCAAGGTCGCTGTCCAGATGCCGCTCGTGCGCCTCGTCAAACAGCACGGCCGAAACGCCTTGCAATTCGGGATCGTTCAAGATCATCGAAACGAAGATCGCCTCGGTCACCACCAGCACGCGCGTGCGCGCGCTTCGCTTCGCATCCAGCCGGGTGACATAGCCGACCGTCTCGCCCGCCGCCTCGCCCAGCACTTCGGCCATGCGTTCCGCCGCCGCTCGCGCGGCCACGCGGCGGGGGCTCAGCACGATCACCTGTCCCGTGCACCACGGCTCGCGGATCAGCGCTGGCGCCACGGCGGTCGTCTTGCCCGCCCCCGGCGGCGCGATCAGCACCGCGCTGGGCCCTTCGCGCAGCGCGGCCAGCAGCTCGGGCATAACGGCATGGATCGGCAAATCGGTCACGCCTCGTCGCTTACCCGTCGCACCCGCAGAGGCAAGCCCCCGTTTCGTGCGTTCATCCGCCGTCCGCTTCGTGTAAGACGATGAGGCATGATGAAGGCCACGCTGGAGATCGTCGTCGCGCTGGCCACCGGCCTGCTGGTCACCGGCGCCACCATCGGCGCCGGCATCATCGGCGCTTGCGCGGTTTCGGCGGGCGGTTGCTGGTGGCTGTGGCGCCAGTTTCGAAAGCGGCGCTGACGGCGGCGTTAAAGATTGCTCACTTGACCGGATGCGGCGTGCCCGGCACTCCTCCCGGGCCTTCAAAACCGGAGACCTTCGTTCCATGCAAGCCCGCCGCCTCGGCAAATCCGCCATCGTCGTATCCGATATCTGCATGGGCACGATGACCTTCGGCAGCCAGGCCGACGAAGCCACCGCGTTCCGCGTGCTCGACCAGTGCTTCGACGCCGGCATCAATTTCTACGACACCGCCGAAGGCTATCCCGTGCCGCCCGATCCCAAGTGGGTCGGCCGTACCGAGGACATCGTCGGCCGCTGGCTCAAGACCAAGCCGCGCGACGCGATCATCCTTGCCACCAAGGTGTCCGGCCCCAGCCACGTCTGGTTCCGCAGCCCGAAGCGCAACGGCATGACCGCGCTCGACCGCCGCAACATCGTCGCCGCCATCGAGGAAAGCCTCACCCGGCTCGGCACCGACTACATCGACCTGTACCAGACGCACTGGCCCGACCACGACCTGCCCTATGACGAGACGATGGACGTGCTCGACGAACTGGTCCGTGCGGGCAAAGTGCGCATCACCGGCTGCTCCAACGAAACCGGCTGGGGCCTGATGAAGTCCATCGCCACGGCCGAGCGCCTCGGCACCGCGCGCTACCAGACCATCCAGAATAACTTCAGCCTCAACAACCGCCGCTTCGAGGATGAACTGGCACAGGTCTGCCGGCAGGAAGGCGTCAGCCTGATCCCGTATTCGCCCATCGCCGGCGGCGTGCTGGCGGGCAAGTATTCCGGCGGCGCCCGGCCCACGGGCGCGCGCTTCTCAAGCTATCTCGAAATGGGCGGGCGGCAGGCGGACATGGCCGCGCGCTTTGTCAACGATCGCTCGGTCACCTCGGCCGAACGCTTCGCCGCCATCGCCGCCGAACACGGCCTCGATCCTGTGACGTTCGCGGTGGCGTGGTCAAAGCAGCACGATTTCGTCGCCTCCACCATCGTCGGCGTGTCCACGCTGGAACAGCTCCCGCCGATCCTTGCCGCCGCAGACCTCGTGCTGCCCGATGAAGCGCTGCGCGCGGTCGACGCGGTCAGCCGCGAAATCCGCTACCCGATGGGCTGATCCAGCCCCGTCCCTGCCGCACTGTCAGGAAAGGACCTGGCCATTCCGCGCCGTACCCGTCTCTCCGCCCGGCTGTTCGGCGCGGCACTCGCCGTGCTCGCCGCGCCGCTTGCTGCCCCGCTCGCCCACGCCAGCTCCGCGAAACCGGCCCATGCCACCATCGCGCTCACCTTCGACGATCTGCCCGGCCTGTCGCTGCGCGACGATCAGCCGTATGTCGATGCGTCCAACCGCGCGCTGGTTGCCGCCCTGCGCCACAACCGCATTCCGGCGATCGGCTTCGTCAACATGGGCAAGGTCGCCGATCTGGTCCCTGCGCACCAGATGGCCAACTTGCGCCTGTGGCTGGATGCCGGCTTCGATCTCGGCAACCACACCTTCGGCCACGAACCGCCCGACACCCTGGGCGCGCAACACTATATTGACGACATCGCGCGCAACGATCCGCCGGTGCGCCGCCTGATGGCCGACAAGGGCCGTCCACTGGTGTGGTTCCGCCATCCCTATCTGGAAACCGGCGCGACGGCCGAAACGCGTACGAAAATCGACGGCTGGCTCGCCCGCCACGGCTATCGCGTGGCCCCGGTTACCGTCGATGCCAACGACTGGGAATTCGCCGAGGTCTACGACGACGCGCTCGCCCGGGGCGACAAGGCCGAGGCCGCGCGCATCCGCCGCGATTACCTCGCCTATACCGAGCGCTCCCTGGACTGGTCCCGCCGCGCCGCGCACCTGCTGTTCGGGCGCGAGATCGCACAGGTCATGCTGCTGCACGATACCCGGCTCAATGCCGACAGCATGGACGCGCTCGCCCGCCTGCTGCACCGCCTGCACCTGCGCCCGGTGTCGCTCGACCGGGCGATGCGCGATCGGGCCTACCGCACGCCCGATCGCACCTTGTCAAAGGACGGCGTCGACTGGCTGGAACGCTGGTCAGAAACCCTGAAAAAGCCCCTGCCGTGGGACGATTTCACCGACGTCCCCGCCGATATCGCCGCCGCCTATCACCGCGTCGATCCCGACGAGGGCTGATCCGCGTCAGCCTGCCAGCCCCGCCGCCACGAACCGTTCGGCCACGTCCGGGTCGATGGCGCGGGCGGCGGCCATGTCGGCAGCCCCGGCCTCGGCCGCGCCGCTGGCACGCTTCGCCCAGCCGCGCATGAACAGGCTTGGCGCGGCCTTGGGGTTGGCGGCAATCGCCGCGTCGTAATCGGCAATCGCCCCCGTCCAATCGCCCCGCCGCACCCGCACCAGCCCCCGGCTGTCGAGATAGGCGCCGCGTGGCCCATCACGCCGGATCGCCGTGCTGCAATCGGCCAGCGCCTGATCCAGCGCGATGTTCGCCAGCGCCCGCGCCCAGCACCGGGTGTTGAGCAGTTCGCCCAGCATCCGGTCATCCTTGTGCAGCGCGATGATCGGGTCGAGCAGTGCCAGTTCGCGGTCGGGCCGGTGCAGCCGTTCGAACAGGCCCAGCACCTTCAGCCGGTCGAACGATCCTGCGGGAAACCGCGCCACCGCCGCATCGGCATCGGCCAGCGCGCCGGCCTTGTCACCGTCCTCGGCGCGCCCGAATCCGCGCCGCAGCAGCAGTTCCGGATCGTCTGGCGCCAGCGCCACCGCCCGGTCGAAATCGGCGCGCGCCTTGGCCCCATCGCCCAGCCGTCCATGCGCCTCGGCACGGCCGCGCAGCCATTCGGGCTGGTCCGCCTGCCGGCGCAGAGCCTCGTCGAAATCGGCCACCGCGCCCGACCAGTCCCGGCGTGACAGGCGGGCATTGGCGCGGCGGGCGAAGCCGGCCGCATCCACCGGCACCGCGTCCCCGCTGCTCGCCACGTTGCCTTCGGCACGCGTCGACAGCTCACCGATCTCGCCATCGGTGGTCAGCGAAAACACCGGCCCGCCGTTATAGGTCACGAACAACCGCCGCGTGGCGCGCGAAACGAACAGGTGGTGCGACAGAAAGAAATCGGCCCCCACCAGCACGTCGAACGTCTGCTCGTTCTCGTCGATCACGCGGATCGGCGTGTGGCTGATCTGCTCGCCGCCCAGCTCGAAGCTGTCCAGCCGCACGATCCAGCTGCGCCGCTGCTTGCGCCCGATCCCGCCCATGCCTTCAGATTCGACCACGCCCGGCGCGGAAAGGTCGATGCCTGCGCGCTCGGCCGCCGCCCGGTTCATCACCGTGGTCGGCGCGCCGGTATCGAACATCAGCTTCACCGTGTGGCCGTTGACCTGGCCCTCGGCATAGATGTGCCGGTCCATCTCATAGGCGCCCGGCAACAGCGGGGTCATCGCATAAAACTTCCCCTGCGCCCAATACGCCAGGTTCGTGCCCCCGCAGCCTTCGGTCTTCATCAGGTTCACCGTGCCGTTGGCCAGGTCGTATTCGGTATCGGCAAAGGCCAGGATGTTCTGCCCGATCACGCC
>JBDLVU010000213.1:0-4740 GCA_039804665.1 Pseudomonadota bacterium | reverse complement strand
CCTGCGGGCCGATCCCGGCCATTTCGAACGCCGCCGCCGAGGCGACCTGCGTCGCCGTGGCAGTGCCGCCGCCGATCTCGATCGAAGGCGCGAACACCTCGAAGCTCTTGGGCGGGCGGGTGCGCATCGCGGCGGCCTTGAGCCGGATGATCGGCTTGCCCAGCTCGCGCGCCTTCTTCTCGCTGGCGAGGATCAGCGCCACGCCACCTTCTGCGGGCGAGCAGAACATGTACTTGCTGTAGGGATCCGACACCATCGCGCCTTCGAGGATGTCCTCGAGCGCGACCGGTTCGCGGCGCCAGGCGTGGGGGGCGTGCACCGCGTTGCGGAACGCCTTTTCGGCCACGCGGCCGAGCGTCGTCCGGCTGATGCCGTGCAGATGCATGTAGCGGGTGATCTTGTTGGCGAAGAACTGCGTCGTCACCATGTAGCCCGCCTCGCCATACCAGTCGGGCAGGTTGTATTCGGATGGCAGCGCGTTGAATGCGCCGCGCGGATGCTTGTCGAAACCCACCGCAAGGCCGATCTCGAACTCGCCGCTCTTGATTGCCATCTGCGCCGATGACAGCGCCGATCCGCCCGCCGCGCAGCCGTTGCGCACGTTGATGAACTGCAAGCCGGTCAGGCCCAGCCGTTCCACCATCGTGTCGGGATTGCCCGCCGCGTCGGACCCGCCATAGGCGAACTGCACGTCTTTCCATTCCACGCCGGCGTCGCCCAGCGCCTGCCGCACGGCGAACACGCCCTGGTCAAGGCCCGAAACGCCGTCGGTGCGGCCGAACGGGTGGATGCCCACCCCGATGATGCAGACGTCGCCGCTCATTTGCCGGCTCCAACAGGTTGAAAGGCATGGATCAGCACAGGGTCGGCCGCTTCGGGATCCAGCGGCATCTGCACCAGTTCCAGCTCCATGCCGATGCGGATATCGTCGAACTCCACGTTGGTCAGCCGCGATTCCACGATCACTTCGCCCGGCAGCTCGACATAGCCGAGCGCCCAAGGGCGGAACGCGTCCGGCCCTGCATAAGGCGGCGTCTTGGGGCGGAAACGCTGGATGGTATAGGACCACAGCGTGCCATTGCGCGAAAGGGCAACCGGCTCGTACCGCTCGCCCGGTGGGCACGGAAAGACCACGCGGCCGCTCTCGCGCTCGCGTCCGCCGATCAGGCGGGGCGGATCTTCCTCGGTAAACAGCCCTTCAACGATGGCGCGCATCTTCTTCCCGTCACAAATGCAGTCGATTCCGACATTCTCCTTTAAGCGCCACCTGAGCGGCTTTTCCGACTCTGCAAAACGCTAGGGTTGTTCCTTTTGCCAGTGTGCCACTGTGGTCCGGCAATTTGAGGGAAATGTGCCAATGGCCGTCGTCCAGTTTCAGCCCAAGGGCCGCCCGCACGAGCAGGCGCGCCGCCCGCATGAGGACATTCGCCGGCCGTTCCTTGGCTGGACCATTCTCGAAGCCTCGCGCTTCATGATGGAAACCGGCGTGCTCGCCACCACATGGCCCCTGCTGTTCAGTGCGCCGCGCGGCGATGGGCACCCGGTGATGGTGCTGCCGGGCTTTGCCACCAACGATACGATGACCGGCCTGCTGCGCCAGTATCTCAAGGCGATCGGCTATGACGTCCATCCGTGGGACCTCGGCTGGAACCTCGATCAGCACACCGCCGGCGAAAACGGCGAACACGTTGCCCGCCGGATCGAGGAGATCGCGCAGGCCACCGGGCAAAAGGTCACGCTCGTCGGCTGGAGCCTCGGCGGCGTGATCGCGCGCGAGGCCGCCCGGCGCGAAGGGCCGGATGGCGCGCTGCGGCAGGTCATCACGCTGGGCAGCCCGTTCAGCGGCAACCCGCGCGCCACCAGCCTGACGACGCTGTATGAACTGCTCACCGGCAACAAGGTCACCTCGGTGGAAACCGCCGCGCGCTATGCCTTCGGGCATCACCCGCTGCCCGTGCCCTCCAGCGCGATCTACAGCCGCAGCGACGGCATCACCGCGTGGGAAAACTGCGTGAGCGAAACCGACGCGCGCACCGAAAATATCGAGGTGCACTCAAGCCACTTCGGCTTCGTCGCCAACCCGGCCGTGTTCTACGCCGTGGCCGACCGGCTCGCCCTTGCCGAAGGCGCATGGCGCCCCTTCGACCGCGCGGGGCCGTTCGCGGCGTTCTATCCGTAAGCGTTGCGGCCGGTCCAAGCGGGACCCCGGGTGAAGCCCGGGGTGACGGGATAGGCCGACCGTCTTCGTCGCCCCAGTCCCGACGCCTCAGCCCATCCCGTAGGCCGATTTCATCCCGCCCTGCCGTTCCAGGTTCAGCGCCATGATGGCGATGTCGTGCGTTTCGCCGTCGGCGTCGCGCACGTGGTCGCGCAGCAGGGCTTCGGGCAGGAAGCCCATGTCCTCGAACACCTTCAGCGCCGCGCCCTGATCGGGGGTCAGGCGCGCCATCACCTTGCCCGCGCCGGCGTCCATCGCCATCGCCAGACATTCCTGCGCCAGCACGCGGCCAAAGCCGGTGCCGCGCAGGCTTTGCGCGATCAGCATGCGGATCTCGGCCACGTGCGGCGACCAGCTGAGTTCGTCGCGGGCCAGCGCGGTGCAGCCCACGATCTGGCCGTCTTCCAGCGCGACGAGGCTTTGCATCAGGCCGCGTTCCACCTGCTCGATCCACGCCGCCACCACCTTTGGGTTGCGGATGTCGCGCAGCAGGAACAGCAGGTCGTGCGCGGGCACGCTCTTGGCAAAGGCCACCAGCGCGTCGGCATCGCCGGGTTCCAGCCGGCGCAGCACGATGGCGCGCGTCCCGGCGTTCACGGTGCGGGGGTAGGTCAGGGTATCGGGCATTTCAGACGGACCTTTTGCCAAGCCAGCCATCGATCAGCGGCCACAGGCGCCGCAGGGCTGAAGGGCCGGCCACGAGGCTGACATGGCCGCCCTTGGTGATGATTTCCTCGCAGTCGGTGGAGCCGGTCAGCGTCATCGCCGGATGCGCGGCCTCTTCGCTCACGATGTGATCGTGCAGCGCGATGATGTTCAGGATCGGCACGGTGATCGCGCCCAGATCGGCCACGCGGCCGCCCACTTCCAGCCGGTTGTGCACCAGCGCGTTGTCCCACATCAGCTTCTTGATCTGTTCGCGGAAGTATTCGCCCGGCACCGGCAGCGTCTCGGCCGCCCAGCGGTCGAACATGCGGTAGCTCTTGACGAACTCATCGTTCCACATGTTGGTCCACAGGTGCAGCCGCCCGGCGGTGCGGTTGGCGGGCCGCGAAAGGTCGAACGCGCCCAGCATCAGTTCGGGCGGGATCACGCCCAGCCGGTCAACCACCATGTCCACGTCGAAATGGCGCTTGTCCGCCCATTTCTGGAACAGCTTCATCGTCGAAAAGTCGATGGGCGTGGCAAACAGGATCAGGTTCTTCACGCCGTTGCCCGCGTGGAGCGCGGCGTGGATCGTCGCCAGCGTGCCGCCCATGCAGTATCCGGCCAGCGTCACGTCGCGCTCGCCGGTGATCTCGGCAATGCGCGCCATGCTGTCGGGGATGAACCGGTCGACATAGTCCGACAGGCCCAGATGCGCCTCGTCCTGCCGGGGCGGCGCCCAGTCCAGGTTGAACACGTCGTATCCGCGTTCCAGCAGGTATTCGACCATGCTCTGCCCGGGGGCGAGGTCGAAGATATAGCCCTTGTTGCTGGGTGGCGAGACGATCAGCAGCGGCACGCGATAGATTTCGTCCACCACCGGGCGATAGCGCCACAGCATCGCGGTGCCTTCGCGGTGGACGAGGTCCTTGGCCATCGCGCCGACCTCGGCCCGCGCGGCGGTGAGGAATTCAAGCCCCTTGATGTTGCGCTTCAGCGCGCGGTCCACCTCGCGGCGGACGCGGTCCGCCACATCCTCGCCCGAAAGCTGCTGTTCCCCCATGCGCCCCCGGCCCGTCAGGCGGGCTTGCGCGTGCGGCGCGGTTCCGGGGTGGCGTCCGCCTTTGGCGCGGCCTTGCCCGCCAGCGCCTCGATCGCCAGCCGCAGCCGGTCGATGCTGTCCTCGATGGCGCCCAGCCGTTCGCCGATCTGGTCGATCTGCGGCTTGCTCGGCAGGTTCAGGTTGCGCAGCAGCGTTTCCATGTGTTCGCCAAAAGCGCGCTGCGCCACCAGCTGCACCTTGGTCGCCTGTCCCAGCACGGCGCCGAACTGTTCGTTGTCGGTCAGCTTGGTCGACCAGCTGTTGATCTCGTGTTCCCACTTCTGGACCATGTCGGCCCACGCGGCGACGGGATCAAACGGCTTGTCGGTCATGCTGTCTCCAGTCAGATGGGCAGAAAATCAGGTTGCCAGCGAAATATAGCCGAGCTGCGCCGCCTTGAACACGGTCTGGCTGCGGTTCACCGCGTTCAGCTTCATCGAGGCGTTGTGGATGTGAAAGCGCACGGTGGCGCGGCTGCGGCCCATGATCATGCTGATTTCAAGGTCGGTTTTGCCGATCGCGGCCCAGCGCAGGCACTCCACCTCGCGCTTGGACAGGCGCGATCCGGGCGGCAGCGCCTGCACAGAGCCCATCGCGTTGACATAGCTGGCGATGAACGTGCGGCCATAGATGCCGAACGCGTCGCCATGTTCCACGAACATGTCGTCGAGATCGGTCGCCTCGGTATCGAGCGGGTTGAAGCTGACCGCGCCGATCTGCCCGAACGGCAGGTGGACCGGCACCACGATCGCGGCGCGGGTCATCGCGCGCGTTT
>JBDLVU010000212.1:0-7123 GCA_039804665.1 Pseudomonadota bacterium | reverse complement strand
AAGTAGAAGCCTTAGTCGACCCGCTCTTTGGCGTAATAGTTAACGCAAACTGGTTACACAATATTCACTGTATTCGCCAATATTATCAACGCTTCCAATCCGGAACGGATCAAAACCACCGCCGTTCCGGCCTGCGCGGGGCTCCAAACGCCCCCTTGCCGCGCCCGTCGGCTTGCGCCATGATTTGGAATAACAATGGTTTTCCGTGCCCTTCGTACCCCCCGCGATCCAGACACCCCGGCGCTGCAGCGCATCGGGGAATCCGTGCGTGCGCGCCTCGATTCAGATCCTTCGGCCTATCGGCTGCCGGTCGAGGGGCTCGAAATCTACGGTTTCGCCAACTTTTTCACCCCGGCCGAATGCGAACGGCTGATTACCATCGTCGATGCGGTCGCGTTCCCCTCGCGTACGTATGACCACCAGCCGGATGGTGCGCGCACCAGCTATTCGGGCGATGTTAACCCCGATGATCCCTTCATCCGCATGTTGCAGCGCCGGATTGACGACTTGCTCGGCCTCGATCCGTGCCTTGGTGAAACGCTGCAGGGCCAACGCTACGCCGTGGGTCAGGAATTCCGCCAGCATTATGACACCTTCCATCCCAGCCAGCCGTTCTGGACGCAGGAACAGCAGCGCGGCGGCCAGCGCAGCTGGACCGCGATGGCCTATCTCAACGCGGTCGAGGAAGGCGGCTCCACCGATTTCCCCCTCGTTGACCTGTCCATCCCGCCACAGGCCGGTGCGCTGCTGGTGTGGAACAACATGAAGCCCGACGGCACGCGCAACAGCAAGGCCCTGCACGCCGGCACCCCCGTGCTGCGCGGCACCAAGTACGTGCTGACCAAGTGGTACCGGGCGCGCCCGTGGTGCTGAACCGGCTGGCGCCGTCCCCCCTCCTGCTGGTTCTCCTCGGCACGCTCACCGCCTGCGCCTCCACGCCGCCGCCTGCCCCGCTCCCAGCGCCGCCGCCCGCCGTCATCGATGGGCCCGCGCCCACCATCGCGCCCACGCAGGCCAGCGCCGATCCCGTTGCCGAACACGCGCTCGACCGCGTGTTCACCGCTGACAGCCGCACTGAACAGGCGCTCGATCCGCAAGGTGCGCTCGAACGCGGCGAGCCGGTGGACCCTGCGCGTTTCCGCCTGCTGTTCACCCCGCAGCTCACCCAGTTGCTGCGTGAAAGCAACGCCGACACGCTTGCCCGCCTCTCGACGATCAACCGCGCGTCCCTTGGCGATGCCCATCGCCTGTCCTACGATGTGTTCCTGCGGGCAAAGCGCGATGAACAGGCCGCCCTCGCGCCCGATGCGCAGGCCCTGCTTGCGGTTCGCCCGTTCACGCATTTCGGCGGGTTCCACGTCGAATTTCCGCAGCTGGCCGCTGCACAAGGCCCAGCCTCGATGGACCGGCCCGAGGACTTCGAAAACCGCATCGCCGTCCTGCGCGCGCTCCCCACCGTCTTCGATCAGGCCATCGCCCGCTTCCGCGAAGGCATGGCCAGCGGCGCGGTCGAACCACGGCTGACCGTGGCCAACATGATCGCGCAGATCGATGCGATCCTTGCCGTGCCGGCGCGCCGCTCGCCCTTCGTTGCGCTGGCGCAGGACCTGCCCTCGTCGATCCCGGCGCGCACGCGGCGCCGGATCTCTGCCGATTTCCTCTCTGCCACCACGGGTTCCGTCTATCCCGCCTATCGCACCTTGCGCACGTTCCTTGCCACCGAATACCTGCCCGCCGCGCGGCCGGAACCGGGGCTGTCCGCCATTCGCGGCGGCGACCGGCTCTATCGCCTGCTGGTGCGCCAGCACACCACGCTCGATCTCGATCCCGATGCCGTCCACCGGCTGGGCCTGAGCGAAGTCGCGCGGATTCAGGCGGAAATGGACAAGGTGAAGCAACAGCTCGGCTTCACCGGCAGCTTGCGCGCCTTCTTCGAGGATATCCGCACCAATCCGCGCTACCATCCGCGCAGCGTGGGCGAACTGCAGCGCGCCTTCGTTGCCGTGGGGGACAAGGTCACCGCGCTCGCGCCGCGCTATTTCAACCGTGTTCCGGCAACGCCGCTGGTGATCGAACCCTACCCGCTGTTCCGCGATCGGTTCGAGGCCGGCGGCGGCTATGCCCCCGGCGCGCCCGATGCCAGCAAGCCGGGTGTGTTCTTCTTCAACACCTTCGACTTGCGCAGCCGCTACCTGACCGGCGTCACCACGCTGTATCTGCACGAAGGCGAACCCGGCCACCATTTCCAGATCAGCCTTGCCCAGGAAAACGAAAGCCTGCCCGATTTCCAGCGCTTCGGCGGCAACACCGCCTTTGTCGAAGGCTGGGCGCTTTATGCCGAAACGCCATACCAAGGGCTGGAGCCGCGAACAGGCCATCGCCTACATGCTCGCCAATTCAGGCATGGGCCGCAGCGACGCGACCGCCGAAGTGGATCGCTACATTGCCGATCCGGGGCAAGCGCTGGCCTACAAGATCGGCGGCCTCACCATCCAGCGCCTGCGCCGCAAGGCCGAAACCGAACTCGGCCCCCGCTTCGACATCCGCGCCTTCCATGATCAGGTGCTGGGCAGCGGCGCCCTGCCCTTGCCGGTGCTGGAAGACAAGATCGACCGCTGGATCGCCCGCACGAAGGGCTAGGCCTTGGGCGGCTCTGCCTCGATCGCCAGTTCCACAGCGTTTTCGGTCGCCTCGGCCACCCCTTCCACGGTGCGGTCCAGCTGCCCCAGCTTGTTGAATATCTTGTCGATCTTGCGGTGCAGCCGAAGGATTTCCACCGTGGTGCGCAGGTTCACCTCGTAATCGTGGCGGTTGGAGATGCGGTCCTTCCGCGCCTCGCGGTTCTGGCTCATCATGATAACCGGCGCCTGAAACGCGGCCAGTGTCGACAGCATCAGGTTGAGGAAGATGTAGGGATAGGCATCCCACACCACGCCAAACAGATGCGACAACGGGCCGTTGATCAACATCCACGCCACCAGCACCGCGGCGAATACCATGATGAACGACCACGAACCGCCCACCCGCGCCACGCTGTCGGCCAGCCGGTCGCCAAAGGTTTCGCGCCCTTGTTCCAGTTCGTCAGGATCCAGCTCGATGTCGGTGGACATCACGCGCGCCAGCGCGCGCTGCTCTACCTCGTCAAGTTCGGCAAAGGGCCGGCCGAGCAGTTCCTCCGCCAGCGACTCCGGACTGGTATCGAGCTTCAACGCGCCTCCTCAGGAGGCGAGCGCCTCCGCGATCAGACGCCGGGTGTTCGCCACGCCATACAGCGCAATGAAGCTGCCCATGCGCGGTCCCTGCGGGGAACCGAGCAGCGTCTCGTACAGGCACTTGAACCAGTCGCGCAGGGATTCGATCCCATAATGCGGGTCCTTGCCGATCTCGTAGACGATGTTCTGCAATTGCTCGGGGCTGGCGTCCTCGCTGGTCCCGGCCAGTTCCTCGTCCAGCGCGGCCAGTGCCTCGGCCTCGTTGGCCTCGGGCTTGCGCCGTTGCAGCGTCGGCGCGATGAAATCGCGGTTATAGGCCAGCGCCCGCGTCACCAGCGCGTCCAGCGCCGGGTGCGCCGCAGGGTTTGCATCGGCGACATAGTTCGCCAGATACGACCACACCTGCTCACGCGTGGCATGCGCGCCCAGCACGCCCACCAGGTTCAGCAGCAGGCCGTATGTCACCGGCAGCGTATCGCCCGCGCCCGCCACTTCGGCTCCGCCGTGATAGCCGTTGGTGCGCAGCAGGTGCCACACCGGGTTGCCCAGCTGCTGCTCCACCGGCTGCGTCGCCAGCTTTTCGCGGAACTGCCAGTATTCGTCCACCGCGCGCGGGATGATGCCCACGTGCAAGGACTTGGCGCTCTTCGGCTCGCGGAACAGGTAGAAGCCGAGGCTTTCCTCGCTGCCGTATTCCAGCCACTGCTCGATGGTCAGCCCGTTGCCCTTGGACTTGCTGATCTTCTCGCCCTTTTCGTCGAGGAAAAGTTCGTAGATCAGCCCTTCCGGCCGCTGCCCGCCCAGCACGCGCGCGATCTTGCCGCTTTGCGTCACGCTGTCGGTCAGGTCCTTGCCGCACATCTCGTAATCGACGCCCAGCGCCACCCAGCGCATCGCCCAGTCGACCTTCCACTGCAGCTTGGAATGCCCGCCAAGGATGGATTGCTCGACATCCTCGCCGCAATCGTGGAAGCGCACGATGCCGGCCTCGGCGTCCACCACCGTGATCGGCACTTGCAGCACCTGCCCGGTCTTGGCCGAAATCGGCAGCACCGGCGAATAGGTCTGGCGGCGTTCCTCGCGCAGCGTGGGCAGCATGATGCCCATGATCGCGTCATAGTTGCGCAGCACGCCCTTCAGCGCATCGTCAAACCCGCCGGAATTATACCGGTCCGATGCCGAGACGAACTCGTATTCGAAGCCGAAGCGATCGAGGAAATCGCGCAGCATCGCGTTGTTGTGATGCGCAAAGCTTTCGAACTTGCCGAACGGATCGGGAATGCGGCTCAGCGGGTGGCCGATATACGCCGCCAGAAGCCCGTGATTGGGCACATTCTCGGGCACCTTGCGCAGCCCGTCCATGTCGTCCGAAAACGCCACCAGCCGCGTTGGCGCGCCACCCGTCAGCGTTTCATACGCACGCCGCACCAACGTGGTGCGCAGCACTTCCTGAAACGTGCCGATGTGCGGCAGGCCCGATGGGCCATAACCCGTCTCGAACAGCACAGGGGTGCCCTGTTTGCCTTGCGGGAACCGCTTGATGATCTTGCGGGCTTCCTCGAAGGGCCAGGCCTTCGACACTTGCGCTGCGGCGATGAGGGCGTCGTCTGTCATGATGCCCGCCCTTTCGCCATTCTGGCGGCGGAGTGCAAGGAAAAGCGCAAATCCCCACCATCCCAATGATCAGGTGCAGCGCCCGCTTTCCCCGCGCAAGGTGCGGCCAAACAACCAATCGTGAGGATGATGATGGATCTCGGATTGCAAGGCACTGTCGCGCTGGTCACCGGTGCGCGCGGCAACATCGGCGTCGCCACGTGCAAGGCGCTTGCCGCCGAAGGCGCGCATGTGATCGCCAGCGACATCGGCGTCCGCGAAGGCACCGTGGATGGCACCGAATGGCTCGCGCTCGATGTCACCAGCGAAGCCGACTGGACCCGCGTGATCGCCGCGATCGAGGCCAGGCACGGCCGGCTCGACATCCTCGTCAACAACGCCGGCATCGCGCCGACCGACCGCATCGATGCCATGCCGGTCGAACACTTCCGCCGCGGCTTTGAAATCAACGTCACCGGCGTGTTCCTCGGCACCAAGGCCGCCGCGGCCCTGCTGGCGAAAAGCGGTGCCAGCCGTGAAGGCGGCTCGGCCATCGTCAACCTCGCCTCGGGCGCGGCCGACAAGCCCGCCGCGTTCAGCGCCTGCTACTGCGCCACCAAGGCGGCGGTGCGCATGTTCACCCGCGCCACGGCGGTTGAATTTTCCGCGCTCGACTATCCCATCCGCGTCAACTCGGTGCACCCGGGCGCGGTGGAATCCGACATGCTGGATTCGATCTTCGGCCGCTATTCCGAACTCAGCGGCATGACCAAGGACGACCTCGCCGCCGCCGTGGTCAAAGGACACCCGATGGGCCGCCTCGTGCTGCCCGCCGAAGTGGCGGACACCATCGTCTTCGTCGCCTCGCGCGCCGCGCGCTACACCCACGGCGATGCCCTCCACGTCGACGGCGGCCACGCCGCCATGTAACCGGCGCGCTGCCGACACTCTCCATTACCAAACCCCGGCAGGGCGGCGGCCGAAAGGCCCGCCGCCCTTTTTGGTGCCCGCGCCCACCCTGTGGCGCGGACGCGACAATTAGACACAATTTGAGGGTTTTTTGCACGACCAATCATTTTCGATCTTTCACAATCGCTCAATCGTGATACGAAAGCCTCCGATAGCCCGTGCACAAAGCGCAGGCTCACACATGGGGGATGCTTGATGCAGGTTTCACGACCGCTGCGGTTTGCCGCGTCCATTGCTGCCGTCGCGTTGACGACCGCCGCTCCGATCGTTCACGCACAAAGCGCCGATGCGCAGGCCGACGCCACCGCAGAAGCCGGCAAGGAAATCGTCGTCACCGGCGTTTTCAGCGCGAAGTCGATTGAAAATGCGCCGATCTCGATCTCGGCCGTCACGAGCGAGCAACTGCGCCAGCAGATCGCCAACAGCGCCGCCGACCTGATCAAGAACGTCCCCGGCGTGTTCGTGAACTCGTCGCTGGGCGAAATCCGCAACGTCGTGTTCTCGCGCGGCGTCTCGGCCAACTCGCTCGATGGCGATGGCGGCTACTATTACGTGTCGATGCAGGAAGATGGCCTGCCGGTCGAACCCGTCACCGTCGGCAACTTCGGCCCCGACTATTTCAGCCGCCCCGACATCATGCTCGACCGGCTTGAAGGCCTGCGCGGCGGCACGGCCACCGTCACCAGCACCAACGCCCCGGGCGGCATCTTCAACTACATCTCGCGCACCGGCAAATCGCACCCGGGCATCGAGGTCAGCACCAAGTTCGGCCTCGAAGGCGATGGCAAGAACCCGTACTATCGCGGCGATGTCTATGCCGGCGGTTCGCTGGGCAACGACCTGTACTACGCGGTCGGCGGCTTCTACCGCGAAAGCGAAGGCGCGCGGTATCCGGGCTACAAGCTGAACCGGGGCGGCCAGGTTCGCGCCAACCTGTTGTGGGACTACGGCGCGGGCTCGCTGCGCTTCGACTTCGAGTCGATGAACGAGCTCTGGTACTTCGACGCGACGCTCGGCAAGCGCCTCGAGGGCTGGAGGAGGATCATGTGCACCTCGACCGAGGGCGCGCATCCCTACGCCGCGAATTGGTGGCCGGACGCGCACGTGCTCGGCTACGAACACGGCTTCGTCAACATGGCGACGAGAATGACCCAAAGCGCCCGCTGACCCTGGCCGAACCAGCGACTACCGCTAGATCGCAAAGGCGATCGCTCTGGCGCCGGACTACCCCTAGGCGCACAACAATCTAGGCGCGGTGCATCAAGCGCAAGGCAACCTACCCGCTGCTGAGGCCGCATTTCGCCGCGCCGTGGGCGTGGGCGGCGGTCGTTCGGGCATCATCGAGACCA
>JBDLVU010000211.1:0-4793 GCA_039804665.1 Pseudomonadota bacterium | reverse complement strand
GAGAAAAACCTTGTCGATCTGCGCAATGCTGTCGCGGAAGGAAGCCTCGACTTCGGAATTGCTTTCGATGGCGATGGCGACCGGATCGGGGCAATCGATGGCGAGGGGCGGATCATCTGGGGTGACCAGCTGCTGATGATCTATGCCGAGGACCTGCTGCGCATGGTGCCCGGATCCACGATTATCGCGGATGTGAAGGCCAGCCGCGCCCTGTTCGACCGCGTTTCAGAACTCGGCGGAAAGCCGCTGATGTGGAAGACCGGCCACTCGCTGATCAAATCCAAAATGAAGGAGACTGGCAGCCCGCTAGCGGGCGAGATGTCGGGCCACGTATTCTTCGCGCACGATTACTACGGCTTCGACGACGCGCTTTATGCCGCGATTCGCCTGATTGCGGCCTCGGTGCGGCTTGGCCAGTCGGTCACCCAACTGCGTGGCGCGATGCCGGCGATGATCAACACGCCCGAGCTGCGTTTCCAGGTGGATGAAAGCCGCAAGTTCGCCGTGATCGACGAAGTGAAGGCGCGGCTGAAGGCCGATGGCGCCGAAGTCAACGATACCGACGGCGCACGCGTGAACACGCCCGACGGCTGGTGGCTGCTGCGCGCATCCAACACGCAGGACGTGCTGGTGGCGCGCGCCGAAAGCTATACCGACGAAGGCCTTGAGCGGCTGATGGCACAGATCGACGCGCAACTGGCCGCATCGGGCCTTGAGCGCGGCGAACAGGCCGGACACTGACCCGGACACCGACAGGGAAAGGGCGCCCTGCCGTGTGGCAAGGCGCCCTCCCCGGGTTCGTGGATGGGATCACCCGGTAAGGGAAGCATCAACTGCGGGCGGTGGTACCCGCGGTTTCCCAGTTCGCCGCCGCGGTCTGGCTACCGTCCGCGACGCGGATGTTGTTTTGCACGTGCCGGACCCCGGAAATGCGCTCGACGCATTCTTCGGCACGGTGCTTTTCGGGGCGCGTGGGCACGGTTCCGTTCAGCGTGACTTCGCCCTTGTCCACGGTGACGGTGATGCTGCGCGCATCGACGCGCCAGTCGTCGGTCAGGCGGTCGTTGGCGTCTTCGCGGATGCGCTCGTCGGACCGTGTATAGTCCGATGGGCCCTTGCCCGCATGGTCGGCCTCGCGGCGCCGGGCCGCGTCTTCATCGCCCCACCACGACATCACCTCGTCCGTCGCGCGTTCGATGAAGCCACGGTGGCCGCCGTCCCGGGCATAGCCTTCGCCGCGCTCGTACCCGCCCACTTGACGATCGCCCCACTGGCGGCTGTCGCGCTGAACCGACTGGCCGGCACCATAGCGCGCACCGGAAAAATCGGTGCGCGAACCACCGCCATAGCTACGGTCCCAGTTGGCGGCGTAGGCCTGGCTGCCGGATCCGAAATCACCCGGACCGAAATAGTCGCCGGTCTGGTTGCGCGAACCGTAGCCCGAGGCGAAGCGCGAGCCGTAGCCGCTTTGCCGCTCGCCGGAGGCGGGATCGTAGTCATGGGCGCCGCTGCGGGCACCTGCACGCGCGCGGGTGGAATCATTACCGGTGGACCAGCGGTTGCCGCGTTCTTCGTCGCGGCGCCAGCTGGGTGCCTGCTCGCCCGGGGTATCGTTACTGCTCCAGCGATCGTCGCGATCGCGATCATAGCGGTCATTCATGGCGTGCTTCCTTGTGCAAGGGATGCTGTCGCGCCGACGGGGAGGAAGGTCCCGCCGGCGCTCGCCAACAGAACGAGCGGGTACGCCACCCGGTGCCCGGCGCCGTCGCAGCGGGCGCGCGCTTCGTCGCGGGTGCGCATCGGGCATTCGCGCGTTATCACCGCTGCATGACTGCTACAGCGCTGCCTCCCGAGATCGAGGCCTGGTTTGCCGGGCGCGGATGGCGCGTGCGGCGCCACCAGCGCGCAATGCTGGACGCCGACCGCGCCGGACAGCACGCGCTGCTGGTGGCAGACACGGGCGCCGGCAAGACGCTGGCCGGCTTCCTGCCAACGCTGGCCGACTTTGCGCCGTCGATGCTGGCCGGCAGACCGGCGCCGGACGGGCTGCACACGATCTACGTCTCCCCGCTGAAAGCGCTGGCACATGACGTGCAGCGCAACCTGCTGACGCCGATCGAGGAGATCGGGCTGCCGATCAGTGTCGAGACGCGCAGTGGCGACACCCCCTCGGACCGCAAGGCGCGGCAGCGGGCGCGGCCGCCGCACGTGCTGCTGACCACGCCCGAATCGCTTTCGCTGCTGCTCAGCTATCCCGAAAGCGCGGCCCTGTTCGCCACGGTGCAACGCGTGGTGATCGACGAAGTGCACGCCTTTGCGACCGGCAAGCGGGGCGATCTTCTCGCGCTTTCGCTGGCGCGGTTGCAGGCATTGGCGCCGGGGCTGCGTCGCGCGGCGCTGTCGGCCACGGTGGCCGATCCCGAAGCGTTCCGGGCGTGGCTGGCACCGTGGGGCGACATCGACAGCGTCGCGCTGGTGGAGGGAGAGACAGGCGCCGCGCCGGATGTGGAATTGCTGCTGCCGCAGGGCGAACGGGTTCCGTGGGGCGGCCACGCGGCCGCGTGGGCCGTGCCGCAGCTTTACGACCAGATCCGCGCCAACCGCACCACGCTGGTATTCACCAACACGCGGTTTCTGGCCGAATACATCTTTCAGCTGCTGTGGGACGTGAACGACGACAAGCTGCCCATCGGCATCCACCATGGCTCGCTGTCGAAGGAGGCGCGGCGCAAGGTGGAAGGCGCGATGGCGCGTGGAGAACTGCGCGCGCTGGTGTGCACCGCGAGCCTCGATCTGGGGGTGGACTGGGGCGACATCGATCTGGTCGTGCAGATGGGCGCACCAAAGGGATCATCGCGGCTGTTGCAGAGGATCGGGCGCGCGAACCACCGGCTGGACCAGCCCAGCCGCGCGCTGTTGGTGCCGGGCAACCGCTTCGAGTTTCTGGAAGCCATGGCGGCCAAGGACGCGGTGGACGAAGGGCGCCGCGACGGCGAGGATTTCCGCCCCGGCAGCCTCGATGTGCTGGCGCAGCACGTGATGGCCTGTGCCTGCGCCGGACCGTTCGGCGAAGCGGCCTTGCTGGCGGAAGTGCGATCTTCGCACGCTTATGCCTGGCTGGATGAAGCAGCGTGGCAACGCGTGCTCGCTTTCGTGGCGACCGGTGGCTACGCGCTGCGGGCCTATGACAGGTTTCGCCGCATCGTGCGTGCGCGGGATGGCACCTGGCGGCTGACGCATCCGGAACAGGCGGCGCGGCACCGGTTGAATGCAGGTATCATCGTCGATGCCGAGATGCTGGAGGTTCGCTTCCGCAACGGCCGGTCGCTGGGCAAGGTGGAGGAGAACTTCGGCGCATCGCTGAAGCCCGGCGACACGTTCCGCTTTGCGGGCATGGACCTTGAAGTCGAGAGCATGCGCGATCTGGAACTGATCGTGCGGGGCGCGAAGTCAGCCGGGCAGATTCCCAGCTACATGGGGGCGCGGATGCCGCTGACCACCCATCTGGCCGACCGCGTGCAGGCGATGCTGGCCAACCGCGCCGGCTGGGCGCGCTTTCCCGATGACGTGCGGGAATGGCTGGAGGTTCAGGACTGGCGCAGCCGCCTGCCGGCGCCGGGCGAACTGCTGGTGGAGAGCTTTCCGCATCATGGGCGCTGCTACACCGTCTATTACACGTTCGAGGGGTGGAACGCGAACCAGTCGCTGGGGATGCTGATTACCCGGCGGATGAATGAGGCCGGGCTGGGACCGCTGGGTTTCGTGGCCAACGACTATTCGCTGGCCGTTTGGGGTCTGCGGCCTGTGGACGATCCCGCACGGTTGCTGTCCCCCACGATCCTGGCCGATGAATTCGTCGACTGGGTACAGGATTCGTACCTGCTGCGCCGCGCGTTCCGCGAGGTGGCGGTGATCGGCGGGCTGGTAGAGCGCCAACATCCGGGCAAGCGCAAGAGCGGGCGGCAGGTCACGTTCTCGACCGACCTTATCTATGACGTGCTGCGCAAATACGAGCCGGACCATGTGCTGATCGAGGCTGCCTGGGCCGATGCGCGGACGCGGATGACCGACGTGGCGCGGCTGGCCGATGTGTTGCAGCGCGCGCAGGACCGGTTGGTCCATGTCGAACTGGACCGGGTGACGCCGCTGGCCGTGCCGGTGATGGTGATGATCGGCCGGGAAACACTGCCATCCGGCGCCGCAGACGACGAACTGCTGATCGAGGCGGAGGATCTGGCCGCCGCCGCGATGCGGCCGACACGGGATTAGGACGCGCGGGGTCCGCTATGGCGGCGGCGCGTCGGTAAGATCCCTGGCGCAGACATCAACCCCCAGCCTCTACCTTGCCGGGCCATAGAAAAAGGGGGCGGATCGCTCCGCCCCCCGTTTTCCTGGTCGTGGCCCTTAAGGGCCCGTCACGATCACTTGCCGAAAGTGGCGTAGTTTTCGTTACCGACGAAGCCGAACTTGCTCACCTTGGAATCGGTGATGACCTTCAGCACCTGGTTCGCCATTTCATAGTTGGCGTAGGCTTCGGGCTGGAACTGGAGCTCGGGCTCCGGATTCATGCCCTTCGTTGCCTGCAGCAGCGACACGAGGTTGCCGGTGGTGATCGGCGAGCCGTTCCACAGGATCGTGTTCTGCTGGGTGAGGATCAGCTTGTTCTTCACCGGGTCAATGTGAGGCGCATTCGTAGGCGGGGTCGCCTGCGGCAGGTTCACGTTGACCGAGTGAGTGGCCACGGGGATGGTGATGATGAACATGATGAGGAGAACGAGCATGACGTCGATCAA
>JBDLVU010000210.1:0-4819 GCA_039804665.1 Pseudomonadota bacterium | reverse complement strand
GGTGAGCGGATTCTTGATCTCGTGCGCGATGCGGCGTGCCACGTCGGACCACGCGGCGCGGCGCTGGTCCAGCAGCTGGCGGGTGATGTCCTCGAAGGTGATGACGTGGCCATTGGCATCGGCGGTGACCTTGACCGCCAGCGTGCGCAAGTCGCCCGCCCGGGTATAGTGGACAAGGCCGGAAGGATCGCCCTCGGCCACAAGCTGCGCGATCTGGGGGGCGACTTCGGCCAGTGGCTGATCGATCAGCGTGACGACGCCCGCTTCGCACAGCATCTTTTGCGCCGAGCTGTTGGCAAGGCGGATGCAGCCGCCGCGGTCGATGGAGAGGATGCCGGCGGTGATCGATTCCAGCACCGCCTCGATAAAAGCGCGGCGCACTTCAAGCTGGGCGTTGGCGCTGACCAGTGCGCGGGTCTGCCCTTCAAGCTGCGCGGTCATGCGGTTGAAGGCGCGCGCCAGCAGGCCGACTTCGTCCGTGCCCGACCCTTGCGCCACGCGCATGGCGAAGTTGCCCGAACCGACATTGCGCGCGGCGGAAACGAGTTCGACCAGCGGCGCCACCTGCCGGTCGGCAAAGCGCAGCGCGACCCACACCGCCAGCGCCACCAGCATCAGGCTGATGCCGAACAGTGCAAGGTTGAAGCGCAGCTGCAAGGCGCGCGCGCGGCGGGTCAGCACATCGTAGGCATCCAGCACCGATTGCGCGCGCTTCCACTGGTTGAGCGCCAGCGCATCGGAGTTTCGCGCGACATACAGGTAGATGCCGCGCGCGCGATCAACCGGGGTAACCGCCTCGATCCGTTCGGCAGAAGCACTGACGACGACGGGTTCGCCCGCATCGAGCCGCTTGAGTTCGTCGGCCGTAACGCGCTGGCGCTGGTCGTTGCTGTTGGGATCGACAATGGCGGCGGTGCGCAAGGTGCCGTCCTGCCCACGCTCGACAATCGCGGATTCGTTGAGCTTGCGGTTGATGACCTGCCAGGAATACCCTTCGGCAAAGTCCTGGCTGGTGATTGGCGCCTGCCCCAGATAATCGCGCAGGTCGCCCGCCATGGCGACGCTTTCGTTGCCCACGTCGCGCAGCTTGTCGGCATAATAACCGCGCGCGAGGTTGTTGGCGTTTTCCAGCATCCCGCGCGAATTGTCGGAAAACCAGAACTCCACGCCCGACTGGAACAGCAGCGAAGCGAAGACCACCACCAGCAGCGTCGGGATCGCCGCAATCAGCGAAAACAGCCAGACGAGGCGGACATGCAGCCGGCCGCTGGAGCCAAGCACCCCCTTGGACGCGCGCTTCAGCGCGGCGCGGCGGCCGCCGAGCACGATCAGGGCGAGCGCGGGGACCAGCGTGCCGATCAGCAGGCTGGAGCTGAGCTGCGCGGGCAGAAGCTGGTTCGCGGCGCTGTTTGCGGTCACCGTCACCCAGCTGACCCACAGCATCAGCGCGAGAGTGAGCGCGGCGGCAATTTCCAGCAGCAGGAATACATTGGCACGGCGCAGCACGACAAGCAGCCGTCGCCACCAGCGGGGAGAGCGTCTTGGACTGGTGTTGCCGCCGTCAACCATCGTTGCCGACAAACAACACTGCTGTTGCAGAATTGCAAGCGGATTCGGATGGATTTCCCCCGTGCTGCGGCGTCAGGAGCGGATCGCGACTTCTTCGGGGTGAATGTCCAGTTCAGACAGCCGTTTGCGCAAGGTATTCCGGTTGATGCCCAGCAGTTGCGCGGCGCGTAGCTGGTTGCCGCCGGTTTGCGCCAGCGCATACGTGAACAGTGGCTTTTCGAACGCAGCCAGTGCGGCGTCGTAAAGCTGGCCGGGTCCGGGTTGCGCGTCTGCCAGCCAGTGGCCGAGCGCGGTGGCAAAGGAAACGGGCTGCTCTCCGGCGCTTTCCACGCGGACGCCCGGCGTGCCGGGTTCGCTTGCCAGCAGCGGCTCGATGGTGGCGACATCGATCACCTCCTCGCGCGCCAGCAGGGCAAGGCGGTAGATGAAATTGCGCAGTTCGCGCACGTTGCCGCGCCAGGGCTGGCGCGCAAGCAGCGCGGCACCGGCGGGCGACAACTGGCGGCGCGGCAGCCCCTCGCCCGCCGCGCGCGACAGGAAGTGGCGTGACAAAGCCTCGATATCGTCGGCGCGGTCGCGCAAAGGCGGCAGTTCGATGGGAACCACCGCGATGCGGTAATACAGGTCCTCGCGGAACTGGCCGGCGGCGATCATCGGCAGCAGGTCGCGGTTGGTGGCGGCCACGATGCGGCAATCGAGGGTGATTTCGTCGGTGCCCCCCACGCGGCGGATGCGCCCGGATTGCAGCGCGCGCAGCAGGCGGGTTTGCGCCTGCATCGGCATGTCGCCGATTTCGTCGAGGAACAGCGTGCCACCGCGCGCCTGTTCGAATTTGCCGATATGGCGCGCGACGGCGCCCGTGAAGGCCCCCTTTTCGTGGCCGAACAGCTCGCTTTCGATCAGTTCGGCGGGAATGGCGGCGGTGTTGACCGCGATGAACGGGCCGGATGCGCGGTTGCCCAGCTGGTGGATCGCTTCGGCCACCAGTTCCTTGCCCGTGCCGGATTCGCCCAGGATCAGCACCGTCAGATCGTTGCGCAGGACGCGCGTGATCATGCGATAGACCGCCTGCATCGCCGGGCTGCGGCCCACAAGCGGCAAGCCCTGCGGTACATCCTCAGGCCCTTCGGCGGCCTCGGCCTCGGCCACGGAGCCGATCGCCTGACGCACGGTCCGCACCAGCTCTTCAAGATCGAACGGCTTGGGGAAATATTCGAACGCGCCGGTATCGCTGGCGCGCACCGCGGTATCGAGCGTGTTTTGCGCCGACAGGATGATCACCGCCATGCGCGGAAACTGTTCACGCACGCGGCCCAGCGTCTCGATGCCGTCGCCATCGGTCAGCATCACGTC
Source organism: Pseudomonadota bacterium (assembly GCA_039804665.1). Lineage (GTDB taxonomy): Bacteria > Pseudomonadota > Alphaproteobacteria > Sphingomonadales > Sphingomonadaceae > Novosphingobium. The sequence continues at coordinate 1,897 of JBDLVU010000210.1, read as the reverse complement.
GGTCAGCATCAGGCCATAGGCCTTGCCCGCCAGCAGCCGGTCCCGCCCGGCAATCGAATCGCAGCGATCGACCGCAAAGCCTTCCGCTTCCAGCGCAGCAGTGATGACGAGCGCGATCGAGGCATCGTCCTCAACCAGAAGAATCGACGTGTTCATGGCTTTACCGATCCCGCAACGGGCAGATGCAGGCGGAAGTGCGTCCACCCCTTCGTCTCGTCACGATCGTGCGTCACGCGCCCGTTCATTTCGCGCACCAGTTTCTGCACCAGCGCAAGGCCAAGCCCCTGCCCGCTTTTCTTGGCGGTGACGAACGGTTCGAAGATGTGATCGCGCAAGGTAGGATCGATGCCCGGGCCGTTATCTGACACGCGCAGTTCGATCGGCAGGCGGAGCGGCTTGCCACCCGGCCCGGCATGGAGCTGGATACCGCTGGCAAAGCGCGTGCGCACCGCGATGCGGGGGCTGGGCTGATCGGCACACGCTTCGCGCGCGTTGGTCATCAGGTTCAGCAGCACCTGCACCAGCGCATCGGGATTGGCCATGACCGGCGGCAGCGAGGGGTCGAATTCCTCCTCCACCGCAAAGGTGCCGGGGTGCCCCGCCGCGACGATGGCCTGCGCATGGCGCACGGCTTCATGCAGGTTGCACTCCACCGCCGGCTCCTGACTGCGGCGCGAGAGCGACTGCATCTGGTCGATCAGCTTGGCAATGCGATCGACCTCGGTGGTGATGAGCCCGGTCAGCGCGCGGTCGCCCTCGCCCAGTTTGCGATCCAGCAACTGCGCCGCGCCGCGAATGCCGGCGAGCGGGTTCTTGATCTCGTGCGCCAGCACCTCCGGCGCGCGCAGGGCCACGCCTTCGCCCGACCCGGCACCGCTGCTGTCGGCCGAAAGCGCCTCCATGCCCACGGTTTCGTGCAACACTAGCATCTGCCAGCCCGGGCAATGGGTGACGGGCGCCGTCATCAGGTCAAGCCGTCGCGCGGGCGCGCCAAGGATGCGCACTTGCGCATCGCGTGCTGAAAGCTGCGCCTCTCCATCCGAAAGCCGGGTGAGGATCAGCGGTTCGTCGAACGCGAAAAGTTCCGCCACCGGCCGCCCCACAAGCCGCCGCGCGCCCTGCCCCACCAGTTGTTCGGCGGCCGGATTGACCGATGCCACCGTGAGATCGGGACCGAGCAGGAACACGGCCAGCGGGAGGCTGGCAATCATGCGCTTAGGATCGGGGCGCGCGGCCTCGGCCTTGCGCGCCTCGGCCGCGAAGGCCTCATGCGGCTTCACGGCGCTCCATTCCCGAACGCTGCACGCCGGTGCCTTCGAACCGGCCATAGAATTCGGCAAGGCTGGCCAGCACGGCCTTCGGATCGTCGATGAAGTTCACGCGGTTGCGGAACTCGGCCGATCCGGGCAGGCCCTTGGTGTACCAGCCCAGATGCTTACGCGCCATGCCCACGCCGGTCACGTTGCCATAGACTTCGAGCATGGCGTGATAATGCTCTACGATCACGGCATATTGTTCCTGCACCGTGGGTTCGGGCAGGCGCTCGCCGGTGGCCAGCCAGTGCATCATCTGCCCCAGCAGCCAAGGCCGGCCATATGCCCCGCGCCCGATCATCACCCCGTCCGCGCCGCTCTGTTCGATGGCGTCGGCCACGTCCTCGACGGTGCAGATGTCGCCGTTGACGATCACCGGCACATCGACGGCGTCCTTGACCCGGCGCACGAAGCTCCAGTCGGCATGGCCCTTGTACATCTGGTTGCGGGTACGGCCGTGCACGGTGATCATCTTCGCACCGATATCCTGCGCGATGCGCGCGAGTTCGGGCGCGTTCAGGCTGTCATGGCACCAGCCCATGCGCATCTTGACCGTGACCGGGACCGAAACCGCCTTCACCGTC
>JBDLVU010000209.1:0-4840 GCA_039804665.1 Pseudomonadota bacterium | reverse complement strand
GGCTGAAGCTGCTGCTGAACGAGGACATGCCGTTGGACGTCCTCCAGAACCGCGATCCCACCAAGGCGATCCCACCGCTGCACGGCGCGCTGCTCAAGAACGAACAGGACATCATGCTGTTCGAACGCCTCGCCTTCATGGCCCGCCGGCCGGGGAACTGATCCCCGGCCTTCGGGGCCGTGCCGCCTACTCGCGCGGCCCCAGCTTTTCCATTTCCACTTCGGCAAACATCCGCTTCACCGCAGGGCGTTCATTGATCTGCTCGATCCAGCGCAGCAGGTGCGGAGTCGCTTCCTTGTTCACCAGCTCGGCAAAGCCGAACTGCATCCCGTTGGCGATGGCGAAGTTGCAGATATCGGCCAGCGTGTACTGCCCCGGCACCAGCCATTCGTGATCGGCCAGATGGTCGTCCAGCTTGCGCACCGAATATTCGATCTTGCGCATTTCCTCGTCGAGCATGTCCTGCGGGAAGCCTTCGCGCGCACGGCGCCACTTCACCTGCTGCTCGACCACGGGGATCGCGGCGACCTTTTCCTCGAACTCGGCATCGCTCATGCTCTTGACCATGTTGCCGACATAGCGATGCCAGCCGATGGTGGAGACGCACCAGCAGAAGTATTCGTCCACCCACTTGGTCCAGATGCGCATCTGCGCCTTGCCAAAGCTGTCCGCCGGGCGGAGCGAAACCGCGGTCGGGTATTCATCCTCAAGGTATTCGCAGATCACGGTGGATTCGGTGACAACCTTGTCCCCATCCACAAGCGCCGGCACCTGACCGCGCGGATTGATCGCCTTGAACCAGTCCGAATGGTGCTCGAACTGCGCCGGATTCAGCCGGTGCTTCTCGACATCGAGGTCCTTCTCGAACACCGTCAGCAGCGGCTTCATCGAGTTCGCGCCGGGACCGAAACTGTAGAGCTTGAGCATGGTTGTGGTTATCCTCTCCTTGTTGGCCCCAGCCTACAATTTGTAAGTAACACTAACAATACCCAATCGGAGGTGCGCGATGCCCTACACCGGAAAATGCGCTTGCGGCGCGATCACGCTTCAGATCGCGGGCGAGCCGCTCGGCACGCGGCAGTGCTGGTGCCGCCAGTGCCAGCAGATCGCCGCCGGCGGCCCCACGCACAACGCCATCTTCAAGGCCGACGACGTGGCGATATCGGGCACGCTTGCCAATGCGCACTGGACCGCCGCCAGCGGCAACACGCTGACCTTCCACTTCTGCCCCGCATGCGGAACCCAGATCTACGCGCAAAGCTCGGCCCGCCCGCACCTGAAGACCGTCCGCTTCGGCGCGCTCGATCAGCCGCACGGCCTGAAGCCCGAGGTCGTGATCTGGACCGACGACGCGCCGGAATGGGCGCAGATCGACCCCGCGCTGGAAAGCTGGCCGCGCCAACCGCCGGCAGCCCCGCCGCCCGTCAAATAACGTTGAAGCAGTCCTCCCCTGCGCGTTTCAGCGAGGCGCAAAAGGCCCGCGCCCCCGGCGCGCTGGCGCGCAGCCGATAGACCTGCCGCACGCCGACCACCGCCGGGATCACCGCCTTGCGGAACGTGGCGAGTTCGGGATGCAGCAACACCAGTTCGCCCCACCGCGCCTCCGCCTCTCCCGGGCTGGGCGCGGCGGCAAGCTGGATCGTCTGCCCTCCGGCAGGCGCCGCCGCCGCCAGCACCGGACGCGGCCCTTGCGTTCCCAGCGCCAACGCCACCGCCTGCGCGCCCGATCCCGCCGCCGCATCGGTCACCACAACGGTCGTCGCCTCGGCCCGCGTCAGGCCGAACAACGCGCGCGCAAAGGCATAAGGCACGCGGATACACCCGTGCGACGCCGGATAGCCCGGCAGGTGCCCGGCATGGACCGCAATCCCCCGCCAGGTCAGCCGCTGCATGAATGGCATCGGCGCGTTGCTGTAGGTGTTCGAACGGTGGAACACCTGCTTCTGCAGGATCGGGAACACGCCCACCGGCGTGCCATGCCCGCGCCGCCCGGTGGAAACCGGCGCGCTGGACCACAGGGCTCCGTCCCTGAACACATACATCCGCTGCTCGGGCTTGCTCACCACGATCAGCACGCCCGATCGCAGCACATCGCGCACCGGCGGTGCCATGCGCAGGGAAACAGCAGGCGCGGCCACGACCGTTTGCGCCACCTGCCCCCACGCCAGCGCGGAAACGCCCATCAGCGCGACAAGCGCCGCCCCTGCGCCGACCAGCCGGTTCATTGCCCACAGTCCCCCGAAAAATGATTAACGACGATTAACCGCCCAACCCCCGCACTCAACCGATTCGTGGTCCGATCCGGCGCGCAAATGCAACAAGGCCGGCGCCTCGGCCCTTGCCGTTCGGCACATCACCGCTTAATCAGCCGCTTAAAGCAAAGGAGCGCGCCCATGTTCTTCAACTTCATCGACGAGCTGCGCGCCGCCGGCATCCAGGCCAGCTTCAAGGAACACCTCGTCCTGCTCGAAGCGCTCGACAAGGGCGCCATCGAACAGACGCCGGAAGCGTTCTACTACCTCTCCCGCGCCACATTCGTGAAGGACGAAGGCCTGCTCGACCGCTTCGATCAGGTGTTCAACAAGGTCTTCAAGGGCCTGCTCACCGACTATGGCCAGCGCCCGGTCGACATTCCCGAAGACTGGCTGAAAGCCGTCGCGGAGAAATTCCTCTCTCCCGAGGAGATGGAGAAGATCAAATCCCTCGGATCGTGGGACGAGATCATGGAGACGCTGAAAAAGCGGCTGGAGGAACAGCACGAGCGCCATCAGGGCGGCAACAAGTGGATCGGCACCGGCGGCACCAGCCCCTTCGGCAATTCGGGCTACAACCCCGAAGGCGTGCGCATCGGCGGCGAAAGCAAGCACAAGCGCGCGGTGAAAGTCTGGGAAAAGCGCGAATTCCAGAACCTCGACAACACCAAGGAACTCGGCACCCGCAACATCAAGATCGCGCTGCGCCGCCTGCGCCGCTTCGCGCGTGAAGGCGCCGCCGACGAACTCGATCTCGAAGGCACCATCGAAGGCACCGCGCGGCAGGGCTGGCTCGATATCCGCATGCGCCCGGAACGGCACAACGCGGTCAAGCTGCTGCTGTTTCTCGATGTCGGCGGATCGATGGACCCGTTCATCAAGCTGGTGGAGGAACTGTTCAGCGCCGCCACTGCCGAATTCAAGAACCTTGAATTCTTCTACTTCCACAACTGCCTGTACGAAGGCGTGTGGAAGGACAACCGCCGCCGCTGGGCCGAACGCACGAACACATGGGACATCCTCCACAAATACGGGCACGATTACAAAGTGCTGTTTGTGGGCGATGCTGCCATGAGCCCCTATGAAATCAGCCACCCCGGCGGCAGCGTGGAACACTTCAACGAAGAAGCCGGCGCCGTGTGGATGCACCGCGTGGCGCAAACCTACCCCGCCACCGTCTGGCTCAACCCCGTGCCGGAAAAGCAGTGGGCCTATTCGCAGTCGACAAAGATGATCAAGGACCTGCTCGGCGGCAGCATGTACCCGCTCACGCTGGAAGGCCTCGATACCGCCATGCGCGAACTCACCCGCAAGAAGCACTGACGCACAAGCAAGCAGCGCCTGCTGGCGAGCATGGACAAGGGTGAAATAACGCAACGCCAAGGAGTGAACCCGACGCCATGCAGCCTCTCATCCTCCACGCCCGCACCGCCAGCTGCGCCACGCTCACGCTCAACCGCCCGGACAAGTTCAACGCCCTGTCCGAGGAACTCCTCGCCGCGCTCACCGCCGAACTGAACGCCCTCGCCAACGATGCCAGCGTCCGCTGCGTCGTGCTCGCCGGCGCGGGCAAGGCGTTCTGCGCCGGCCACGATCTCGCGCAGATGCAGGCCAGCCGCAGCCTCGATACCTACCGCGCGCTGTTCGCCGCCTGCGCACAGGTGATGGAAGCCATCGCCCGCCTGCCCGTGCCGGTCATCGCGCGGGTTCACGGCGTCGCCACCGCCGCCGGCTGCCAGCTTGTCGGCGCGTGCGATCTCGCCATCGCGGCCGATACCGCACGCTTTGCCGTCTCCGGGATCAACGTCGGCCTGTTCTGCTCCACCCCCGCCGTCGCGCTCAGCCGCAACGTCTCGGCAAAGCGTGCGTTCGAAATGCTCGTCACCGGCGATTTCATCGACGCCGCCACCGCGCAGGATTGGGGCCTGATCAACCACGCCGTCGCACCAGAGGATCTGGACGCCGCACTGGACGGCCTCGTCGCCAAAATCTGCGAAAAAAGCCCCGACGCCATCCGCCGGGGCAAGGCCCTGTTCCACGCCCAGCGCGAACTGCCGCGCACGGAGGCCTATGCGCTCGCCGCCGAAGTCATGGCGCAAAACATGATGGACGAAAGCACGCACGAAGGCATTCAGGCCTTCCTCGAAAAGCGTCCGCCCAACTGGGCGTAACGCCGGCCGCTTGCCGCCCGCCCCCGCGCCATCCCGCCCGGATGAGGGGAACTGGTCGAGCCGCCCTTCTGTTGGATAATAAATAACAGACGCGTCTGTTATTTATAAACCGCTGTCCTACACGAAATCGCCCGTGGTAAGCCGCCCACCTGCTCCTTGAACCGTTCATATCCCCCGCAAACGCGGGCGTTTTCGAAAAAACGCGGCGCCCGCGCAAGAACCAACACGCCCCTGTGAGTTTCCCCCCAGGACCGTGTCAACTTTGTCAACTTCGTCAGGAATCCCGACAGTCAGTACAGCAGGAAGCGCCGCCGCGTCTCCACCCACGCCGATTCGTCCCGTCCGGCCACCGCGTCCAGATCGCCTGCCTGCGAACCGGCATCGTCCACCCATTCGCGCAAGGCCGGCCCGCCGTTG
>JBDLVU010000208.1:0-4842 GCA_039804665.1 Pseudomonadota bacterium | reverse complement strand
GGCTTGCTGGATCAGGTCGGTGTGGGACACGTCCCGGTGGCGGCCGAAGGGCGTCATGCCAACGCCAAGGATCACCACATCGCGCATCGTCAGATCGTCCGTCCTGCCTGTTGCCAGCGGGCCTTGCGCAGTTCAGCGCGCAGCACCTTGCCTGCGTTGGAGCGCGGCAGGCTGGCCATGACCTCCACCGCCTTGGGCGTCTTGACCGCACCCAGCTTTTCACGCGCGGCGGCCAGCAGCGCGTCGACATCGACGGTGCCACCCGCACGCGGTTCGACCACGGCGACCACGGCTTCGCCCCACTTTTCGTCGGGAACGCCGATCACCGCGCAATCCTGCACTTCGGGCCAGGCCATCAGCACCTGTTCGACTTCCGCCGGGTAGATGTTGAAGCCACCCGAAATGATCATATCCTTCTTGCGGTCCACCACATAGAACCAGCCATGTTCATCGCGCACGCCGATATCGCCGGTGTGGTGCCACCCGAAGGTGGAGACTTCGGCGGTGGCTTGCGGGTTCTTGTAGTACCCCTTCATCACCAGCGGGCCGCGCACCACGATCTCGCCGCGTTCGCCGGGGCCGAGGATATTGCCGTCATCGCCCATGATCTCGACGATGGAAAGCAGGTTGGCGCGGCCGCAACTGCCGGGATGCGCGAGTTCGCCCGCCGCATCGAGGTGTTCGTGCGGGGGCATGGCGGTGACGCACATCGGCGCCTCGGTCTGGCCGAAGCTGGCGTTCATCACCGGGCCGAGCACCTCGATCGCTTCCTTCAGCCGGTCGAGCGACATCGGCGCACCGGCATAGGAAATGTATTCAAGGCTGGAGAGGTCCGCATCGCGCACGCGCGGGTGGGCCAGCAGCATGTAGATCGCCGTGGGCGGCAGGAACATGTAGGTGACACGCTCGCGCACGATGGCGTCGATCACGTCGCCGGCATCGAACTTGGGCAGGATCACCACCGATCCGCCCAGCGCCATGCTTGCCAGCGCCAGCGGCCCTGCGGCGTGAGTCATCGGCGCGGCGACGAGGTTCACCGGCGGGGCCTTCATCGGCATGGAGGCGACAAGGCTGGAGACGAGCGCCTGCCAGTTGCCGTTCGACAGCATCACGCCCTTGGAACGCCCGGTGGTGCCCCCGGTGTTGGCAAGGAAGCCGAGTTCGTCCGGGTGCCCTTCGCGGCGCTGCGGGACGGGTTCTTCACCCGCCACTTCCAGATCGCCAAGGAACACATCCGCTTCGGCAAAGGGCCGGTCCAGCGCAACATAGCGGCGGATGTTCGGGCATTCCTGCCGAAAGGTGGCGACGCGGTCCGCGACTTCGGAATGGACGAACAGCGTATCCACATCGAGCAGGTCGAGCAGGTACGCGTTTTCGGCCACCGAGGCGCGGTTGTTGGCCATGACCCAAACGCCATCGGCGCGCAGGATGCCCAGGATCGCTTCGAACGCACGGGCGCTGTTGCCGCTGAGCACCGCGCCGTGGCCGCCCGCCGGGAAGCCATCGGCGATCAACCCGCGCGCGATGGCATCGCTGCGCGCCTTGACCTGTGCATAGGTGCTGACCGTGCTGCCCTCGATCATGCAGGGCCGGTTATGCGCCATGCGCGCACCCCGGTCGAAGAAGTCGATCATCCGCATGCGGTTAACGCCGCATCGACAGTTCGAGTTCGGCCGAGCGCAACTGCACCACGGGCAGCGTGGCGACCTGCATCAGCTTTGCCACCTGATCGAATTCGCTGGACGTGAAGGTCGGGAAATCCTTTCGCACCGGGCCAGCCGCGCGCATCCGTTCGATGTCAGCCGCAGGCACCAGCGCGCGCAGCAACAGTTCATCGTCGTCGCCATGCGTGCCGTGGCGGCGGTGGAGTTCGGCGCGGTCGGGCTGTTCCGGTTCTTCGGCCAGAATGTCCTTGGCGCGCGGGGCGGCCATGATGCGGTCCATCGCCTCGCCATCGATCGGCGCGGGCGGTTCGCCGTAATAGCCGGCGGCATACTGGATCACTTCGTCGGGCACGGCGGAATAGCGCTTGCCGGTGACGATGTTCAGCACCGCGAGCGTGCCGACCAACTGCGCAAACGGCGTCGCCATGCCGGGATAGCCGAGTTCACGGCGTACCAGCGCCACTTCGTCCAGCACCACGGGCAGCTTGTCGAGCATGTTCTGCTGGATCAGCTGGTTACGCAGCGTGCCCATCATGCCGCCCGGAATCTGGGTGGTGAGCGAGGTCACGTCGTATTCATAGGACTGGTCGTGCAGGTAACCCGCCGCCTTGGCGACGCTGCGGAAGTGATCCGAGACGGGCTTCAGCTTGGCTGTGTCGATATTGTGCGTGTGGCCCAGCGCTTCGAGGTTCTTGCACATGATGTCGATGGACGGGATCGACGGGCCATTGGCCATAGAGCGCGCCGCCGTGTGCAGCACCGTGACGCCGAATTCGACCGCATCGCAATACGCCTTGGCCGACTGGCCGAGCATGTTGTTCGAATGCATCTCGATCGGCTTGCCGCGGGCATTCGCCTTGATGGCGGGAACCAGCGTGGACAGGCGCTCGCGGTCCAGCACGCCGCCGGTATCGTAGAGCAGCAGGCTATCGACTTCGGGCAGCGCGGACAGCTTGTCGGCCTTGTCCGCCCAGAAGGCATCGTCGTGCACGGGCGAGAGGGTGAACAGCATCGTGCCCGCGACCTGACAGTCGTAGGTCTTCGCGATCTTGGCCAGACGGTGCATCTTGTCGATGTTGAACAGCACGTCATAAAGCCAGAAGCTGCGCAAGCCGTGTGCGCAGAGGCGGTCCACCCAGATATCCATCAGCGCATCGGGCGTGTGGCCGAAGGTGACCGAGCCATTGGAGCGGCAGCCCGCGCGCAAGGGCGTGTTGGGCATGGACTTGACCAGCATGTCCAGCCCCGCCCACGGATCTTCCTGGCAATGGCGGATCAGCACTTCGAACAGCGAGGAGCCGGCGAGGCTGATGATCTGGTAGCCGGTCTGGTCGATGATTGGCGTGACCGGCAGGGCCATGCCCGCCTGCATGCGCATGCCCCACAGGCTTTGCTGGCCATCGCGCAGGGTTTCGTCGAGGAAATTGATATGGGCCATGGGGCTTACTCCGCCGCCATGCGCTGGGGCGAGAACATGTCCTGTTCCAGCCAGCGCGTGTGGATTGCATTGTTGCGGAACGCTTCTTCGCGCACGATCTGGCGATGAAGCGCAATGGTGGTGGGCACGCCTTCGACCTCGAACTGGTCGAGCGCGTCGGTCAAGCGGTCGATGGCCTTTTCGCGCGTTTGCGCATGCACGATCAGCTTGCCGATCATGCTGTCGTAGAACGGCGGGATGGAGGCGCCTTCGCTGATATGGGAATCGAGCCGGATGCCTTCGCCGGTCGGCGGGCGCCAGCGGGTGACGGTGCCGGGCACGGGCACGAAATCGCGCGCCGGGTCTTCGGCATTGATGCGGCATTCGATGGCGTGGCCGGAAAGGACCACGTCTTCCTGCCGCACGGAAAGCCCCTGCCCGCCCGCGATGCGCAGCTGTTCGCGCACCAGATCGCGGCCCGTGACCATTTCGCTGACCGGGTGTTCCACCTGGATCCGGGCGTTGACCTCGATGAAGTAGATCTCGCCGCGCAGCACGTCGTAGAGAAATTCGCAGGTGCCGGCGTTGCGGTAATTCACGCTTTTGGCGAGGTTGACCGCCGAGGTGTGAAGCTGCGCGCGCAGGGCATCGGGCATGGCCACGCAGGGCGCTTCCTCGATCACCTTCTGATAGCGGCGCTGCACCGAGCAATCGCGTTCACCGAAGTGGATGACCTGCCCCTTGCCGTCGCCGACAAGCTGGACTTCGACGTGGCGCGCTTGCGGCACGAAGCGTTCCATGAACAGGGTGCCGTCGTTGAACGCGGCGAGCGCTTCGGCGCTGGCCTTGTGAAAGCCGGCTTCGACTTCGGACGCATCGCGCACGATGACCATGCCGCGCCCGCCGCCACCGGCCGAAGCCTTGAGCAGAACGGGATAGCCGATGGAATCCGCGATGCGGCGCGCATCGGCGGCCGAGGCGATTTCACCGCTGCCGGGAACGAGCGGGACGCCTGCCGCTGCGGCCATTTCACGCGCGCGCAGCTTGTCGCCCAGTGCCTCGATCATGTCGCCTTCCGGGCCGACGAAGGTGATGCCGTGCTGGTCGCACAAGCGGGCGAGTTCGGCGCGTTCGGACAGGAAGCCGTAGCCGGGATGGAGCGCGTCACAGCCGCTGGCCTTGGCGGCCTGCACCACGAGGCTGGCGTCGAGATAGCTCTTGGCCGCGGGGCCGGGGCCGAGCACCAGCTTGCGATCGGCAAGGCGCGCGGCGGCGCTGTCGCGGTCGGCATCGGAAACGCCGATCACGGTTTCGAGGTTCTCCGCCTGCGCGGCGCGCAGCACGCGCAGGGCGATTTCCCCGCGATTGGCGATGAACAGGCGCGAGATGGCCATGGCTCAGCCCGCCTTCACGGCAAAGAGCGGCTGGCCCGCCTGAACCAGTTCGCCATCGCTGGCGAGGATCGCCACCACGGTGCCGGCAACGCCCGCCCGCACGGCGGTGAACAGCTTCATCACCTCTACAAGGCACAGTTCGGTTTCGGCCGAGACTTCGGCGCCGATTTCGACATAGGCGGGCGCGCCGGGCTTGGGCGAACGATAGAACGTGCCGAGGTAGGGGGCGCCGACTATGCTGGCGCCTTCGGGCACAGCGCCCGCGGCCTTGGGGGCGGCGGCGGGTGCAGCGGCGGCGCGCGCCGGGGTGATCTGCGCGGGCTGCGCAAGCGTGCCGACCTTGACCTTGGGGCCATCGAGACCGGGG
>JBDLVU010000207.1:0-4886 GCA_039804665.1 Pseudomonadota bacterium | reverse complement strand
TTGTAAAGTTCGGACGGCGCGCGGTTTGATGTTGTTACCACCGTGACGCCGCCTTCGACCATCAGCGCGGTGAACAGGCGGCTCATGATCATGGCGTCGGCGCTGTTGTTGACGACCATTTCGTCAAAACACAGCACGCGCGTTTCGCGTGCGATGGCCTGCGCAACCGGCATGATCGGGTCGCCGCTTTCCTTCTTGCGCTCTTCGCGCAAACGGGCGTGCACATCGAGCATGAACTCATGGAAGTGCGCGCGACGCTTGGCAGTGATGGCCAGATTGTCGTGGAACAGGTCCATCAACATGGATTTCCCGCGTCCCACGCCGCCCCACATGTATATGCCGCGTACCGGTGGTGGTGGCTTGCGTCCCAGCAGGCGGCCCATCAGTCCGGGGGCTGGGGCGGGCGCTTCAAGCTGCTGTTGCAACTGATCGAGTCGCGCGGCTGCGGCAGCCTGCTCGGGGTCGGGCCGCAATTCGCCGGCGGCGACGAGTTCTGCGTAGCGTTCGGAAACCCGGCTCATGCGTTGCTCACGGGCGCGATGCCTTGCGAATGGTGCCGTTGAAGGCCGCGATGGTTGCATCGCGTTGTTCGACCATGCCACGCAGGAAAACAAGGCGGCCGGTTTCTCGCAGGACTTCAACAACCGCGTCGAGCGGCTCGCCTATCCGGCCGGCGCCGATGAATTGCGTGGAGAGGTCCAGCGTCACCGCGCCTGCTGCATTGCCGCCGAGCAGGATGCGCATCGCCGCGAACAACGAGATATCGATGAGGGAGAGCGTGATGGCGCCATGAACGGCGTTGGCCAGATTGCTGTGGCGACGTTCGGGAGCGAAGCGCAAGCGCACTGCGGGCGCGCCGCCGGGCAGGTTCTCCTTGCGGACCAGCATCGCGCCCATGGTCTGGGCGTTGAAGAGACTGGGGTCAGCAAGGTTCCAGGTGTGCCAGCCGGGATGATCCGGCGCGGGTTCGAAAACGAAACCTTCGTTCGAGCTGTCCACGCGCCGGTTCTCGTTTGTCCGCGCTTCAGATTGCGCGTTCGGCCTGCATTTTCTTGATTTCCGCAATCGCACGCGCGGGGGACAGGCCCTTCGGGCACACGTTGGCGCAGTTCATGATGGTGTGGCAGCGATAGAGGCGGAAGGGATCTTCCAACTCGTCGAGCCGTTCGCCAGTCATTTCATCGCGGCTGTCGGCCAGCCAGCGATAGGCCTGAAGCAGGATGGCCGGGCCGAGGAACTTGTCGGAATTCCACCAGTAGCTGGGGCACGAGGTCGAGCAGCAGGCGCACAGGATGCACTCGTAGAGGCCATCGAGCTTTTCGCGCTGTTCGGGCGACTGGAGGCGCTCCTTGCCCGAAGGCGTGGGCGAAACGGTCTGCAGCCACGGACGGATCGAGGCATACTGCGCATAGAAGTGCGTGAAATCCGGAACGAGGTCCTTGATCACTTCCATGTGGGGCAGGGGGGTGATGCGGATGTCACCCTTCAGGTCCTCGATCGCGGTGGTGCAGGCAAGGCCGTTGCGGCCGTTCATGTTCATAGCGCACGAACCGCAGATGCCTTCGCGGCAAGACCGACGGAAGGTGAGCGTGGGGTCCTGTTCGCCCTTCATCTTGATCAGCGCGTCGAGCACCATCGGGCCGCACTGGTCGAGGTCGATCTCGAACGTGTCGTAGCGCGGGTTCTCGCCGCTATCGGGATCGTAGCGGTAAACCTTGAACTTCCGGATCTGGCCGTTGGTGGCCGCGGCATGGTGGCGCGACTTGCCGGTGATCTTGGAATTCTTCGGAAGGCTGAAGGTCGCCATGAAACTTCCCCGTTGGATGACGAGTCGTCCTTAGCGATTGCAGCACGCGGGGCAAGGGGTACGAATGAACAGGGGGCGGTCTATTCACCGCCCCCTTGGGAACTCAGGCAGCCAGCTTCGATGCCGGCGTCCAGTTGCCGTGCAACCCCTGGCGCAGGCGGATCGGCAGCTTGATGCGGGCGATTGGCCCCTTGGGCAGGTCCAGCGCATCGAAAATGCACAAGTCGGAATAGTTGGTGATGTGGTTGTCGACGAGCGCAATCATCCAGCCGTCGCCTTCGGGTGCATCCGAACCGCGCGGGACGAAGCAGGGTTCCTGAAAGGCGCTGTCTGGTCCCGCCCACCAGCTTTCCTCCTTGCCGCTGGCAAGGTCGTAGTGCGTGATCGAGTTGATGACCCCGGCAAAAGGACCGGCAGGACCATTGTAAGGCTTGGAAAAGTCGTACGTGATCTGCCAGCCATGGCGATAAGGCTTGCCCGCATAGCGATCATCGATCCGCGGGAATTCGCCGGGCGCCTGTCCGATCTGGGTGACCGAGGCGATCTTGTCCTCGTTGCTGGTCAGGTCAACCGTGATGCGCGACAGGTACGTGATCATGTCCTGCGCTTCGTAGGGCGTGCCGTCCTTGTTTGGGAAAAAGGGGAGTGAGCCGGTTTGCGAGACGGGCAGGTCGAGGTGGATCTTCGATCCTTCCTGCGTTGCGTTCATCACGTGGCACCCGCAGACCGATGGTTCGAGCGCGAACCAGCGCATGTCCGAACCATCGCCGTCGCGCCGCATCACGCCAATGTAGAAGGGCAGCGTGCGGTCGTAATAAAAGTGCGGACGGTTCTGCTCAAGCGTCTCAAGGCTGCTCGACCAGGGTGAGACATTGAACACCGCGTAATCCTCGGTGATGCCGAAGTCGTGCAGCATGGTATAGTACGGCACCGTGAACTCGGCCTTGCGCACCACCTTGCCCTTGGGGTCGATCTCGAAATAGGCGCATTCGCGGGTCAGAGGGCCGGCTAGCGCATAGCCGAAGCCGCAGAAATTGCCTGAGACGGGATCGATCTTGGGATGCGCGGTAAAGGCGCTGATCGGCAGGTCGCCGTCGAAGTCGGTATAGCCTTCGGTCTCCAGCGTCAGCGGGTCCATGATCAGGCAGGGGCTGTCTTCCTTCATTGCAAACAGCTTGCCCGCGTGGACCAGCACGTTGGTGTTTGCGGTGCCGCGGTGCATCCCCTTGACGCTCTCGTCGTCGGTGAGCGGGTTGCGATAGGCGCCGAACAGCGCCTTGCCCGCCGCGTTCTCAACCTTCCACTTGTCGGTTTGCGCATAGCGCTGGCGGAAATCGACCTTGCCATCCTTGAAGCGGAACTGGCTGACCATGCCGTCACCGTTGAAGAACTGATCGTCTGCAAATTTCGGTGGGAACTGCGGATCGGGGTGCACGCGGTAAAACACCCCGTCGAGCTCGACGGGAATTTCACCTTCGACCTCAAGGTCGCGGATGTCGCCTTCCATGCGGATCAGGCGCAACACGCTGGTAAAGCCGGGATGCTGGGGGAAATGAGCCACGACGATTCCTCTCCTTATTCGTAACAATTGTTAGAATAGGGAAAGGCTCCCTGCGGGCATTGCGCTGGATCAAACGGAAAGGGGCGGAAGGTTGCCCTTCCGCCCCACCATTCCCGGAGACTGCGCAGGAATGTCAGGAATTTCGCTTAGAAGCTGCCATCCTGGGCGTTGTTCATGTCGTTCGACACGAGCGTGAAGGTGTTCGACAGCGAGTTGCCGAGCGCGCCCATAGCGGTGATGGCGGCCACGGCGATCAGCGCGGCGATAAGGCCGTACTCAATGGCGGTCGCACCTTCCTCGTCGCGGAACAGGTTCTTGAAAACGGTCATCTTCGATCTCCTGAGATGGCGCCCCACGCGCCACTCACCCCCTGTTTGCATGCATGGATGAGCAAGGGCTGGGCTAACCTCCTTTGCCTAAAAAAGACCTAACGTTCGTTAAAAATATGAACTTTGGTTCAGTCCGGACTCAGTGAGCGCCAAAAGTGCACGGTGCGAACCGCGCGCATGGCGCCGCTTGCGTGCAAGGGCGGCGTCAGTCAGTTTGCCGTAAAACGGGAGGGTGCCAGATGAGCCTGAGGGACTTTTGGGAACGGCACGCGGTGCCAAGACTGATTCGCTGCGCCTGCGCGTCTGACGCGATCATGGAAATGCGGGCAAAGGTCGTTCCCGCCGCGCGCGGCGCGGTTCTGGAGCTGGGGTGCGGCGGCGGGCTGAACCAGGCGTTCTATCGTCCCGATGAAGTCAGTTCCTATGCGGGGATCGATCCCTCGGACAAGCTGCTCGATTTCGCCCGCGCCGAGGCACAGCGCAAGGGCTGGGTGGCCGACATTCGCCAGGGCGTGGGAGAGGCGCTGCAATTTTCCGACGCGAGTTTCGACACGGTGGTGTGCACCTACACGCTGTGTTCGGTCGACGATCCGGCGCAGGTCCTGTCCGAAGTGCGACGGGTGCTGAAACCGGGTGGGCGATTGCTGTTTCTCGAACACGGTCTGGCGCCCGATGCCGGCGTAGCCCGATGGCAAGGACGCCTGGAACCGTTGTGGATGCCGTTGATGGGCAATTGCCATCTGACCCGTCCGGTCACGGCCGCGATAGCGGGCGCCGGCTTCGCCATCGAGCGGCCGGGCCATCACTACATGCCGAAAATGCCGCGCTTCGCCGGCTGGATGGAATGGGGCGAGGGTGTCAAAGCCGCATAGAAAAAGGGGCCGGAAGTTGCGCTTCCGGCCCCTTTTTTAAGTTATGTCTGGCCGGCTTAGTCGCCGGTCAGGATGCGGTCGACCAGTTGCTTCACCGTGGGCGTGAAACCATTCGAATAGAACGGGTCCTGCTTGAAGCGATAGGCGGCGTGGCCCGCAAACATCAGGTTCTGATCGATGTCGCCACCGTGCGCGATATCCTGCAACGTCTTCTGGATGCAGAAGCTGCGCGGATCGGCGAGGCGCCCGGTGGTGTAGTCGTCGTGGTCCTTCCATGAGGAGAACCCGCAGTGCGACAGGCAACCCATGCAGTCGGC
>JBDLVU010000206.1:0-4932 GCA_039804665.1 Pseudomonadota bacterium | reverse complement strand
CAGCGCCTTCATCGCCCGCTTGCTAGCCAAGGACATGACTCTCTCCTTCGTGTGCCTCGCCCAGTCGGCGAGCCAGATTCTGCAATGCCGGATCGGCCTGCGCCTCGCTGGCGATTCGCGCTGTGAGCCGCTGCACTTCGCCGACATTTCCCGCATCGTGCGCCGCAACCAGCGCCGCCGCAAGCGTCCGTGCCTCGTCCGGCGCATCGGGCACGGGTTCGAACACTTCCACCGGCGTCGCCCGCCCGCGCAAGGTCACGCGGCCCATCGGGCGGAAGCCATCAAGGCCCGATCTCTCCATCGCTTCGCGGCTTACCAGCACGGTCGTATCCAGCGGCTTGTTCGCGCCTTCCAGCCGCGCGGCAGTGTTCATCGCATCGCCCAGCGCGGTGTACTGAATGCGCCCCTCGCCGCCGAAATTGCCGACGATCGCCTCGCCAAAGTGCAGCCCCACGCGGGTGCGGCCGATCGGCGGCACGCCTTCGGGCACATCGCGGCGAAACGCCTCGCCCGCCTGATACATCGCCATCGCCGCTTTCACCGCGCGCGTCCCGTCGTCAGGCTTGCTCAAAGGCGCGCCCCAGAACGCCACCACGGCGTCGCCCACGAACTTGTCCAGCGTGCCGCCATATTCCAGCACCACGCCCGACAGCCGGTCGAGGTAGTCGTTGAGCAACCGCGCGATCATTTCCGGTTCCACCGCGTGGGTCAGCTTGGTGAAACCCTCAAGGTCCGAGAACAGGCAAAAGATCTCACGCTTTTCGCCGTGGAGTGAAAGCCGTTCCGGGTTGCGCATGATCTCGCTCGCCACCGATCGCGGCAGGTACTTGCCCAGCGCCCCTTGCGCGAATTCGCGTTGCGCCGCGTTGATCGCGCGCAGGGCAGAGGAGACGGCGGTATAGGCCACCAGCCAGCCCACCACCCAGCCGGTGGCAGGAAAGCCCAGCGTATCGAAGCCCGCGCGCTCTACCAGGAACGGGAACACCAGAAACGCGCCGAACTGCGCAATCACCGTCAGCGCCAGCAGCCAGGTGCGCGTGCGCCAGAACGCGGTCGCCACGCCAAGGCCCACCGCCAGCAGCGCGCCCAGCACCTTGGCCCAGCCCGGCACCATCGCAGGCATCGCCCGGTCCAGCAGTTGCGCCAGCATCGAAGCGTGGATTTCCACGCCGATCATCCGCGTCTCGCCCGTAACCGGGTTGCCAGTGCGCGTGAACGGCGTGTCGAACTGGTCGAAATCGGCGAAGTCGCCACCGATCAGGACATAATGATCCTTGATCACGTCGGCCACCAGCGGCGCCGTTTCCGGGTCCGCCAGCATGTCGATGGGGATCTTGCTGAACACCGGGCGGTCGCTGGCGGTCGGCACGCGATAACGGATGCGGCCGGTATAGCGCGCAAAGCCGGGGTCGGCATCGGCGTTGGCGTTGGTCAGCGCCACCGACAGCAGCGGCGGCAACCCGGCGTACTGGCGGGGCCAGCGCCGCGCCACGGCATCGCGGTCGGTCTCCAGCAGGATGCTGGCGGGCTGCACCAGCGGGCTGCGCGCCGTGGCGATGAACCGCTTGAGGTCCTGCTCCTGCTCCCAGGTGATCGCCTCGGGATTCGTGCGGTTGTCGGCATAGGCAAGGAACACCGGCGTGTGCATGCCCTTCAGCGCGGCCAGCAGTTGCGCGTCCTCGGCCTGCGGGCTGTCGAACAGGATGTCGATGCCGATGCCCTTGGCGCCCAGCGCATCGATCTGCGTCAAAGCCTTCGCAAGAATCGCGCGGTCCACCGGCGAAATCTTGCCCGTCTTGCGGTTGGTGTCGGCCGTATAGACCACCAGCGTCACGCGCTTGTCGGTATCGGCGGCGGGCGCGAAGTTTGCCGCGCGGATATCGTAGAGCGCGCTTTCCGCATCGCCCAGCAAAGGCAAGGTCCAGCTGTTCAGCGCCAGATAGACCGCGAACAGCAGCAGAGCCGCTGCCACTACCAGCCGCTGCGGGCCCAGCTGGGTCAGTCCCCGCCGCACCCCTTGCGTGACGTTTCCGGCCGAATCCGGCATTCCGCTGCCCCCCAACCCAGCGCCTTCGCGGGCGCCCTTGGTGCAAGCCTTACCGCGTCCGGGCCTGCCTGCCTATGCGCTGTGGCACATCAAGCGGCTGGAAAGCTTGTACGAATGCGACGGTTATGGCGGAGATCAGAAACCGATGAAGCGCACGTTGGCGTCAACAGCCTCGCGTTCGCGCGGGAAGGCGTTCACCGCCACATCCTCCACCCGCCAGCCGATGGCGATGCCGCAGAACAGGATGTGCGTTTCATCGGACACGCCGATGAAGTCCTTGATCAGCCGGGCATACAGCGAAAGGAATTCCTGCGGGCAGGAATCGAGGCCTTCCTCGCGCAGCAGCAGCATGATGGTCTGCAACCACATGCCCACGTCGGACCACTGCGGCGGCCCCATGCGGCGGTCGAAATAGCACAGCAGCACCGCCGGCGCGCCGAACGAGGTGGCATTGGAGGTCACGAAGTTCTGCCGCGCCGCCCCGTCCGCCCGCGCAATGCCAAGCGAGGCATACATCGCCGCGCCCACCTGTTGCAGCCGTGCCTTGCATTCAGGGATCACTTCGGGATCGGAAAAGCTGTATTCGATCGGGTCCTGCATCGGCGCGGCAAGCATTTTCGCCTGCAATTCCTTCAGCGGCTCGCCCGTCACCACGGTCGCTTCCCACGGCTGGAAATTGCAGCCTGAGGGTGCCCACCGCGCCTTGTCCAGCACGCGGCGGATCATATCGAGCGGAACGGGCTTGTCCTGAAACGCCCGGATCGAGCGGCGGGACAGGACGGCTTCGGATACAGTCATCTGGCTCATGGCGCCGTTAATTGACCGGTTAAGCCGCCGCCGTCAATCGATCTCGAACAGGTCCGCCAGCTGTTCCACCATCGTGCCGCCCAGCTGCTCCACGTCCATGATCGTCACGGCGCGGCGATAATAGCGGGTCACGTCGTGGCCGATGCCGATGGCAACCAGTTGAATGGGCGAGGCTTTCTCGATCCATTCGATCACCTTGCGCAAGTGCGTTTCAAGATAGCCGGCGTTGTTCACCGAAAGCGTCGAATCGTCCACCGGCGCGCCATCGGAAATCACCATCAGGATGCGGCGATCCTCGGCCCGGCCGAGCAGGCGGTTGTGCGCCCACAGCAGCGCCTCACCGTCGATGTTTTCCTTTAGCAGCCCTTCGCGCATCATCAGGCCAAGGTTCTTGCGCGCGCGCCGCCACGGCTCGTCCGCCTTTTTGTAGACGATGTGGCGCAGGTCGTTCAGGCGGCCCGGATGCGCGGGCTTGCCCCCGGCCAGCCACGCCTCGCGGCTCTGCCCGCCCTTCCACGCGCGGGTGGTGAAGCCCAGCACCTCGGTCTTCACGCCGCAGCGCTCCAGCGTGCGCGCCATGATGTCGGCGCTGATCGCCGCGATGGAAATCGGCCGTCCGCGCATCGATCCGGAATTGTCGATCAACAGCGTGACGATGGTGTCCTTGAACTCCACGTCGTGCTCGATCTTGTAAGACAGCGAATGGCCGGGCGAGATCACCACGCGCGCCAGCCGCGCGGCATCGAGCAGGCCTTCTTCCTGGTCGAAATCCCAAGAGCGGTTCTGCTGCGCCATCAGGCGGCGTTGCAGGCGGTTCGCCAGCTTGGTCACGATGCCCTGAAGGCCCTTCAGCTGCGTATCGAGATACGCGCGCAGCCGCGTCAGTTCTTCCTCGTCACACAGCTCGGTGGCCGAAACCACCTCGTCGAACTGCTCGGTATAGGCCTTGTAGTCGAAGGTTTCGGGAATGTCGGTCCACGGCCGGTTAGGGCGCGTGGGCAGCATGCCTTCCTCGCCCTCGTCGGCCATGTCGGCATCGGCGGAATCTTCCTGCTGGTCGATTTCCTGCTCGGTGTCGCTGTCCTCGTCACCTTCCGAGGTGTCGCCGGCCATTTCGCTCGGCTGCTGCTCGGCGTCGTCCTCACCGGATTCGGGCTGTTCTTCGCCCTCCTCGTCCTCGTCCTCGTTGTCCTCGGTGTCGGTTTCCGGCTCGGGATTCTCGGCCGACTGCGTCAGCTCAAGATGGCCCAGCATGTCGAGCGTCAGCTTCTGGAAGGCCTTCTGGTCCTCAAGCGAACGCGCCAGCGCGGCAAAGTCGCCGCCGGCCTTCGCCTCCACCCAGCTGCGCACCATGTCTGTGCCCAGCCGCGCCGGTTCAGGCACCGGCTGCCCGGTCAACGCTTCGCGCAGCAGCAGCGCCAGCGCGGTGGGCAGTGGCACTTCTTCCGCACGGCTGGCGCGCGCGATGGGATCGGAGGCCACCCGCATGTCGGTCGCCGCGCCGATGTTGGCGCGGATCCCGGCATAGCCTTCGGACCCCAGCGCCTCGTAGCGCACCGTCTGTCCCGGCTGCAGCCATTCGGGCGCGGTGGCGCCGTCCACCCCACCGCCGGCATTGTCGTGCAGGTTGATGGTGTGGACGCTGCCAAACACGGTGTTGGGATTGACCGTCCCGGCATCGACGAAAGTGATCGCCGCATGGGATGTGATCACACCGGTCAGGTCATATCCCTTCACGACCGAAGCGTTGAGAAGTTCTACGCTACCCGTACCCGACACCGGGACCGAAGTATGGCCGATCCAGGCCACATCATTCGCATTCACCTTGAGTGTCGCCCCGGCATCCACGCTGATCGCGTTTTCGAAGCCATCGTAGAAGGTGACAGTGTTGCTGGTCACATGGGTAAGATCCACAGTGCCTTCGCTGACGTCACCGGTGATGTTGGTGGTGCCTTCGCCCGAGATGTACGTCCCGCTAGCCAAGGCCGCCGAGATGTTCATCGTCACGTTTTCCAAGACATTCGCGTGGACCGAGCCAAGTTGGCCGACGAAGGTCACGGTGCTGGTAAAGTATCCCG
>JBDLVU010000205.1:0-4968 GCA_039804665.1 Pseudomonadota bacterium | reverse complement strand
GGATGTCCTGAAACAGGTGCTCCATCACCGGCGCGGGCTTGATCCACCATTCCTGCGAGGAACGTGGGCGATCCGGGCTGTCCACATGCGTGGAACTGGCGATGCACAGCATGGCATCGTGCGCCTGATAGAACCCGCGCTCGGCAAAGCACGCCGGATTCGTGGCCACCAGCGGCAGATTGCGCGCATAGGCCATTTCGACCAGCGCGTCCTCGGCCGCTTCTTCCGCCTTGTCGCCGCGCCGGGCCAGTTCGATGTAAAGCCGGTCAGGGAACAGTTCCTCCAGCCGCGCGACATAGGTTTCTGCCGCCGTCTGCTGTCCATCGGCCAGCAACCGCGTCAGCGCGCCTTCGCCGCAGGCGGTCAGGCACAGCAGGCCTTCGGTGTGCCCCACCAGATCAGCCAGCACCACGTGCGGCGCGAATTCCAGCGGGCGATCCAGATGCGCGCGGCTGACCAGATGGCAGATGTTGTCATACCCGGTCGAATCCTGCGCATAAAGCGCCAGCCAGTCGATGGTCGGAGACGCCGCGCCAAAGCCGGGGGTGGATGCGCCTTCGCGTTCGGGCCGCGCCACGGCAAGCATCGTGCCGATGACCGGCTGCACGCCCACGTCCTTGCACGCCTTGGCAAAGGCGACCGAGCCGTAAAGGCCATTGCGGTCGGTAATCGCAATCGCGGGAAAGCCGCGCTCCGCCGCCGTCTTGGCAATCGCCTTTGGGTCCACCGCACCATCGAGCATGGTGTAGGACGAAAAGACGCGAAGCGGGACAAACGGCGCGTAGGACATGGCATGAATGTAGGATCAGCCGCCCGATTCTGCGAGCCGTGCGCCCGGGCTTATCAACCGGTCAAAATTCCGTTCAAAGCAGGGCTTCGATTGCCTGCTCCAGCGAAGCCGGCTTGTCCGTGGGGGCATAGCGGCGCACCACCCTGCCCTGCCGGTCGATCAGGAACTTGGTAAAGTTCCACTTCACCGCCTTCGTGCCCAGAACCCCTGGCGCCTCTGCCTTCAGCCACTGGTAGAGCGGATCGGCATTTGCCCCGTTTACTTCGACCTTGGCCATCAGCGGAAAGCTCACGCCGAAGTTCAGCTTGCAAAAGCTGTCGATCTCATCGGCGTTGCCGGGTTCCTGATGGCCAAACTGGTTGCATGGAAAGGCCAGCACCTCAAACCCGCGCTCGCCATATTTGCGCCAGAGCGCTTCCAGCCCATCGTATTGCGGGGTAAAGCCGCACTTGCTGGCGGTGTTGACCACCAGCAGCACCTTGCCTGCCTTGCCGGCCAGGCTGATCTCTTCGCCATTGGGCAGCTTCGCCCGGAAATCGGCAATCGTGCGCGGATCGGCCATTGCATCCCCCTGCTGTGTTCGCAGGGGGAGCCTGCCCTGTACGCTGCGGCTTATCAAGCGTGCGGAAAGTCCGTCCGGCGGGCCAGTTCCATGATCTCGGCCGGGCCATACTGGCGGTCGCCTGCCTTTTCGATCACCAGACCGGCGCGTTCTTCGGCCGGCATGCGCGATACCATCCGGACCATGTCCGCCAGCGTGCCTGCGTGCAACGTCGCAAAATCATGCAATACGCCACCGGCCGCGAGGCGGCGGACCGTGGCATGGTCGGTCCAGAAATCACGGCGCGTGTCGCCGAATTCTGCGCGGATCGTTGTGTTCATGGATACGATCTCCTTTGCACGCACAACGCGCGAACCCGGTTCCCGTATCCCGAATGCCTAAATCAGGACCCCTTCGTGCAACCGCACCACGCGATCCATGCGCAAGGCAAGGCGTTCATTATGCGTGGCGATCAACGCCGCGCTGCCTTCGCCGCGTACCAGCTTCAGGAACTCCTCAAGCACGCGGTCGGCCGTCGCTTCGTCCAGGTTGCCGGTCGGCTCGTCCGCCAGCACCAGTTCCGGCCGGTTGGCCAGCGCGCGGGCTACCGCCACGCGTTGCTGCTCGCCGCCCGAAAGCTGGCTCGGCCGGTGTTCCAGCCGGTGTCCCAGCCCCAGCGCGGTCAGCAACTCGCGCGCCCGTTCGCGCGCAGCATCAGCGCCCGTGCCCGCGACAAGCTGTGGCAGCACGACGTTTTCCATCGCGTTGAAATCGGGCAGCAGATGATGAAACTGGTACACGAACCCCAGATGATCACGCCGCAAGGTTGTGCGAGCGTCACCTGAAAGCGCCGAGGCGTTCGTGCCCGCGATCTCGATCAATCCCGAAAAGCCCCCTTCAAGAAGGCCGATGGCCTGCAACATCGTGGACTTGCCCGAACCCGATGGACCCAGCAGCGCCACGATCTCGCCCGGATGAATCTCGAGGTTTACCCCGCGCAGAACGTCGATCGTCACGCCGCCCTGGCTGAACGAACGGCGCAGATCGACAAGGCGCACAACGGGCGCGGCGGTGGCGGGATCATTCATAACGCAGCACCTGCACCGGATCTGTCCCCGCGGCCTTC
Source organism: Pseudomonadota bacterium (assembly GCA_039804665.1). Taxonomy (GTDB): domain Bacteria; phylum Pseudomonadota; class Alphaproteobacteria; order Sphingomonadales; family Sphingomonadaceae; genus Novosphingobium. Next base: position 2,511 of record JBDLVU010000205.1, on the reverse strand, counting down.
ATCGCCGGATAAAGCGTGGCAAGGAAGCTCAGCACCAGCGCCATCACGCAGATCACCACAATCTCCAACGGATCGCTGCGGCTGGGCAAGTCGGTCAGGAAGCGGATCGACGGGTCCCACAGGTTCTGCCCCGTGAGATATTCCACCGCGTGGACGATGGGCTGGCGGAAATAGAGGAACACCATGCCCAGCCCCAGCCCAGACAGCGTGCCCATGGCGCCGATCACGAAGCCGATGGTCACGAACACCTTCAGCAGGCTGGTCCGCGTGGCGCCCATGGTGCGCAGGATGGCAATGTCGCGCGTCTTGGCGCGGACAAGCATGATCAGGCTGGACAGGATGTTGAACACCGCCACCAGCACGATGATCGACAGAACCACGAACATGGCGACGCGCTCCACCGCAAGCGCCTCGAACAGGCTGGCGTTGATCGTCTTCCAGTCGGTGACGACCGCGCGGCCCGCCAGTTGCTGCTTCAGCGGCCCAAGGTAGTCCATCACCTTGTCCGGGTCCTGCGTCGTCACCTCGATCATGCCGATCGAATCGCCGGTCAGCAGCAGCGTCTGCGCATCGGGAATCGGCATCACCACAAAGGCATTGTCATAGTCATAGACGCCGATCTCGAAGATCGCGGCTACCCTGTAGCCGATCTCGCGCGGGACGGTACCGAACGGGGTGGAGCGCCCCTGCGGGTTGATGATGGTGATCGTGTCACCCACCTGCGCGCCAAGGTTTTCTGCCAGGCGCGATCCAATGACAACGCTCTGGCTGCCCACCTTCAGGTCCGCAAAGGAGCCCGCCACGCGTTTTTGCGCGATGCGGGCGATGTCCTTGTCGGTGTTGCCTCGCACCAGGATGGCTTCGACGCGGCCGTTGAAGCTGGCCAGCAGCGGCTGTTCGATCAGCGGGCTGGCCCGCGTGACGCCGGGCGTTGCCTCAACCCGCTTGAGGATGTCTTGCCAGTCGTCCAGCCGCCCGCCATAGGCCTGGATGATCGCGTGGCCGTTCAACCCCACGATCTTGTCCAGCAATTCTGCGCGGAAGCCGTTCATCACGCTCATCACGATGACCAGCGCGGCCACGCCGAGCATCACCGCGACAAGGCTGATTCCGGCGACGAGCGCGATGAACGCCTCGCCCCGGCCAGGCAGCATGTAGCGCTTGGCGATGGTCCATTCGAACGGAGAGAGGATCAAGCGGGGGCTCTTTCGCTTCGGGAGTGTGGCCGATCTAGGGCCAGTTCCCGGAAGGCGCAATGGCTTACCCGCCACGCACGAACACCGGAACCGGGCGACTTAACGCCGCAGCCAAACGCCGCAGGGCCCGCGCGGTTCCCGGCCCGGCGGTCAGGCCGCGACTGCGTGCCGCGCTCGTCCCGCCGCCTTGGCCGCATAAAGCGCGCTGTCGGCAGCGGCCAGCGCCGCTTCCGCATCGTCGCCCAGAACCGCGATGCCGCAGCTGACGGTGATCGACAGCGCCCCGGCCCGCGTCGGGATCGCCGTTTCGGCAATGTGCCGGCCCAGCCGGGTGCATACCATCTCCGCCTGCGTCGGGGTGGTATCGCGCAACAACAGCGCAAATTCCTCGCCCCCCAGCCGCGCGATCAGGTCGGTCGAGCGTAGGCAGAGCGGCGCCGTCTCACCAAAGGCGCGCAGCACTTCGTCGCCCACCTGATGGCCGTGGCGGTCGTTGATTCGCTTGAAATGGTCGATGTCCACCATCACCAGACAGGCGGTGCCGGCGGCCATGCCGACATCGTCCAGCGCCTCTTCAAAAGCCCGCCGGTTGGGCAGCCCGGTCAAGGGATCGGTCGATGCGGCCAGCGTCAGTTCGACCAGACGGTCGCCCGCCTCGCCCGAAAGCTGCCGCCAGCGCGCTTCCTGCCGTGAAAGTCGCCGCAGTTCGCGCCGCCGCCGTTCCTGCTCCACCGCCACCGGCAGCGCGCATAGCACCGTGATCGCCACGTACAGCTGGAACAACTGGATCTTGTCGCCCGGATCGACCGCCAGCCGTTCCATCGGCCCAAAGCCATAAAGCGTCAAAGGCCCGCCAACTACGGCCAGGATCACCGGCAGCGCCATTGCCACCGCCGTGTTGCTCCACACTGCGGCAAACAGCGTGAACAGCAACGGGGCCAGCATGAACGGCCGGATCGGCTGCGTGAACACGGCAAAGGTGATGACCGCCATCGTCCCGCACAACAACCAGCCACTGGTGGCTTGTCCCTCTGGCACCAGTCGCTCGCCAAACCGCTGGCTGCGCGCAACCGACGCGGCGAACGGCAGCACCGTCAGCAGTCCAACCGAGTGGCCGATCAGCCAATGGTAGAAGTTCGTTTCAAAGGGCACCCCGGTCAGCAACGCCGCCGCGCCCGCTCCCAGCACCGCGCTTGCGGCTGGAATGGCAAGGCCGAGCCCGAAATAGTATCCCGCAACCAATTCCAGCGTTTCATTGGGCCAGCACGCGCGGGCAAGGCTGCGCACGACCAGCGCGGCGGCTGCCGCCTCGGCC
>JBDLVU010000204.1:0-4976 GCA_039804665.1 Pseudomonadota bacterium | reverse complement strand
GCGCCCAGCCACCCGGCATATTCGGCCGCCGTGGCAATCGGCACCTTGGCCAGATGCATGATCAGGCCGGGCAGGACCGGGATCACGATCCCGAAGCCCAGCATGTCGATCAGCACGATGGCAAAAACGAACCCGAGCGAGGCGCGATGAGTCATGGAAACCGTCTTTCTCCCCGCGCCGTGTCGCCTCAGCGGCGTTCGAGCGCTGCTTCGCTTTCGGCCAGCAGCTGCTGCATGATCGTGGCGACGGGTTCTTCCTTCGTCACCATGCCCACCGATTGGCCGGCCATCACCGATCCGCGCTCCACATCGCCATCGATCACCGCGCGGCGCAGCGCGCCCGCCCAGAAGTGTTCGATTTCCAGCTGCGCGGCGGCCATGTCCACGGTGCCTTCGTCCAGCAGCTTGGCCACGGCCACCTGCTTGGCGGTGAATTCTTCGCTGCCCTTGTTCTTCAGCGCACGCACCGGAATCACCGGCAGGCGCGGATCGACCTGCACGCTGGCCACGGCATCGCGCGCGTTGGCGCGGAAGAAGGCCTGCTTGAACGCCGGATGCGCGATCGATTCGGTGGCGCAGGCAAAGCGCGTGCCCAGCTGCACGCCGCTGGCGCCCATTTCCAGATAGCCGGCCATCGCCTCGCCACGGCCGATGCCGCCGGCCACGAACACGATGTGGTCTTCGGCCAGCGCCGGCAGGAATTCCTGCGCCAGCACGTTGGTGGAAACCGGGCCGATGTGGCCGCCCGCCTCGCTACCTTCGATCACCAGCGCATCGGCGCCGGAGCGGAACAGCTTCTTGGCCAGCGCGAGGGTCGGCGCAAACACGATCACCTTGGCGCCGAATGCCTTGATCGCCTCGACGCTGCCCTTGGGCGGAATCCCGCCAGCCAGCACCACGTGGCCGACCTTGTGGCGCGCACAAACCGCAATCAGGTCGAACAGCGCCGGGTGCATGGTGATCAGGTTCACCCCGAACGGCTTGGTCGTCAGCCCCTTGGTCGCAGCGATTTCCTTGTCGAGCAGATCGGGCGTCATCGCGCCGCAGGCGATCACGCCAAAGCCGCCGGCATTGCTGATCGCGGCCACCAGATTGCGTTCGGATACCCAGCTCATCGCCCCGCACAGGATTGCGTATTCGGTGCCGAGAAATGCCGCACCGCGCGCCATCAGCGCGGAAGTCTTGGGATAAGCGCTCATCTGGTTGTCCGTCCTGCCCTTTGCGGTGGGCCTTTAGGGCGGCTTCGTGGCAGCGGCAAGGCGGGCATCGCCCCTAACATCGGGATTTCCGATTTCTCTGACAACTTTATCGCGTTTTACCGATCAATACCCCTCGGTTAGATCGATCCCAGCGATCAAAACCAAAGGGAACATGCAATGAGTCGATCAGACCAGCCCGCCGGACAGTGCCCCTATTCCGGCGGCCTGACGACCGCGTTCGGCGCTCCGGTGGCCGACAACACGAACTCCATGACCGCAGGCCCGCGCGGGCCGCTGCTGATGCAGGACGTGTGGTTGCTGGAAAAGCTCGCCAACCTCAACCGCGAGGTGATCCCCGAACGGCGCATGCACGCCAAGGGTTCGGGCGCGTTCGGCACCTTCACCGTCACCAACGACGTGACCCGCTACACCCGCGCCGCGTTCCTTTCCGAAGTCGGCAAGACAACCGAGCTGTTCGCCCGCTTCACCACCGTCGCCGGTGAACGCGGCGCCGCCGATGCCGAACGCGACATCCGCGGCTTCGCGCTGAAGTTCTACACCGAGGAAGGCAACTGGGACATGGTGGGCAACAACACCCCCGTGTTCTTCGTCCGCGATCCGCGCAAATTCGCCGACCTGAACAAGGCGGTGAAGCGCGATCCGCGCACCAACCTGCGCTCGGCCTCGCACAACTGGGACTTCTGGACGCTGCTGCCCGAAGCCTTCCACCAGGTGACGATCGTGATGAGCGAGCGCGGCATCCCGCGCACCTATCGCCACATGCACGGCTTTGGCAGCCACACCTACAGCATGGTCAACGCCGCGGGCGAACGCTTCTGGGTGAAGTTCCACTTCCTCAGCCAGCAGGGCATCGAGAACCTGACCGACGCGCAATCGACAACGCTGATCGGTCAGGACCGCGAAAGCCACCAGCGCGACCTGTACGATGCTATCGAACGCGGCGACTTCCCGAAGTGGAAGATGTGCATACAGGTCATGCCCGAAGAAGAGGCCGAGACCTACCGGTTTCACCCGTTCGACCTGACCAAGGTGTGGTACAAGGCCGATTACCCGCTGATCGAGGTGGGCGAGTTCGAACTGAACCGCATTCCCGACAACTTCTTTGCCGACGTGGAACAGAGCGCCTTCGCGCCCTCCAACCTTGTGCCCGGAATCGGCGTTTCGCCCGACAAGATGCTGCAGGCGCGCCTGTTCGCCTATTCGGATGCGCAGCGCTACCGGCTGGGGGTGAACCACCACCAGATCCCGGTGAACGCGGCCCGCTGCCCGATCCATTCCAACCACCGCGACGGTTCGATGCGGGTGGATAGCAACTATGGCGCCACGCTGCACTATCACCCGAACTCGTTCGACCAGTGGCAGGATCAAGGCGAATACCGCGAACCGCCGCTGCAGATCCGGGGCGATGCCGATTTCTGGAACTTCCGCGAGGATGACACGGACTACTTCACCCAGCCGCGCAAGCTGTTCCGGCAGATGAGCGACACCGAGAAGCAGAGCCTGTTCTTCAACACCGCCCGCGCGATGGGCGATGCGCCCGCCTTCATCAAGCAGCGGCACATCGACAACTGCACCCGCTGCGATCCCGAATACGGGGCGGGCGTTGCCGCCGCGCTTGGCATGACGGCCAGCGCCACCATCCCTGCCCAGCCCGACCTGGCCGACTGAGCCAGACGGGTCGCACCCCGCCTCCGGTAGTCCCCTTTTGCCGGGGGCGGGGTTTCCTTTGCGCGCGCCGCCCGGCTGCACTAGCCATGCCGGCGGATGCGGGACGATCGACACAGCACGCGCGGGCACGATTATGCCACGCTGGACGGATTGCGCGGCCTTGCCGCCTTCGCCGTCGCGCTGTTCCACGGCTGCGGCACCGTGGTAAAAGTCGGCTTTCCGCCGATGAGCTTCCTTGCGGTGGACTTCTTCTTCTGCCTCAGCGGCTTTGCCCTGTCGCACGCCTATGGCGAACGACTTGCAGGGCGCGCGTTGTCGCATGGCGCTTTCTTGCGCCTGCGCGTGCAGCGGCTTTACCCGATGATCGTGCTGGGCACCCTGATCGGCACCGCGATCCATCTCGCCATCGCCGATTTCCCGCGCGCGCAGGTGCTGATCACCGCGCCGGCCACACTGCTGCTGCTGCCTCTGGGCATCCTTTTCCACCGCGATGCCTATCCGGTGGACAACCCGCTGTGGTCGCTGTTTTTCGAATTCGCCGGCGGCATCGCGCTGGGCCTGCTCGCCGGCGCGCGGACATGGGCCTGGGTCGCCCTTGCCGCGCTCGGCGCGCTGGGCATCGCGGCGTTGCTGGCGATGGGCGCGGATTTCGACGCACTCGGCTTTACCAGCGCGAAGATGTTCATTGGCGGTTTCGCGCGACTGCTGCTGCCCTTTGCCGCCGGGATCGCGCTGCATCGGGGCCTTGGCGGTTGCCGCCGCACCATCGGCCCGATCTGGGCCTTTGCCGCGCTCGGCCTGCTGCTGTTCGTCTACGACAGCGGCAGCCTGCCCGGCATTCTGTTCGCGGTGGCCGTCTGCGTCCCCGCCATCGTCGCGCTGGGGGCACTCGCCCGCCCGGGCGCTGGCGATGGCGCCTTCCGCCTTGCCGGACGCCTGTCCTATCCGGTCTATGTGTTGCACCTGCCGTTGATCGACGCCGCGGGCTGGGCAGCAGGTGCCAGCCCGGCGGCTTCCCCCTTGCGCTTGAGCCTGCTTGCCGCCGCAATCGCGCTGACACTGGCCTTGTCCGCAATCGCCGAACGCTTGTGGGAACGCCCCGCCCGCGCATGGCTGGGCCGCGCGCTCCGCACCAGACCGGCATAACCGTCGCACCGCCATGGCCTGCCCGGGCCGGCGCGCGTATGCTCTGCCGGATGAACGATCTCTTTTCGCGCCTTGACCAGACCGGGCAGACCCTGACCCGTGCCGACCTGACCGCACCGGGCGCCCCGCGCCACATTCAGGAATGCGATCTGGAAGAGGCGGACCTCTCCGGGCTCGACCTGTCTGGCTGGCATTTCGAACGCTGCACGCTGCGCCGCGTCGACCTTTCAGGCGCAAGGCTGGAAAACGCCACGTTCACGGGTTGCCGCGCCGCATTTGCGGATCTCACGGGCGCCCACCTCGGCGAAGCGCGCATCATCGGCGGAGACTGGAACAACGCGTCGTTCCGCCGCGCCAAGCTGGGCAGCACCCGCTTTCAGGGCTGCAAGCTGACCGGCGCCGATTTCACCGAAGCCGCCGCGATGCACATCGTGTTCGAGGAAGTACTGCTGGTCTCGGCCAAGCTGCCCGGCTTTTCGTTCCGGCGCGAAACCTTGCAGCGGGTGGACTTTTCGCAGGCGGACCTGCGCAAGTGCGATTTCCGCCAGACCGCGTTCGAGGGGTGCAGCCTGCGCGATGCGATGCTGGCGCAGGCCCGCTTCGACGGGGCGGACTTGCGCGGGGCAGACCTTGGCGGCGTGCGCCTGACCGACGCCTCGCTGTTCAGGGGCGCCACCATCTCGCGCGAACAGGCCGGCCAGCTCCTTGCCGAACTGGGCCTGAAGGTGCGCTGACGGCGGGCCGCAGCCCGCCGTCGCAAGCGCTTATTCCGCGTCGAGGCCATAGGCGGTGTGCAGCACGCGCACCGCGAGTTCGACTTCGTCGGCGTCGATCAGCACCGAGACCTTGATCTCGCTGGTGCTGATCGCCTGGATATTGATGCCGCGATCGGCCAGCGCCTTGAACATCGTGCTGGCCACGCCCGCGTGGCTGCGCATGCCGA
>JBDLVU010000203.1:0-5521 GCA_039804665.1 Pseudomonadota bacterium | reverse complement strand
ATGATCGCGGCGCCGACGCGCGCGGTGGCGGGGCACAGGTCGGTCAGCTTGACGATGCAGGTGTTGCCTGCCGCGATGGCGGCGGCGACCGGGCCGAGCGCGAGGCCGAGCGGGAAGTTCCACGGCCCGAGGATCAGGCAGACGCCGCGTGCTTCATAGGCGATCTGCGCGCGGTCGGCCGGGTTGAGCGAGGGGGTGACCTCGGTCGGCTGCATCCATGCTTCGAGATTGTCGATGTTGCGCTGGATATTGGCGGTGACGTTCAGCACCTCGGTCACGCGGATTTCGCCCACGGGCTTGCGCGTGTCTTCCAGAACGGCGGCGATGATGGCGTCGGTGTGGGCTTCGACGACGGCCTTCAGCTTTGCCAGCTTTTCCTTGCGGACTTCGGCGGAGGACGCCTTTGCCTCCCACTGGTGGGCCTGCTGGAGCGCGAAGACGCGCTGGATGTCGGCGGCGAGATCGGCTGCTGTGGGGGCGGGGGCGGTCATGAAGGCATCCTCTGCGTGGGCTTGTTCGTTAGCCATACTAACGAGCCTTGGGCGCGAGGGCAACGGCGGGGAGCGTGGCCTTTTCGGGCTGTGAAAGGCGGGCCGGGAAAGGAGGTGGGGTAGGGGGTGTGGCGGGGGCTGTGCGCCCCCGCCGGGGAAATGCATTCGCTTGTGCAAGCGGCGCCTGCGTGGCCGTGTACGCCGGGGGTGCCACGCAGACGCAACGCAGCATCAGGGGTGCCCCCTTCCGCCTTCCGCGTCGGCGTGGTTAACGCGCCGGGGTCAAAGTGGTTTCCGTGGTTCCTTCAGGCTTTTCGGAATCCCACACTTTGCCGCCGCCGACCCATGTTTGAAACACGCGGGTCTGGCGGATCTGCGATGGGGTGGCGGTTGCGGGGTCGGTGTCGACAAGGATGAAGTCGGCGCGCTGGCCGGGCGCGAGGCGGCCGAAGCGGGAATCGGCAAAGCCGGCCCAGGCGGCGCTGGCCGTGTAGGCGGCAAGCGCGGTGGCGCGGTCCGGCCTTTCGGCGCCTTCGCGGGCAAGCGCGGTGGCGAGGCCGGCCCATGGGTCGGGGCGTTCGACCGGGCTGCCGGAGCCAAAGGCGAGCGCGGCGCCGGCGGCCTTGAGCGAGGCCCATGGGTGGACGCCGGCAAGGCGATCGGGGCCGAGGCGGGCTTCGTCGATGCGGCGGTCGGTGGCTTGCGCCGTGGGCTGCACCGAGGCGACGATGCCGCCGTTCGCGGCGATGCGGGTTACCGTGGGGCGGTCCTTGGGAACAATGACCTGCGCGCGTTCGAGGCGCCAGCGGCGGTCGCCCTTGTAGGTGGCGGTCAGGTCGTCGATGGCGCCGAGCAGGGTGGCGTTGGCTTCATCGCCGGTGGCGCTGACGGCGACCTGGAAATTGTCCATCGCGGCGCGGCTCATCAGGTTGCCGAGCTGGGTTTGCGACAGGCGGGGCAGGCCGCGCGTGGCGGGCGCATCGGCATACGGCGCCTTGAGCCAGCCCCCTCGCGGGCCGAGCGCGCCGTCCATGGTGAAGGTCATCCCGCCCATGCGCAGGCGATCGGCATAGAGCCATGGCGACGGGGCGGGGCCGGCGATGAGCGCCATGGCGTCGGTGCCCGAGGCATAGGCCATGATGCGGACGTAGAGCCGGTTGGCGTCGCCGGCGCGGCGGAAGGCCTGCCAATCGCGGATGTCGGTGCCCATGTCGGTGACGGCGGTAAGGCCGCGGCGGAAGAATTCGCGCTGCGCGATCTGGAGCGCGGTGTCATAGTCGCGCGCGGTGGGGGCGGGGACGGCGCGGGCAACGAGGTCCATCGCGGTTTCGGCAAGCACGCCGGCGGGGGCGCCGGTGGCGTCGCGTTCGATGCTGCCGCCGACCGGCGCGGTGGTTGCGGCGGTGAGGCCGGCGGCCTTGAGCGCGGCGGTGTTGGCCCAGCCGGCGTGGCCATCGGCGCGTTCGAGCCAGACGGGGCGGCCGGGGACGGCGGCGTCAAGTTCGGCCGCGGTGGGCAGGCGGGACAGGCCCCAGCGCTCCGCGTTCCAGCCGCGCCCGATGATCCATGGCCGTTCGGGATGCGCGGCGGCGAAGGCGGCGATGCGGGTGAGCGCGTCGGCGAGCGAAGCGGTGTCGGTAAGATCGAGCGTGAGCGCGGCGAAGCCGGTTTGCAGGACGTGGGTGTGGGCGTCGATCAGCCCGGGCAGCAGGACGCGGCCCTGCCCGTCGAGGTGGAACTTCACGCCCTTTTTGGATGGCTTCTGGCCGGGGGCATAGACGGCCCTGATCACGCCGAAATCGTCATAGACCAGCGCGGAGACGGGCTGAAGCGTGCCGTCCTCCGCGATGCGCTGGCCGTGGACGTTGTCGACGAGGGTGTCGGCATGGGCGGGGGCGGACGCGGCGAAGAGGAGGGCGAGGAGCGCGGGGGCGCGTGTCCCGGCTGCGCTCGACACGAACGGGGAAAGGGCAGACGGGCGTGGCATGGGAGCGTCTCGCTTTGGGGCGGGCGTTGGCGTGCGTCTTTCGACAGGCTCGGGACGAGCGGAAGGTTCCAGCGCCGACCCGCTTTTAAGCGCTGCCGCGTTTGGGGAGGCGGCGGATGAGGGCGCTGGTGTCGTTGCGGCCGCCGCCGAGGGCCTGCACATCGGCATAGAACTGGTCGATCAGCGCGGTCGTGGGCACGCTGGCGCCAAGGTTGCGCGCTTCTTCGATGGCGAGGCCAAGGTCCTTGCGCATCCAGTCCACCGCAAAGCCGAAGTCGAATTCGTCGTTTGCCATCGTGTGGAAGCGGTTGTCCATCTGCCACGATTGCGCGGCGCCGCCGGAGATCGCCTCGAACACCTTGTCGAGATCGAGGCGGGCTGCCTGCGCAAAGCGGATGGCCTCGGAAAGGCCGGCAAGCGCGCCCGCGATGCACATCTGGTTGGCCATCTTGGCGGTCTGCCCGGCACCCGACCTGCCGACATGGACGACGCGCTTGGCATAGGCGGCGAGCACGGGGCGGGCGGCGTCGACCGCCTTTTCACTGCCGCCGCACATGATGGCAAGGGTGCCGGCCTCGGCGCCGGATTGCCCGCCGGTAACGGGCGCATCGACGCAGAGCAGTTCCTTGTCGCGGCCTTCCACCGCGATCTGGCGGGCGATGCGGGCGGACACGGTGGTGTGATCGATGAACAGCGCGCCGCGCCGCAGCGTGGCGAAAGCGCCGGTAGGGCTGAGGACGACATCGGCGAGGTCATCGTCGTTGCCGACGCAGGTGATGACCACGTCCGCGCCCTCGGCCGCTTCGGCGGGAGAGGCGGCGACCGCGCCGGCCAGGCCGGGATTGGCGGCCTGCCATGCCTCTGCCCGGGCGGGCGTGCGGTTGTAGATGGTGAGGCGATGGCCGGCCTTGCCCAGATGGCGCGCGATGGCGCCGCCCATGACGCCAAGGCCGATGACGGATACGGAAAGAGGTTCGGTGCTCATGGTGGCGGACTTTAGCCAGTTTGGCCGGGCGCGCCAGAGGGGTGTGGTTGCAATCTTGCACGGTTTGGGGTTGCGCCCGGGGCAACGGGCGGGCAAGTCCGCCAGCGATGTTGCAGCGCACAGCCACGATCCTGATCGAACGCTTCGCCTTCTGGATCTGCGCCGCCGGCGCGGTGACGATGGCGTTGTTGCCCAAGCCGCCCAAACTGGCGATCGACGGATTTGGCGACAAGTTCGAACACATGCTGGCGTTTGGCGTGCTGGCGGCGCTGGCCGCGTTCGCGTTTCCGGCAGCGCCGCGCTGGCGGTTGATCGAGCGGCTTTCGTTCATGGGCGCGCTGATCGAGGTGGCGCAGTCGATTCCCGCGCTGCACCGCGATTGCGACATCCGCGACTGGGTGGCCGATACGCTGGCCGTGCTGGTGATGTTCGGCGTGCTGGCGCTGTTGCGGTTGCCGCGCCGCCGCGAGGCCTGAGCCGAACGAACCCGTTCGAAACGGTTCCCTTTGTGCGCGGTTTCGATTAGGGGCTGCGCATGGAAAACCGTGCTGCCGCTGCCGCCACGCTTGCGCCCGAAGGGGACGCGACGCTGACACTTGCCGATGTTCGCGCGGCGGCAGAGCGAATTCGCGGTTCAGTGGTGCGCACGCCGACGTTGCACAGCAAGACGCTGAGCAAGATCACCGGCGCGGAAATCTGGCTGAAGTTCGAAAACCTGCAATTCACCGCCGCGTACAAGGAGCGCGGTGCGCTGAACGCGCTGTTGCAGCTGACCGAAGCGCAGCGGGCCAAGGGCGTGATCGCGGCGTCGGCAGGCAACCACGCGCAGGGTCTTTCGTATCATGGCACCCGTCTGGGCGTGCCGGTGACGATCGTGATGCCCAAGACGACGCCGACGGTGAAGGTCATGCAGACCGAAAGCGTGGGCGGCAAGGTGGTGCTGGAAGGCGAAACCTTTGACGAAGCCTATGCCTATGCCCGGTCGATGGAGCAGCAGCTGGGGCTGACCTTCGTGCATCCGTTCGACGATCCGCAGGTGGCGGCCGGACAAGGCACCGTGGTGCTGGAAATGCTGGAGGACGCGCCCGAGATCGACATGCTGGCCGTGCCGATCGGCGGGGGCGGGCTGCTGACCGGCATGGGCACGGCGGCGCGCGGGCTGAAGCCCGACATCGGGCTGATCGGGGTGCAGGCGAAGCTTTACCCTTCGATGTTCGACCGGCTGAAGCATCAGGACCTGCCGTGTGGCGGCGATACGCTGGCCGAAGGCATCGCGGTGAAGGAGCCGGGGGCGTTCACATCGCGCGTTCTGGCCGGAATCGTTGACGATATCGTGCTGGTTGAGGAAGCCGCGCTGGAATCGGCGGTGGCGCTGCTGTTGCAGATCGAAAAGACCGTGGTCGAAGGCGCGGGCGCCGCAGGGCTTGCCGCGGTGATGGCCAACCGCGAGATCTTTGCCGGGCGCAAGGGCCAACGTGCTGCTGCGCGATCTGGCGCGGTCCGGGCGGCTGGGTCGACTGCGGATCACGCTGCAGGATCGCCCCGGCGCGCTGTTCAAGGTGGTGGAGGAATTCAATCGCCATCAGGTGAACATCCTGGAAGTGTGGCACCAGCGCATCTTCACCTCGCTGCCGGCCAAGGGCCTGACGGCCGAGATCGAATGCGAGGCGCGCGACCGCGAGCAGATCGACCGGCTGGTAGAGGCGCTGCGCGCCAAGGGGTACGAGCTGGAGCAGGTCGAACTGGGCTGACCCTGCCGCAGGGCGGGCGTGGCGGGCTGCGAATGGTGGCCCCTGTCCGTGCGAATTGCGCCGACCAGTTGTGTTGGCATCCAGCCTGACCGAAAGTTCATGCAACCTCCGGGCGCCTCGGGCGTTCGCGGGGGATGGATTTTGCAACTGGTCTGGCCGGAGTTCCGGCCATCGTCACCGGCGGGGAATCGGGCATCGGCAAGGCATGCGCGCTGGCGTTGGGGTTCCGGTCACTCTGAGGTACTTTGCCGACGCCGGCGCCGGTGAGGCGGTGGCGGCGCGCGGCGGAAAGGTCTGGCTGCGGGGG
>JBDLVU010000202.1:0-4999 GCA_039804665.1 Pseudomonadota bacterium | reverse complement strand
GCGGTGCAGGCACGGCCGAATTCCTCGTGGATGCGGACGATTTCTCGTTCTACTTCCTTGAACTGAACGCCCGCATCCAGGTGGAACATCCCGTGACCGAGGCGATCACCGGCGTGGATCTGGTTGAACAGCAATTGCTCGTCGCATCCGGGCGTCCGCTCACGCTGACGCAGGCGATGATCCGCCCGCGCGGTGCCGCAATCGAGGTGCGCATCAACGCCGAGGACCCGGATGCCGATTTCCGCCCCTCGCCCGGCCACGTCATCCGCGCGGCATGGCCTGCCGGCCCCGGCGTGCGCGTGGACAGCCACATCGCCAACGGGGGCGAAGTGCCGCCGTTCTATGACTCGCTGATGGGCAAGGTGATCGTCCACGGCGCCACGCGGGAAGAGGCCGTGCAGCGCCTGCGCGCCGCGCTGGCCAATCTTGCCATCGAAGGGCTGCCTACCACCGCCCCGCTCCATCGCCGCATTGCCGCCGATCCCCGCTTTGCCAAGGGCGGCGTGGATACCGGCTTCCTGCTGGGACTCGATCAATGACCGACATCCGTCTTGTTGACGTGACCATGCGCGACGGCAACCAGAGCCTGTGGGGCGCCACCGGGCTGGACACCGCGCACATGCTTCAGGCCGCCGCGCTGACCGAGGCGTGCGGCTTCCGCGCCATCGATTTCACCTCGTCCAGCCACATGGCCGTGGCCGTCCGCTATTTCCGCAAAGATCCGTGGGAGCGTCTGCGCCGAATGGCGTCGGCCATGCCGACCACGCCATTGCAGTTCATCACCACCGGCCTGCGCTTCATCGCGTGGCAGCAGGCAGACCCCGAATTCATGCGGCTGGTCTATCGCGCGTTGCAGGCCAATGGCGTGGGCCGCTTCGTGCTGCTCGACCCTATGCACGAAGTGCCGGCCGTGATCGAAGCGGCGCGGCTTGTGCGCGAGGAAGGCCCGGCCGAGATCATGGCCGCGCTGACTTTCACGCTTTCGGAAATCCACACCGACGAATTCTACGCCAACTTCGCCCGCGCCGTGGGGCAAAGCCCCGACATCGACCTGTTTTATATCAAGGACCCGGCCGGCCTGCTCTCGGTGGACCGCGCGCGCACGCTGGTGCCCGCGGTCAAGGCCGTGATCGGCAACCGGCCGCTGGAAATCCACGCCCACACCACCGTGGGCCAGGGCATGATCTCCAGCCTTGAAGCCGCCAAGCTTGGCATTTCGGCGATCCACGTCGGCGTTGGGCCGGGGGGCGACGGTTCCTCGTTGCCCGAAGCCAACCGCATGGTCGCCAACCTTGAGGAAGCCGGCCACACGGTTGACATCGACAAGGCCGCGCTGCGCCGCCTGACCACCTACTGGAACAGCGTGGCGCTGGCCGAAGGGCTGCCGCCGGGCCGCCCGCAAAACTTTGACGCCAGCTTCCTGCGCCACCAGATCGCCGGTGGGGTGATGACCACCATCGCCCGCCAGCTGGAAGAACTCGGCCTGTCCGACCGTATGGCGGCCGTGATCGAGGAAACCGGGCAGGTCCGCGCCGATCTCGGCTATCCGATCATGGTCACGCCTTTTCCGCAGATGGTCATGAGCCAGGCGCTGTTTAACGTGATCGGCGACCGCCGCTATGCGCAGGTTTCCGATCAGGTGATCCGCTATTGTCTGGGCAAGTTCGGCAAGCCGACCTCACCCATCGATCCGGCCGTACTTGCCACGATCATGGACCGCCCGCGCGCACGCGAGCTGGAGTTCGAGCCGACCTTCCCTGCGCTCGCCGACCTACGCCGCCAGTTCGGTCATGCCATGCCCGATGAGGAATTCCTGCTGCGCGCGGTGATGCCGGGCGAGCAGGTCGATGCCATGCTGGCGGCAGGGCCATCGCGCGCGACCTATACCCCGCAAGCCGCGCCGATCCTGTCGCTACTGCGCAAACTGGCCGCGAACCCGCAAGCGCGCGATCTGGTGATCGAACGCCCTGGGTTCCGCCTTGCCCTTCATGCCGGAGCCTCGCTTTGATCCCATCAGACATTTCCGCCCGCCTGCGCGACGCCGCCGGTTTCGTGTTCGACATGGACGGCACCATTGCGCTGGGCGATTCCAAAAGCGGCGGCCACCGTGCCCTGCCCCACGCGATTGCCCTGCTCGAAGCCTTGAAGGCGCGTGGCACGCCGTTCGTGGTGTTCACCAACGGCACGGCCAAGCCGCCCGCCGCCTATGCCGCATCGCTGCGCAACGCCGGCTTCCCGGTGGAAGACGCGCAGATGCTGACGCCTTCGTCGTCGGCCGCGGTCTGGCTTAAGCAGCAGCGCGTGGGCAAGGTGCGCGTGTTGGGCAATCCCGGCTGCGCCGCCCCGCTGATCGACATGGGGTTGGAAGTCGTCGGCCCGGCGGAAGCGGCCGACGGTGTGGAAGCGGTGTACACCGGCTGGTTCCGCGAATTCGATTTCGCGGCGTTGGAAGCAGGCTGCCATTCGCTGTGGAACGGCGCGCGGCTTTTTACCGCCAGCAACGTCCCGTTCTTCGCCACGGAAAACGGCCGCGCCATTGGCGCCAGCTATCCCATCAATGCCATGCTGACGGCAATGACCGGCAAGCGCCCGCGCATTCTGGGCAAGCCTTCGCGCGTGGCCTTTGACGTTGCGCGCACTGTCATGGGCCTGCCGCGTTCCGCCGCGAAAAATATCGTGGTGGTGGGCGATGACCCCGCGCTGGAAATGCGCATGGCCAATGCGCTGGGCGCGCTGTCGGTGGGCATGGCCACCGGGATCATGGCTGGCGATGCCGACCTGCCTGAAAAGGACCGGCCAGACGTACTGCTTCAAAGCCTGGAACCGCTGCTGGATACGCTGGCCTGACGACGCCTCAATCGGTCCCCTGTGGCTCGTCCGTCATGCGCCCGGCGCGCCACAGGTAAAGGCCGGCCCCGACGATGATGGTCGCCCCCATCAGCGCCATCGCGTCGGGTCGCTCGGCAAACAGGAACCAGCCGAACAGCCCCGCCATCAGCAACTGCACATAGGTCATGGGCGCGATCGTGGCCGCCCCCGCGCGCGTCGTCGCCAGATAGATCAGCGCGTGCGCCACCGATGCCGAACAGGCAATGATCGAACAGCGCAGCACCACGCTCGCCTGCGGCCAGCCGACGTGAAGGCGCGGTATGCCGCTGAAATGCCCGGCCAGCGTAAACAGCGCCATGAACACCAGCCCCAGCACCGCAACGTTGAACTGCATCGACAGCGCGCTTGCCCGCCCGGCCACCGCGCGGTTGCCGATCATCAACAGCGCCATGCCGGTTGCCGAAACCAGCGGCAGCAACGCCGCCGGGCCGATCACCGCGAAGTTGGGGCGCAACACGATCAGCACCCCGGCAAAGGCAACCGCGCTGGCGATCCACGTCGACCGCCGCGCCGGCTCGCCCAGCAGAACCATCGCCAGAAGCCCCGTGATCATCGGGCTGGTGAACGAAATCGAGGTTGCCTCGGCAATCGGCATCAATTGCAGCGCGGTAAAGAACGCCATCGCCGACATCGCCACGCCGAACCCCCGCAGCACCTGCCACCGAAACCCGGGAAACCCGAAGCCGCGCAGCCCTTCACAATGCAGCAGGATGGCCCCCAGTCCCACAGTGCCCACCAGATAGCGCAATGCCGCCATCGCCGGCCCGGGCCACATTCCGGTCATCGATTTGACGATGGCATCCCCGATGGAAATCATCGCAAAGCCTGCCAGGGCAAACAGCAGGCCAGTGCGCTCCGCGCTTTTCATCCGCAATCCACTTCCCGAAGATGCCGGGGACAGTGGGGTTCGGCGGGAAAGGTTGTCAAGCAGGGGGGATTGCGGTTTCTGCCCGCCTCGCCACCCAGCGAAATGCCCGCAACAGCGCCTGAAGGGCAGAAGGCCCGTTCGCCTTGCCCGATGCGCGTTAATGCATCTTTACCTGCCGTTTACCAAGTTTCGCTTAGTCTCCCGTCAACAGGAGGCACGAGCAAGATGATCGGTATCGGCACGCAAGGAAAGCCGCCAGGCTTGTCCGTTGTCATCCCTTGCTACAACGAGGCAGACGGCATCAACGAATTGCACCGCCGACTGACCGCCGCGATCCGGCCGCTGTTTGCGAACGACTATGAAATCGTGCTGGTCAACGATGGGTCGCGGGATGGCACATGGCAATCGATGTGCGCCCTTGCGGATACCGATCCTCGCGTCCTGTGCATCAATCTTGCCCGCAATCACGGTCACCAGCTGGCATTGACCGCAGGGCTGGAGCACTGCACCGGCGAACTCATCTTCGTTATGGATGCTGACCTGCAGGACCCGCCGGAACTGCTCGGCCCGATGCTGGATATCCTGCGCGGCGGCAACGACGTCGTTTATGGCCAGCGACGCCAGCGTCATGGCGAGACTGTGTTCAAAAAGGCGACCGCAGCGGCGTTCTATCGCCTGCTCAACCGCCTTGTGGACGTCGACATCCCGCGCGACACCGGCGATTTTCGCCTGATGAAGCGCCGCGTGCTCGATGCACTGCAGGCCATGCCTGAGCGCTACCGGTTCGTGCGCGGGATGGTCAGCTGGGTCGGTTTCCGGCAAGCACCCCTGCCATATGACCGGGACGCGCGCTTCGTGGGGGAAACCAAGTATCCCCTGCACAAGATGATCTCGTTCGCGATCGATGCCATCACCAGCTTTTCGGTCGCGCCGTTGCGGCTTGCCTCATGGCTGGGCGTGTGCGCCGGCTTTGGCGCACTGGCCGTCCTTGCCTATGTGATCGGTGCTTGGTTCATGGGCGACACGGTCAGTGGATGGACTTCGACCATGGCCGTCGTGCTGGTGCTTGGCTCGGTGCAGCTGACCATTCTTGGCATCATGGGCGAATACATCGGGCGCATGTACATGGAAGCCAAGCGCCGGCCTCTGTATATCGTCGACGAAATTCACGGCCTGTCCCGCGCCGCCCGCAACGTAGATGGGCGGGTAATCCTCTATGCTGACCGCATGACCGGCAGCATG
>JBDLVU010000201.1:0-5036 GCA_039804665.1 Pseudomonadota bacterium | reverse complement strand
CGATCGCCGCCGCCATCGGTTCGTCGGCCAGCGTCGGCTTCTCCTCGACCGTTCTGGCTGGTGGCGAAACCGGTACGTTCAACCTGACCCAGAACGGCGATGGCGACCCGACGGCGCTGAACGTCACCTCGGTGAACACTGCCAACGTCGCCATCGGCGGCATCGATACGACCGACGTGGCCGCGCCCACCGCCACGCTCCTGACCGCCGCGATCAATGGCGCCGACAGTACCGCTGCCGCCAATGGCAACTCGGTCTCGTCGACGGCGCTCGGTGCTTCGGCCGGCGTGTCGTACTCGCTCACCAACTACGGCAGCACGGCTCCCATCGCCAATTCGGCCGGCTTCGGCGCGGCTGTGGTTGACGGCGAAGGTTCGTTCCTCGACGACGGCGGCGTGAACATCGCCGCGGTGAACGGCGCAACCTACGAAGACAACGGCGACGGCACCTTCACCATCACCCCGCTCGAGACGCAGACGACCGTCACCAACATGACCTCGATGGATACCGTCAGCATCGGCGGTGCGCCTGATTCGAACCTTGCCAGCAACAACTCGATCAGCGTTGCTGGCATCGGCGCCTCGGCCTCGTACTCGTTCTCGGTGAACGAATACGCCGGTGCCGCCAACACCGTGTCCAGCAACCTCGTCGGTGGCACCGCCACGCTGCTCGCGACCAACTACTCGGCTGTGAACGTCGAATCGGGCATCACTTCTGCCGCTATCTCTGGCGGTCTGAACAACTCGATCTCGGTCGCCGCTCTCGGCGCCTCGGCTTCGCAGTCGTTCTCGATGTTCACGAAGTAACCGGTTACCGGATGGGCTCAACACCACATCCGAACCACACCGGAAGGAGGGGCTTCGTGCCCCTCCTTCTTGTCGTTTCCGCACCCGGAGAAGCCTGATGATTTCCTGGCCGTTCGCATCGCGCCTTCCTGCCCTGTCGGCGCTGTCTGCCGCTGCGCTCGCGCTTGGCCTTGCCACGCCCGCCGCCGCGCAGATCACCGCCAGCGACGACGCGACCCTGACTGCCATCAACAACGGCGACGTCACCCTGAACGGCAGCATCAACAATCCGCAGATTCTCGGCGGCTCGGGCAACGCCATCAGCCTCGTCTCGCAGGGTGCGGTCGTCACCTACGACCCCCGCCAGACGCTGACCAGCGCCGCCAGCAGCTCCACCATCAGCGCCGATACCGGAGCGGTCAGCGTGTCGATTTCCAACATCAAGACAAGCGCCAGCAATGCGGGCACGGTCAATTCCGAAGGCACGATCAACGGCGAACAGTCCAGCGCCACCGGCAGCGTCACGATTTCGGCCATCGGGCTGCAATCGGGCTTTTCCATTTCCACCAAGCACTGATCCGGCCGCGCATTGCCAGCTACAAGGGAGCCGCCACCATGATGACCCGCAAGATCGTTTCCGCCGCGCTCGCACTCGCGCTCGGCTTTTCTGCTGCCACGCCCGCCTCGGCCGGCGAATCCTCCAGCGCATGGGGCACGATGGGCAATCCCGGCGCCAGCCGTTCGCTCGCCTCGGCGCAATTGCACAACACCGAAGGCTCGAACGCGCAGACCGCCACCATCGGCAACGCGGTCACCACCATGTACCGTTCGATCAGCTCTTGCGGGAACTGCGTGTACAACCAGATCACCGGTGATCAGAACTCGATCAACGGCAACACGATCAGCAGCACCAACACCGGCAAGACAACATCGACGGGCACGTTCGGCGGCAATTGACGGACCGCCGATGCACCGCCTGATCCGTACGCTGGCGATCGCCGCCCCCGCCGCCCTGGCGGCTGCGGCGCCCGTTGCCGCCGCGCCGCCGGCATCTTCACCGTTGCTGGAGGAAAGCCTGCCTGCGCCGGAGTCGCAGCCGCAGTCGCATTCAGGCGACGCGGCCGATCCGGCGGCCTCGTCCGATTACCCCGCCATGCCCCCGCGCAGCGCGCTGCCCGCGCCGGGTACGAAGGGCGACCGCAAAGTTGGCGGCAACGCCAGCGTCTCGTTCGAACGCGGTGATATCGTGCCACCCGAAACCGAACCGGCGCCGACAAAGCCCGCCCCCCGGCGCAAGGGCGCGCCCGCGTGCCCACCGGACACCGCGCGCGATACCGTGGCCCGCGCCCAGCCGCAGGGCACCGACGATGGCATCGCACAGCCCACCGGCGGGTTCGACAGCGCCACATTGCGGCGCGTCGCGGAACGGCTTGTGGCGCTGAACCTGCTTTCCCGCCCCGCAGACGCGCAGGACGCCGGGCAGTTGGCCGACGCTGTCCGTGCGTTTCAGGCGGCCAACGGCATCGCCATTACCGGCGCGCTCGATCGCGATACCATCGGGCGCCTGCTGGTCGGCGGCTAGGGCGCGTCGGGGCGCCCCCAGCGCTCAAATCCGCGAAGGCAAGAGCATCCGGTCCGAACCGCTGGCCGGCTCCACGCGCATGCGCGGCTGTTCGTCGGCCAGCACATAGCCCACCGAGCGCACCGTGCGGATCAGGTCGCTGCCCCCGGTCAGCCGCAACTGGCGGCGCAGACGAGTGATGCGCACGTCGATCGCACGGATTTCCACCTGCGAAGGGCGTTCCCACACCGCATTGCGGATCTGCTCGCGGGTGCGCACCTTGCCGGCGTGCTCCATCAGGTATTGCAGGATGCGGAATTCGGTCTGGCTCAGCCGGATGTCTGCGCCTTCGCGCGTCACCCGGCCGCTATTCACGTCCAGGCTCAGGCCCGCCACGCGGATCACCCGGCCGCCCAGTTCGGGCGACGTACGGCGCAGGATCGCTCGGATCCGGGCGAGCAGTTCCGGCACCGAGAACGGGTTGGTCATGATGTCGTCGGCACCGGCCTGATAGGCGACCATGCGGTCATCCTCCTGTTCCGGCCCGCCAATCACCAGCAGCGGCACATAGCGGCGGCCCGGCACCTCGCGATGCTTTTGCCACGCGGCCAGCGCCACGCGGTCCAGCCCTTCCCAATTGAGGATCGTCAGATCGATCTCGTCGGGCGCGCCGGTGGCTCCGGCGTCATCCGGCCCGGCCGGCGCAATCACGCCGAACCCTTCGATTTCAAGATTGAACTTCATCATCCGCCGCCGCGTGGCATCGGATTCCTGAAGCAGGATCACCGGCTTGCGTGCCATTGTAATGAGATACGCCCCCACGCCCCATGCCGGCTGCGCATGCGCCACGCCCGGCATCAGGGCGCGGTAGGTATCCGCTGTTTCTGATTGATGACGTTTATTTTCACGCTGAAATATTGCGAGCATCCCGCGCACATAATCATGAGTCCACAAAGCGTAATTTGGCCTAATAACACGTTGCAAAAACAAGATTTTACCTACCCACGAGTGGGTTTGCCGAAAGATATGGCGCTTTCATCAGGCGATTTTGGGAAGGGTCCAATATTGTTCCATAGTGAAGCGATGTTGCTGCGACGTTTCCAAATTGGGCATTCCCCCGAACAAGGTTTTCCTGCCCTCAACCGCACTCATAAAATGTCAGATTTCACAATTATTTCTGAACCTTGCCCGCATTTCCCAACGGAGGGCGACGGATCGGCCATGATCCCGCGTATTGCGGCGCATTCCTCACGCGGCACTTTTGGCAACGCATTGTCGGTCAACACGCGGTCGAATCTGTCCGGCGCGCCGCTGGCAGGCTGATCGGGGGATTGCGCTGTCCTACATCGCGCCCTGCGGGCATGATGCGAATCCGTTCCTTGAACCTGTGAAGCCGCATTTGCGCCCCGCCGGATCGATTGATCGATCCAGTCGATCAAAATTTGCGCAGTGATCGACCGGAGTTATTCTTCAGGACCGTGTTAACTTCGTCAACTTCACAGGAACAGTGCCTAACGCCAAAGTCCCTACTGGACGGCATCTCCCGGCGCGGCTACCCGATGCCCTGCTAAGACGGAAGGATTACTCCACATGAATACTGCCGAACTCGCCGAAGCCGTTGCCGCCGCCGAGGGCCTGACCAAGGCCGACGCTCGCAAGCTCGTCGATGCCGTTTTCGCCGCGATCGCCGACGCCGCCGCCAAGGGTGAGGAAGTCTCGCTCAACGCGTTCGGCAAGTTCAAGGTCAAGGACACCCCGGCCCGCGAAGGCCGCAACCCCTCGACCGGCGCGACCATCCAGATCGCCGCCTCGCGCAAGCTCGCCTTCGCGCCTGCCAAGGCGGTGAAGGACAAGCTGAACGGCTGATCTTTCAGGAGGCGCCTGGTTTCCGGGCGCCTCCTTCCTTTCCCTGCCTGCTGCGGACGCCGGTGCCGATGGATTTCGACGACCAGATGCGCCGCTATTTCGGTTCCGCGGACCTTTCCGCGCTCAGCCCGTCGGGGCTTGCCAGCGGCATGGAACGCCTTGCCGTCGAATTCGGCCTCGAAAAAGATCGCTCCCGCCGCTTCGCGATGTGGACGCTGATGCAGATCCTGGGCAACGCGCCCGATCTCGACGTTGCCTTTCCCGATCCGGCCGACCGTGACGCCGCGCGCGATTTCATGGACATGATGGCCCGCGCCGCAGGCGATTGATCGCCGCGATCAGGCGAGTTCCAGCGCGATTGCCACCGGCTGGCCTTCAACCAGCCCTTCGGCCCGCCGCACGGCCAGCTTTACCGGGATTGCCCAGCCGCTGTTCTTCAGCGGAAATGCCGAAGTCGACCACTGGCTGTCGCCCACGGTTACCTGCACCTTCACCGATCCCCAGCCGCGCCCCTTGCCGCGTTCCAGCCGGTCCATGAGCGCGTGCGCGGACAGCGCCTCCCCCGCCGCGCCGCCGATCGATACGAAGTACCAATCACCGCCGTTGCCCCCGGCCGAGCGCCACAGCGGTGCGTTGACGGAAATGGTGGAACCCTCGTTCATCGACGAGGCCTTGCGTGGGTCTGCAACATTTCGACACCTTGGCACTGTTCCCGGCCTTGCGAAAGGCCCCCGCTGCCGCTAGGGCGCACCCTCCAAGGCATGCGGAGCGGTGGCCGAGTGGTCGAAGGCGCTCGCCTGGAAAGTGAGTATACGTCAAAAGCG
>JBDLVU010000200.1:0-5042 GCA_039804665.1 Pseudomonadota bacterium | reverse complement strand
CCCCGGCTTCACCGCCACCGGCATTTCGCTCGTGGCGCACATGGCCAACCCGCACGTGCCCGCCGTGCACATGAACACGCGCTTCCTGACGACCAGCAAGGCGTGGTTCGGCGGCGGCGGGGACCTGAACCCGCCGATCCCGTATGAAGAGGACACCGCCGATTTCCACGCGGCCTACAAGGCGGCGTGCGACGCGCACGATGCGGATTACTATCCGCGCTTCAGGAAGTGGGCGGACGACTACTTCTATATCCCCCATCGCAAGGTGCATCGCGGCGTGGGCGGGATCTTCTACGATCACCTGGAATGCGCCGATGACGCCGGATTCGAGGCGAATTTCGCGTTCACCCGCGACGTGGGTGAGGCGTTCCTCGCATCGTTCCCGATGCTGGTGCGCCGGCGGATGGGGATGGCATGGAGCGAGGCGGAGAAGCTGCAACAGTTGCAGTGGCGCGGTCGCTATGCCGAGTTCAACCTGGTGTACGACCGGGGCACGCTGTTCGGCCTGAAGACCGGGGGCAACATCGATGCCATCCTGATGAGCCTGCCGCCGGAAGCCGTCTGGAGCTGAGGCAGGATTACGCCCGCCATCTACGAGTCCTGCGGATTCGCGGGACGAACGGCACGCGCATTAACCATGAGATGTGGCGTGCCTCGCTGGCTGGGCAAGGTTAATCTGCGGTAAAATATAAACAAATTCAGATTGCGCCGACCGCCGGACCGATATGGGACAGCGCCGCGATTGATGATGTTGCGAATGGATTGCAGCGTCCGTATTTACGCGCGCCTTCGTATTTTAGGACAATCGATTTCTGGGATGTGGAATGGCAAAGGGATTGGACGGGGCCAAAGTCCCGCGGCACTTTGCGATCCACGCAGTCGGCGTGCGGACGGGGTGCTTGAAAGGGTCGCAAAATGCCCAGTGTGGATGATATTAAAATGGAACGGATTCGGATTAACATGAAATCATGTGCCAAATTGGATGAATTGATATCCGATATGGTTGAATTGAACAATCTCGTCGCTGCTGCGCAGTTGCAACAAGTCCTTGATGCACTGCGCGAACAGATCATCTTGGATCAGGTTTGATCCGAAACCGTTTAAATTGCATTCGTCTTCGGCGTTCTGCTTGGTAGCGTTAGGTAGTCTCTCGTATTCGGGGTAGGCCTTCGAATTGGGAGGTCGGAACTAACCTTATGCCGTAGTTGAATGTGGGAGGTTGCGTGTCATCCGGTGATATGCTGCGATTGCGAGCGCGTCGTTTGATTGCCTCGGCCAACGAGTTGTTGGCGATCGCGCGCGAATTGGAAGGCGTTGCGGATTTGCCCGATGATATATCGGCAGAGCCGTGCCACGCCACCATCAGTTATTCCGACGATCATCCCGTATGGCTCGACCGTGCGCAGCGGCTGTATGCCGACCGCAGGCGGCGCACGAAACTGTTCGATTCCTCGCTGTTCGGCGAACCGGCGTGGGATATGCTGCTGGACCTGTTCGTGGCCGCCAAAAAGCGCAAGCGGGTTTCCGTGACGAGTGCGTGCATCGGTGCAGACGTACCCGTGACGACCGGCCTGCGATGGATTTCCGTGCTGGAAGGCATGGGCATGGTCCGCCGCGAAAGCGATCCCAAGGACGCCCGACGAGCCTTCATTCACCTGACCGCCGACGCCTATAGCCGGATGATCGAATACTTTTCCTACGACGTGCCTGTCGCAGATTCGGAACAAGAGGCGGCCTGATCCCCGGCTTCCGAAAGTGATCGCGCTGGGCCACGCGGGCGCTGCGATGACCGGTTTACGGAGCGATGCGTCTGCGATAGCGGTGCCGCCGTGATTTTTGGAGGCGGCCGTGAAACCCGATCATTCCAGCATGCTGGCCGCAGGGTATCACCCGGTGCAGGCCGGGGATATTGCCTGCGTGGTGACGGCGCTGGAAATGCGCGAGGCCCCCGCCGGGCTCAGGCGGCTGGCGCCCGAGGCGGACGTGCCGGTACAACTGGTGCGCTGGAAGGATTGCGCGGCGGCGAAGTATCGCCTGCTGTACCAGCGCGTCGGCGCGAACTGGCTGTGGTGGTCGCGCATGGCGAAGAGCGACGCCGAGCTTGAGGCGATCATCCACGATCCGGCGGTGCAGCTTCATGTCGTGGTGGACCGCGCCCGCGTGGAAGTGGGGATGCTGGAACTGGATTTCCGCGTGCCCGGCGAATGCGAGATCGCGTTCTTCGGCCTGATCCCCGGCGCCACGGGCAAGGGGCTGGGCAAGTGGTTGATGCGCAAGGCCTTGCTGATGGGTTGGGCGGGAGAGGGTGTGGAGCGGGTGTGGGTGCACACGTGCACGCTCGACGGGCCGAGCGCGCTGCCGTTCTATATGGGGCAGGGCTTCGTGCCCTATGCGCGGTTCGTGGAAGTGTTTCCCGATCCGCGTCTCGCCGGGTTCCTGCCCGAGGAGTGCGCGGGGCAGGTGCCGCTCATCCGCTGCTGACGGGCAGGCGTCTCCACACCATCGCCAGCAGCGTCGCCGCGGCGATTGGCATCAGGTTGAGGCCCAGCGGCAGCGCGGCGGCGCGGGTGGCCAGCGGGGCGAGCCAGAGCGCGATCAGGACCGGCTTTTCCCATGGGCGCCAGCCATGGACGCGGGCCTGCGCGGCGATCCAGAATATCGGCTGGACGAGGAACGCGAGATCGTAGGCGAAAAGGTAGGGCGAGCCGAGCGCGGTGGCGGCGAGCATGACCGCACCGGTGGCCTGCGCATCGTGCGATTTGCGCCATGACAGGCCGACGAGGGCGAGCGTGGCGAGCGTGATCGCGCCTTGTACCGCCAGCGCCACGGCGGGCCCCGCGAGGACGTGAAGCGCGGCATAGGGCGTGCACATGCGCAAGTAGAACGGGCCCGAGGTCTGTGCCATAAGTGTCTGGCTGACCTTGAAGCTTTCCGGATAGGCGGCCCATGTCTGCCAGCCAAAGACGAGCGCGGAAAGCGCGCACAGGGCGATGGCGGAAAGCGCCGCGAAGGCGATGGCGCGCCACTGCTTGCCCGCCGCGAGCCACAGCGGGACGAGCAGAGCAAGGTGTGGCTTGATCACCAGCGCGCCGAGCAGCAGGCCGGCCAGCGCTGGCCGCCGTGGCAGCGCGAGCACCCCGCCGATCAGCAGCGCGCCGGTGACAAAGCCGTTCTGCGCATGGCTGGCGACGAGATAGGCGACCGGCGAGGCGAGGATCGCCAGCGCGTGGGGCGGCGAAACGCGGCGCGCGACAACGAACCACACCGCCCACCCGGCAACGCCCCAGACGATCCACGCCGCCGCATAAGGCAGGGCGCCGAGCGGCCAGACTAGCAGCAGGTAAGGCGGCGGATTGACATAGGCGACGAGTTGGCCGGTGCCACTGAGGCTTTGCACCGCCTGTTGCGCCGGCAGATCGTAGGTCAGCGCCGGGTGGCCCGAAAGCACCAGCTTGCTCGCACCCCAGAAGGCGAGGAAATCGCTGCCGACGGTGCCCGTGGCCTCCATGAAAACCTTGGCCAGCATGGGCACGAACCCGATGAGAACCAGCACGGCATAGGCGCGTACCCGCGCCGCATCGGGCCATTGCCCGGCGCGCAGGGTGGCGATGAATGGATGGCACTGGCTGGCTTGTGACATGATTCCCCCCGGCCCGATGGAGGCCGCTACCGTCTTTCCTTAGCAACGGGTGCATGAAAGAAACGTATGCGTGCCGGTTTTCCCTTGCGGCGCACGGGGCCTTCCGCCCATTGAAGGGATGTAATGCTGCGCCAGTACGAACTTGTCGAACGCGTGCTCGCCTATGCTCCGGATGCGGACGAGGCGATGTTGAACCGCGCCTATGTCTATACCGTGCAGAAGCACGGCACGCAGAAACGGGCGAGCGGCGACCCCTATTTCAGCCATCCGGTGGAAGTGGCCGGGTTGATGACCGAGCTGAAGCTGGACCAGGAAACCATCGTCACCGCGCTGCTGCACGATACGGTGGAGGATACGCTGGCCACCACCGAGGAGATCGAGCGGCTGTTCGGCCCCGATGTCGCCCGGCTGGTGGACGGGGTGACCAAGCTTTCCAAGATCGAGACGATGACGGAAAGCGAACGCGCGGCGGAGAACCTGCGCAAGTTCCTGCTGGCGATGAGCGAGGATTTGCGCGTGCTGCTGGTGAAGCTGGCGGACCGGCTGCACAACATGCGCACGCTGCATTTCATCAAGAGCGAGGACAAGCGTCGGCGCATCGCGCGCGAGACGATGGATATCTATGCCCCGCTGGCCGAGCGCGTGGGCATGTACGAATACATGCGCGAGATGCAGCTGCTGGCGTTCGAGCAGCTGGAACCGGAAGCCTATGCCACGATCACCGGGCGGCTGGCCGCGATCCGCAGCGAAGAAGGATCACAGGTCGATTCCATCGCTTTGGAAATCAAGCAGGTGCTGGCCGAAGCGGGAATGAAGGTCGAGGTTTCGGGGCGCGAGAAGCACCCCTATTCGATCTGGCGCAAGATGGCCGAGCGGCACGTCAGCTTCGAACAGATCACCGACATCATGGCGTTTCGCGTGGTGACCGAGGACGAGGACGAATGCTACCGCGCGCTGGGCGTGCTGCACCGCGCGTGGCAGATGATCCCCGGGCGGTTCAAGGACTATATCTCAACGCCGAAGATGAACGGATACAAGAGCCTGCACACATCCTTGATATATAACAACGCGATGCGTGTGGAAGTTCAGATCAAGACCCGCCAGATGCACGAGACCAACGAATATGGTCTTGCCGCGCACTGGTCATATAAACAGCAGGGCGACAGGCCCGATGGGCAAGCGGGCTGGCTGCGCGATCTGGTCGAGATACTAGAACAAAGCCATGATGCCGAAGAGCTGCTCGAAAACGCACGCCTTGCCATGTATCAGGACCGGATATTTGCGTTCACGCCGAAGGGCGAGCTGCACCAGCTACCGAAGGGCGCGACGCCGATCGACTTTGCCTATTCGCTGCACACCGATGTGGGCCACCGTTGCCGGGGCGCGCGTGTGGATGGCGCGA
>JBDLVU010000199.1:0-5088 GCA_039804665.1 Pseudomonadota bacterium | reverse complement strand
CCGCGAATGGCTCGCCGCCGACAGCTATGAAGCGACCGGTTCGATCGGCGGTTCGTTCGTGTCCGAGAACATCGAGGACTACTACCTCAACCCGTGGGAACTGGGTTATGGTCCGTTCGTGAAGTTCGACCACGACTTCCACGGCCGTGAAGCGCTGGAAGCGCTGAACCCCGCCGAACAGCGCAAGAAGGTGACGCTGGCCTGGCATCCGGAAGACATGGCCAAGATCATGGCCTCGATGTTCAACCCGGATGGCGAAGCCTACAAGTTCTTCGACGTGCCGCTCGCCAACTATGCCTCGTCCAACTACGACCGCGTGGTCGATGCGGGCGGCAAGACGGTCGGCCTGTCGATGTTCACCGGCTTCTCCTACAACGAAAAGCAGGCGCTGAGCCTCGCCACTGTCGATCCGGAAATTCCGTTCGGCACCGAAGTGCGCGTGGTGTGGGGTGAAGAAAACGGCGGTACCCGCAAGACCACCGTCGAACCGCACAAGCAGATCGAGGTCCGCGCGATCGTCTCGCCGGTCCCGTACAGCCGCGTGGCGCGCGAAGCCTATGCCGAGGGCTGGCGCACCGGCCGCTAAGGCCAAAACCAACCCGTATCCCGCCCGGACCGCCACACAATGGCGGCCGGGCGGATCGGTTATCCCTATCCCGAGAGAGGACCTGTCATGGCGAAGGCATCGATGATCCACCCCAACTGGGACAAGGACCCCGCCGGGATCACCGACGGCTTCAGCTTGGAGATGACCGCGAAGGACGAGGCTTCGCTGCGCGATGCCGCCCCGCTCATCCCGGCCGACACCCCCATCGCGGTCACGTTCCTTCCCGGTGAAGACGTTGCCGCCCGCGTTGCCGCCACGGTTGCGGTGCGCCAGCTCGGCTTTGAGCCGATGCCCCATTTCTCCGCACGCCGGATCACGTCGGAAGACGATTTCGAAGGCTACCTGAAGGCCGTGGTCGAACAGGCCGGCGTGACGCGCTGCTTCATCGTGGCGGGCGATCCGCCGGAGCCGGTCGGCCCCTATGCCGATACATCCGCGCTGATCGCCACCGGTGCGTTCGAGCGCAGCGGGATCAAGGCCATCGGCATCGGCGGGCACCCCGAAGGGCACCCCAACATGACCGTCCAGCAGACGTGGGACGTGCTGGAGGCCAAGGTCAAGGATATCGAGGCGCGCGGCATGGCGCCGCTGGTCGTCACGCAGTTCGGCTTCGATCCTGACGCTTTCCTGGCGTGGCTGAAGGAACTGCGCGCGCGCGGTATCGACGCCCCGGTGCGCATCGGCGTGCCCGGCCCGGCGGGCATCAAGCGCCTGCTGGCGTTCGCCGCGCGCTGCGGCGTGGGCGCTTCCACCTCGGTGCTCAAGAAGTACGGCATCTCGGTCACCAACCTGCTTGGCAGCGCCGGGCCGGACAAGCTAGTGGACGCGTTCGCCAAGGGCCTCGGGGCCGAGCATGGCCGCGTGCGGCTGCACTTCTATCCGTTCGGCGGGCTGACCAAGACGCTGGAATGGATCCACGGCTACAACAAGAAGCACGGTATCGAAGCATGACCGACTACGTGCTGGTCCACGGTGCGTGGGGCGGTGGCTGGGCCTATGATCGCCTAGCCGCCGACCTGACCGCCGCGGGGCACCGCGTGGCGGTGGCCCACCTGACCGGGTTGGGGCGCCGGTACGAGGAATTCCACCCCGGCATCACGCTGACCACGCATGTCGACGATGTGGTGGCGGCGGTGCAGGCGGCGGGGTTCGATCGCTTCGTGCTGGCCGGCCATTCCTATGGCGGGATGGTGGTGACGGGCGTTGCCACGCGGCTGGGCGCGCGGATCGACGCGCTGGTCTATCTCGATGCTTTCCTGCCGCAGGACGGGCAATCGCTGTGGGACCTGACCGGCGCGTGGGAGCATGCGCACTATATCGACAGCCAGAAGTTCACGCCCGGCGCGGTGGCCCCGCTGCCGGGGCTGGAGCATCCCGGCCTTTCCCCGCATCCTCTGCTGACGCTGGTGGAAGCGGTGCGATTTAGCGGGGAAGAGGCCAAGGTGGGCAAGCGCGTGTACGTGTTTGCCAATGCCTGGCAGCCGACGCCGTTCGCGCAGTTCCGCGACCGGGTGGAAGACGATCCCGACTGGGAATTCCACGAGGCCGAAGCCAGCCACGACGTGATGGGCGACCAGCCGCAACAGGTGCTGGAAATCCTGCTGGCCTGCGGGTGAACTTGGATTCGCGGGTCGAGGTGTCGGCCAGCTTTACGAAGTTGACAAAGTTGACACGGTCCTGAGCGGAAAATCCGATCCGGCGGGATTGATCCTGATGGCCCGCCCGGGCCACATTGAGGCCGCCGCAAGCGCGGATTTCCGGGGGTCTTCACGAATTTCAAGGAGCAGGGGCGCAGTATGCGGATCCCGGCCCGTGTAGGACAGCGGTTTATAAATAACAGACGCGTCTGTTATTTATTCGGTGGATCTGGGCGCAGGTGGCGCGCGAAGGGGAGGGACTAAGCCCTCCCCCATCCCCTCCCGCAAGGGGGAGGGGAGCTTTGAGGCGCCCCCTGCACAAGCCGGAGGGGCGCTTTTTGGGATTTCTTCCCGCAAGCGAGATGGAGATTTCGGGCGTGCCTTTCGCGCGGCGGGACGCGGTTTGGCGTCCCGCCGCGCGAAGGGATTGGCCTCAGGGGCGGTTGCTGGAGCAGACCACCACGCCGAGAATGATGCGGCATTGCACGCCACCGCCGATGGACCAGTGACCTTCGCCCGCCAGTGCGGGCGCGGGCAGCGCGGCGAGGGTGCCGGCTGCGGCGGCGAGCGACAGGGCGAGCTTGAGCGACTTCTTCATGGAGCGGTTCCTCCCGTTGTTCATGGCGGCCGTACGATCCCGAGGGCCGGTTGCGGATGTGCAACAGGACCATCAACGGACGCGCCGACGGTTTATTCGTGACGGCTCAAATTTTGCCTGCGGACAGCGGTCCACAACGGTTCAATAGCGCTCGCCACGATAGGCCACAGCGTTGCATCGTTGCGTCACGGGCTATTTGGGGGGCGGCAATGGCGGACCAGAAGATCGAACGGGTGATCGTGGGCGGCGATGGCGCCACGCTGGACCATTTGCGCGATGCCGATTTCGCCGCGATCACAGGCATTCGCGGCATTGCCAGCACGGGCCGGAACGGCGTTTCTGTGGCGGGCATGGATGGCACCGCCATAACGCAGGTCTACGGGGTGGCGGTTGCCGGCCCGAAGGGGCGGGCGCAGGGCGGGGCTGGATGCATGGTCTTTGCCTATGATGGCGGATCGGCGTCGGGCGGAGATGGCGCCGTGGCGTGGGCGCGACGTGGTGGCCCGGCAAGCACCGGCGCGGCGGGTGTTGCCGTTGCGCTTGACGGGGATGCGGCTGGAGGTCCGGCATCGCTGGCTACGGCGATGCGGCAAACCAAAGTTGGCGTTCAGGCCAAGGCGGGGCCGGGCGGGGTTGCCGTGGTGCGCAACCATACCAAACTGAACCCGCATAGCGGCCCGGCGCTGGCGATTGCGGACGGCGGGGCCGTGGGAATCGCGTTTGACGGCAATCGCGTTTCGGGTGCGATGGGTGCCTTGCTGGTGGCGAGTTACGCCGCCATCGAGGGGACGCGGTTTGCGGTGGGCGTGGTCGACGGCGTAACGCTGATGCCCGGCCAGGCCTATTGCGCCGCCCCCGACGGGACGCTGGTGGCCATCCGCGACTGAGACCGGACAGCGGCCGGCTGGATGCCGGCCTCAGCCCTGCTGCGAAAGGCTCTGCATCCGCTTGAGATAGCGGGCCAGCACGTCGATTTCGAGGTTGACCTGCCGCCCGGGCGCGAGCGTGCCCAGCGTGGTGACCTGCGCGGTGTGCGGGATCAGGTTCAGCGCGAAATGGCAGGTGCCATCGCTCTGGTCCGCGACTTCGTTGACGGTGAGCGAGACGCCATCGACGGTGATCGAACCCTTGGCCGCGATATAGGGCGCAAGATCCGCCGGCGCGGAAATGCCGATGCGCAGCGATGCGCCTTCGGGGCAGACGCCCACAACCGTACCGATGCCATCGACGTGACCGGTGACGATGTGGCCGCCGAGTTCATCGCCCAGCTTCAGCGCGGGTTCGAGGTTGATCGGCGCGCCGGCCTGCCATTGCGCAGGCGCGGTGCAGGCCACGGTTTCGTCCGAGACGTCCACCGCGAACCATGCCTCGCCCGGCGTGCCGCCCTTGTCCACCACGGTCAGGCACACGCCCGAACAGGCGATGGAGGCGCCCATCGCGATGCCGGCCGGGTCCATCATCGTGGATACCACGATGCGACGACCCGCGCTTTCATCGATGGACAGGATGTTGCCGACTTCGGTGACGATCCCAGTGAACATCAAAGACTCCTTCAGCGCCAACTCTTTCAGCGGGCGCGTTCGTAGACGTCCAGCACGTCGCTGCCAAGCAGGCGCCGGTCGGCAAGGCGCCAGCGCCCGTGCGCGTCGGACAGCGAGGTCAGGCCGATATCGGCGATGCATGGCAGCCCTTCGCCGATGACGATGGGCGCGCGGTAGAGCAGCAGGCGATCGACCATGTCGGCCGCGAGGAAGGTTGCGGCCGCCTGCGCGCCGCCTTCCACGAACAGATATTGCGCATCGCCGAACGCGGCGGGGGCGGCGATATCGGCCACGGCGCGCCAGCCCGTGGGCGCGGTGCCGCGCGTCAGCGCCCAGCGTTGCGGGCTGCGCGGGGCAAGGCCGGGCAGGCGCACATCAAGCCGGGGGGCATCGGAACGCAGCGTGCCGCCGCCGACAAGGATGGCATCGGCGCGGGCGCGCATGGCATGGGCATGGGCGCGGGCCTGCGCCCCGGTGATCCACTGGCTTTCGCCGCCGGACAGCGCGATCTTGCCATCGAGCGAGGTGGCAAGCTTGAGCGTGACGTGCGGCCGGCCAAGGCGCGCGCGGACGAGGTAACCTTCGAGCGAGGCGGCGGCGGTGGCGCTGGGCAGCAGGTCCACCGCGATGCCGGCGGCGCGCAGGGCGGCGATGCCCCGGCCGGCGGTGCGGGGGTCAGGATCTTCGCAGCCGATCACTACGCGC
>JBDLVU010000198.1:0-5097 GCA_039804665.1 Pseudomonadota bacterium | reverse complement strand
GTCCGCAAGCAGGTCAGGAACGGAATGCTGTCGCCGGCCGAGTTCGAACGGCAGCAGATTTTGAAAGTGGAAGGCGTCTAGAAAACTAGGGGCTACTCACTCCGCCACGTCACAGGCACCGAGCCGCCGCCCAGCCCTTATCCCATCGTCGCGCTTGAGGACGTGATCGCCGATCTTGAAAACGGCTGGAGTCCACAATGCCTGACCCGCCCCGCTGATGGCGAGGAATGGGGCGTGCTGAAGGTCAGCGCGGTATCCTCCGGCACGTTCAAGGCGAGCGAGAACAAGGCGCTGCCGCCTCAACTTACGCCTAAAGCCAACTTGGAAGTCCATGCCGGAGACCTGCTGATCGCGCGGGCCAGCGGCGCGGCGGCGCTGGTGGGTCAATGCTGTTATGTGGACGCGACGCCTTCGCGCCTGATGGTTTGCGACAAGATCTTTCGAGCCATTCCCTTCGGCGACAACCCAGTGGATCTGCGCTTTCTAACGCAGGTCTTGAGAACCGAGCATGTGAGACGGCAGATTTTGGGCGAATTTTCGACTGAGTCGGGAATGATGAAGAACGTCACCAAGCCAGTTCTGCTTGGTTTAACCTTCCCCATGCCGACCGGCCTCGCTGCTCAAACCGCGATGGTAGCCGATCTCGATGCCGCGCACGCCGCCGCCGCCGCGCGCCGGGGCAAGGCTTTGTCCACGCGGCGTGACGCATGGCGCGCATTCGAGACGGCGATTTACGGCGACGCCTCCGAACCGCCCGCGATCGATGGCGAAGAGGACGAAGCTGAAGCGGTGGAGACGGAGCAGGTGAATTAGGCGTTGAAACCGTCATGCACTCTGCGCGTGCCTTCACCTTCAACGAAGGCCCTTTCGCCTCAGCGCGCAAACACACCGATCGCCGCTGGACCTTCGCCAAGCACTTTACGGCCCCGATAACGTGCCGGCGCTCGACGGGAACGGCGATGGCCAGGAAATCATCTGCGCCCGCGCGCTCGACAGCCAGGCTGAGGTGAAGCACTGGGTCAGGAACGTCCCGCAGCACCCCGGCGCTTTCTGGCTGCCGCTCGCCGGTGGCAAGTTCTGCCCCGACTTCATCGACAGCCCCCGCACAACCCAAAACCACGCAAGGAGGCTTAGGCCCCAAAATGGGGGTTAAGGCACAGTTATCATTCGGGAAAATGGTAGCGGAGGAGGGACTCGAACCCCCGACACGCGGATTATGATTCCGCTGCTCTAACCAGCTGAGCTACTCCGCCACACAGGGCGCTGCGGGTGTCCCCGGCGCCTTGGCAGGCCGCGCTCCTAACCGGGTGGGGCGACGGGGTCAACCGGGTTTTTCCGCTTTTCCGCACCCCTGCCGCTTCATCGGCCGGTCCGGCACGAAGCGCGCTTTTCCGCGAAGGCGCGCCACTCCCGATGCGCCGCTGCCGCTATCGCCTTGGGCGCGCGGCTGTGCCAAGAGCGGCGCATGGTCACTGCCGCCTCCCCGCCCTCGCTCCGCGCGCGCCTGATCGACCTTGCCGAACGCGAGATCGAGACCATCGGGCACGAGGCGCTGTCGCTGCGGGCGCTGGCGGCGGCAGCCGGCGTGGCGCCCAGCGCGCCTTATCGCCATTTCCGGGACCGTGCCGACCTGCTCGTCGCGCTGGCCGAGCGCGGCTTTGCCATCCTGGCCGAAAGCCACCTCGCCGCCGCGCAGGCCAACGAACCACCGGCGCGGCGGCTTGAGATCGCGGTGTGGAACTTCATCGCGTTCGCGCGCGCGCATCCGGCGCTGTTCCGCCTGATGTTCACCTCCGACGCGCTGCGCGGAACGCCGGAGATCGATCGTGCCGGGCAATCGTTCACGATTTTCGAAGCGATGGTCGCCGCGACGCGGCTCGGGCAGGATGGCCGGGCGCAATTGCACAGCCTGTCGCTGTGGTCCGCGCTCCACGGCGTCGCGCTGCTCGAACTCGACGGGCGGTTCGAACGCTTCAACGACGTCGGCATCGCCACCGACGCCATAATCGCCGACCTGATCGACCGTTTTCGTTAAAGGCTCTGCCCGTCGTCGAGCGAGATGAACGTGCCCGTCACCTGCCGCGATGCGTCGCTGGCGAAGAACAGCATCATGTCGTCGAGCGCCGAAATCTCGGTCAGCCGCTTGCGCGGCCAGCTGGCGATCTGCGCCTTGCCGGCGTCGCTGTCGAACCATTCGCCGTCGATCTCGGTGCGGATATAGCCGGGCTGGATCACGTTCACGTTGATCCCCTGCCGCGCCCATTCGCGGGCGAACTGGCGGCCAAGGTGCTGCACCGCCAGCTTGGTTGCGGCATAGGCGGCATCGCCCTGCGCGGTCATCTGCGCGGTGATCGATCCGGTCAGGATGATCCGGCCCTTCTCGCTCTGCTTCGATCCGGCCGCGATCATCCGCCGCGCCCCTTCGCGCGCGGTCAGGTACACGCCGTTGAAATTGGTATCCACCACGGCGCGCATCTTTTCAGCCGGCAGGTCGATCGACCGCCCGGCCTCCACGATCCCGGCATTGGCGCAGACCACGTCCGGCGTGCCCAGCGCCGCCTCGGCCGCATCGAAGGCGGCGATGATCGAGGCTTCGTCGGTCACGTCGAGCGCCACGGCCAACGCCTTGCCGCCGGCGGCCTCGATTTCGGCGGCGAGGCCGGCGATCCGGTCAACCCGCCGCGCGCCCAGCACCACCGCTGCGCCCGCCGCGGCATAAAGCCGCGCGAAATGGGCGCCGAGGCCGGAGCTGGCCCCGGTGATCAGGGCAATGCGGCCGGCGAGCGAATAGCGGGGCGAATCCATCGAAATCTCCATCTGCGCAGGGCGGTTCAGGCCGGTTGCAGCACGCGGCTTGAATGCCCCAGACCGGGTTAGGTCGATCTAGACCCCCCTTAGGTCGATCTCAACTTTGAAGGGCCGCACTGGTCTAACCGCTAGGCGGCAGGGCGCGGCGGCCAGCATAGCCTTTCCCCCCGAATCGGGAGAGAACAGATGGAACGCGAACTGGCGCTGCACCAGATTACCGCGATGGAGGCATCACCGGCCGAGCTGGTGCGCATCGCCGCCGCCACCGGCTGCACCCGCGTGTGCGTGTTCACCCACGTACCCGGAAACGCGGCCGCCTTTCCGCTGATCACGCGCGAAACCCTGCCCGACATGCTGGCCGCGATGGCCGAAACCGGCGTGGGGGTGGCCAATATCGAGTTCTTCCCCATCGCGCCCGACGTGCCGGCCGAAACCTATCGCGAAGGTTTCGCGCTGGGTCAGGCGCTGGGCGCGCGGCTGGCGGTGGTGCACATCCACCACCCCGACGATGCCGGCGCTGTGGCGCGTTTGCGCGAAGTGGCGGACCTTGCCGCCGAACATGGCCTGCAACTGGGGCTGGAGTTCATGGGGCTGACCCCGGCCTGCGCGTCGGTGCAGCGGGCGGTGTGGTTCGTGGAAGCGGCGGCGCGGCCGAACATCGGCATCGCGGTGGACGCGCTGCACCTTGCCCGCACGGGCGGCACCCCGGACGACCTGCGGGCGATCCCGGCCCACCTGTTCGCCTATGCCCAGATCTGCGACGGGCACGGCCTGCACCGGTCATCGGACTATCTGCGCGAAGCGCTGGACCGCCAGTTGCCGGGCGATGGCGATTTCCCGTTGCAGGCGATGATCGAGGCCATGCCGCCGACCGTCGCGCTCGATGTCGAGGTGCCCTCCCCCACCAGGGCAAAGCAGGGTATCCCCGCGCTGGACCGCGTGCGCGAAGCGGTGACCCGAACCCGCGCGATCATCGCGCGGGCCGCCCCGCGTGTCAGGCCAGCATTCCTGCCAGACGGCCCCGGATGATCGCCTCTGCATCGGCGACGATGCGGTTTACCAGTACTTCGCACGTGGGCACATCGTGGATCAGGCCCTGCACCATGCCGGCCCAGAACACGCCCTTGGAAAGGTCGCCGTTCTTGAGCAGTTCGCGGCCCGCCGCGCCCGCAACCAGTTCCTTCACAGCGTCGAAGGTCGCGCCCGGCACGGCAAGGCGGCGCGCCACTTCTTCAGAGACTTCGCTGCGGCCGACGCGGGCGGTGTTCTTCAGGCTGCGGAAGATCAGCAGGCTGCCGCGCTCGTCGTTGTCGAGATAGGCCTGCTTGACGTTGGGATGGATCGGCGCTTCGGCCGTGGCGCAAAAGCGCGTGCCCATGTTGATGCCGTCCGCCCCCAGCGCCAGCGCGGCGGCAAGGCCGCGCCCATCGCCAAAGCCGCCGCTGGCGAGCATCGGGATCTTCACCTTGTCCGCCGCGGCGGGGATCAGGATCAGGCCCGGAATATCGTCTTCGCCCGGGTGGCCCGCGCATTCGAAGCCATCGATGGAGATGACATCGACGCCCGCCTTTTCCGCCGAAAGCGCGTGGCGCACGGCAGTGCATTTGTGCAGGATGGTGATCCCGGCGGGCTTCAGCATTTCCCAGATTTCGCGCACGGCGGGCGTGCCGGCGGTTTCCACCACCTTGATTCCGCCATCGATGATCGCCTGCGCATAGCCTTTGTAGTCAGGCGGATTGATCGTGGGAAACACGGTCAGGTTCACGCCGAAGGGCTTGTCCGTCATCGCGCGGCAGCGCTCGATTTCGGCGCGCAGTGCATCGGGGCTGGGCTGGGTCAGCGCGGTGAGAATGCCGAGGCCGCCCGCGTTGGACACCGCGCTGGCGAGTTCCGCCACGCCCACGCCCTGCATGCCGCCCTGCACGATGGGGTGCTGGATGCCGAGCAGTTCGGTGATCCGGGTCTTGAGTGCCATGTCAGTCGTTCCCCCTGCAATTGTCCATCGCCTGACGCGCCAGTGCGGACAGGCGCGGGAAGGCCTTGGCGCGTTCCTGCGCCTGTGCGTTGGTGGCGGTGCCGCGCAGCACGCGGCCCTTGATGCCATGAAAGATCGCGGCGAGCCGAAAGAAGTTGAAGGCGAGGTAGAAATCCCAATTGGGGATGCTCGTCCGCCCGGTGCGCTGGCAATAAGCGGCGATGTATTCCGCCTCGGTCGGCAGGCCCAGCGGCACCGGGTCCTGGCCCGAAAGGCCCGCCACGATGTCCGACGGCATGCGGTACATCATCGCG
>JBDLVU010000197.1:0-5118 GCA_039804665.1 Pseudomonadota bacterium | reverse complement strand
ATCTTGCCGACTTCCGCTTCTTCCACGATGCCGAGGATCCACTTCTTGGCGGCCTCGATCTGCGCGGTGTCGGACGACGAGATCTTGATCACGCCTTCGTCATCGATGTCCACCTTGGCGCCGGTTTCCGCGACGATTTCGCGGATGACCTTGCCGCCGGTGCCGATGACTTCGCGGATCTTCGACTTGTCGATCTGGATCGTCTCGATGCGCGGGGCGTGGGCCGAAAGCTCGGTACGGGCCGAACCCAGCGCCTTGGTCATCTCGTTCAGGATGTGCGCGCGGCCTTCGCTGGCCTGACGCAGCGCCTGCGCCATGATCTCGCGCGTGATGCCCGCGATCTTGATGTCCATCTGCATCGTGGTGATGCCGGCAGCCGTGCCCGCCACCTTGAAGTCCATGTCGCCGAGGTGGTCCTCGTCGCCCAGGATGTCCGAAAGGACGGCGAACTTGTCGCCTTCAAGGATCAGGCCCATCGCGATGCCCGAAACCGGGCGTTCGATCGGCACGCCGGCGTCCATCATCGAAAGGCAGCCACCGCACACCGTGGCCATCGACGACGAGCCGTTGGACTCGGTGATGTCGGACAGCACGCGGATCGTGTAGGGGAAGTCTTCCTTCGAAGGCAGCACCGGGTTCAGCGCACGCCACGCCAGCTTGCCGTGGCCCACTTCGCGGCGGCCCGGCGCG
The DNA here is from genome assembly GCA_039804665.1 of Pseudomonadota bacterium. Taxonomy (GTDB): domain Bacteria; phylum Pseudomonadota; class Alphaproteobacteria; order Sphingomonadales; family Sphingomonadaceae; genus Novosphingobium. Next base: position 4,428 of record JBDLVU010000197.1, on the reverse strand, counting down.
CCGAAGCGCCCCACTTCACCGACCGAATAGGGCGGGAAGTTGTAGTGCAGCATGAAGCGCTGATACGACAGGCCATCGAGGCCGTCGATCATCTGCTCGGCGTCCTTGGTGCCCAGCGTGGTGGTGCAGATCGCCTGCGTTTCACCGCGGGTGAACAGCGACGAACCATGCGTGCGCGGCAGGAAGCCGACGATCGATTCGATCGGGCGGACCTGCGTGGTGGTGCGACCGTCGATGCGGGTGCCGTCCTTCAGGATGGCGCCGCGCACGATGTCTGCCTCGACCTTCTTCATGGTCTTCATGGCGACCATCTGGGTCTGCGGCGTTTCACCGGCGAACGCTTCCTTGGCCTTGGCGCGCGCGGCGTTCAGGGCGTTGGAGCGGGCCGACTTGTCGGTCAGCTTGTAGGCGGCGGCAACGTCCTTGCCGACGATGTCCTTGAGCTTCTTCTTGATGTCGGCGGTGTTGTCCGACAGGTCGACTTCCCAAGGCTCCTTGGCAGCCTTTTCGGCCAGCTGGATGATCGCGCCGACGACCTTGCGGATCTCGTCATGCGCAAACATGACCGCGCCGAGCATTTCGTCTTCGGTCAGTTCCTTGGCTTCGGATTCGACCATCATCACCGCGGTGTCGGTGGCGGCAACGACGAGGTCGAGACGACCTTCGGCAACCTGCGACAGCGACGGGTTCAGCTGGTATTCGCCATCCTTGAAACCGACGCGCGCGGCGCCGATCGGGCCCATGAAGGGCACGCCCGAGATGGTCAGCGCGGCCGAGGCGGCGATCATCGCCACGACATCGGGCTCAGTCTCGCCGTCATAGCTCAGAACCTGGGCAATGACGTTGATTTCGTTATAGAAACCTTCGGGGAACAGCGGACGGACCGGACGGTCGATCAGGCGGGAAACCAGCGTTTCCTTTTCCGTGGCGCCGCGTTCACGCTTGAAGAAGCCACCCGGGATGCGCCCGGCGGCCGAGAACTTTTCCTGGTAGTGCACGGTCAGCGGGAAGAAGTCCTGGCCTTCCTTCACCGACTTGGCGGCCGTGACCGCGCAGAGCACCACGGTTTCACCGTAGGTAGCGAGGACCGCGCCATTTGCCTGACGGGCAATGCGGCCGGTTTCGAGGGTGAGGGTCTTTCCGCCCCACTCCAGCGATACGGTTTTGACGTCGAACATTTCGTTTCCTTCAGCCCGCGCGCCCTATTGCGTCGCGGGATTTGCTGCCGGGGATTCCGTCCCGGTCCGGTGTGGGGCCGTTTGTCGTGCCCCGGAGGCGCCTTGCCGGATTGCAAGGAGCCCCAACGCAAAAGCGGCCCCACTTGGGGCCGCTCCGCTGTATTACTTGCGAAGACCGAGCTTCTGGATCAGCGCATTGTACCGGTCGACATCCTTCTTCTTCAGGTAGTCGAGCAGCGTGCGACGCTTGTTGACCATGTGGAGCAGACCACGACGCGAGTGGTTGTCCTTGTGGTGCACCTTGAAGTGCTCGGTCAGCGTCAGAATGCGGCTGGTCAGGATCGCCACCTGGACTTCCGGCGAACCGGTGTCACCCTGCGCGCGGGCGTTGTCCTGAATGATTTCCTGCTTCTTTTCAGCGGTAACCGACATAGTATTTACTCCGCGACATCCGGAAGGTTGAACCCCCTCGAAACGGTCAGGCTTCCGCCTGAAAGCTCCACCAGCGCGACCGGCACCATGCCTAGCCTCGCCCAGTAGAGCCCGTCGTCAAAGGGCAATCCCGTCAGAACTCGGCCCTGTCGGACCGCCCTTGCCTGCTCGGGATCGAGGTTAAGAGCCGGGATGTCGACCAGCCCTGCCTCCAGCGGCAAGAGTACGTGTTCAAGGGCCGCGCCTTGACCCACCGCGTTCAATTTGTCCAGCGAAATCGAGCAGGCCAGATCGAACGGCCCGGCGCGCGGCCGTCGCAGCATCGTCACGTGCCCCACCGTGCCTACGCTGCGCGCCAGATCGCGGGCAAGGCTGCGGATATAGGTGCCCTTGGAAACATGCGCCACCAGCGTTGCCGATTCCAGCGCCTCGTCGGGCCCTTCGGTGCTTTCGATGCGCAGATCGTGGATGGTCACCGTACGCGGCTTCATCTCCACCGCTTCGCCGGCGCGGGCGAGGTCATAGGCCCTTTGACCGTCGATCAGGATGGCGGAATAGGCCGGCGGAACCTGTTCAATGAGACCGGTCAAGGACGACAGAGACCGGGTCAGGGCCGACCTGGACGGCCTGACCGCGCTGCTGGCGACAGCTGCGCCCTCCAGATCGAGCGTGTCCGTCTGGGTCCCGAACGCCACCGTAAAGGCGTACTCCTTGCTGGCGTCCAGCATCCGACCGCACAGCTTGGTCGCCTCACCCAGCGCGATCGGCAGCACCCCGGTGGCCAATGGATCGAGCGTACCGCCGTGGCCGACCTTCACCTTGCCCAGCCCCGCCTGCCGCAGGTTGCGCTTCACCGCAGCCACGGCCTGGGTCGAGCCGAGGCCGTGCGGTTTGTCGAGGATGATCCATCCGTTCGGCGTCATTGCGGCTCCGGCCCCGCCACCAGCACCGCGATGTGCTGAAACTGATCGAGCAGCCACGAAATCGGCGGCAGGATCACCCGGTCGACCAGATGCAGCCCCGGCACCAACGACGGCAGGATCACGAAAATCAGGAAAAACAGCGGGATGCCCATCGGCTCGATCCGGTCGAGCACGCGCACGCCACCCGCCGGCAACAGCCCACGCAGGATGCGCGAGCCGTCAAACGGCGGCAGCGGCAGCAAGTTGAACACCGCGAGGAAGATATTGATGACAAGGAAGTTCTTGAGGTTGTCCGCCACGAACAACGTCACCGCGCCGGGCGTCGTATCCAGATCCGACAACCGCACCAGCAGGCCGATGCCAACCGCAGCCAGCACCGCCAGCACAAGATTGGTCGCCGGCCCCGCCGCCGCCACGAATGCCATGTCGCGCTTGGGATTGTTGAGCCGCCAATACGTGACCGGTACCGGCTTGGCCCAGCCAAACACCGGCAGGCCCATCAGTTTGAGCGCACCCGGCAGGATCAGCGTGCCGAACGGATCGACGTGGCGCAGCGGGTTGAGGCTGAGCCGCCCCCGTTCGTGCGCGGTGGGATCGCCCAGCGCACGCGCGGCAAGCCCGTGCGCCACTTCATGGAACACGATGGCAAAGATCATCGGCAGGACAAGCGTTGCCGCCTGATACAGCGTGTCATTCATGGGTTTTGCGCGCTCCATTCACGGCGCAGGATGCTGTAGGACACGGTATCGCGCACGTGGCCGGTCCAGGTGCGGCGCTCGGCGCGCAGCACGCCTTCCTCCTGCGCGCCAAGCTTCAGCACGGCGGCGCGGCTCCGCGCGTTGCGGGCATCGACCTTGAAGCCGACGCGCTCCAGCCCGCAGCCAAAGGCGTGGTCCAGCATCAGGCGCTTGATCCGCGTGTTAAGTCCGGTTCCGCGCGCCGATGGCACGATGAAGCTGTTGCCGATTTCGATGGACCAGCCCGCAGCGCCCTGTTCGATCCACCCTGACATGCCGATCACCACCCCCTGATGAACGATGGCATAGATGCGGCGGCGCGGCGCGCCGTTCAGGATCGCATCGAACTGCGGATCGAAAGCATCGCCGGCGTAGCTGAAAGGATAGATGGCCCAGATCGCATCGTCCTGCGCACACGCCGCGCGCAAGGGTTCACGATGCGCCTCGCGCAAGGGCTCAAGCCGCAAGTCGCCCTCGCCCAGCGGGACGTAGAGCGCCTTGTCGGTCATTCTGCGTCGTCGGCCTCGATATCGCGCAGCACGCGGGGATCGGCCAGCAGCATGTCGATGCGGCTGGCCTCGTCAAAGCTCTCGTCGGGCAGGAACTTGATCTTCGCCGCGTATTTCAGCTTCAGCTTGCCGGCCACTTCCTTCTGGAAATAGGCCGTGTTGGTGCGCAGCGCTTTCAGCACCGCGTCATCGTCCTTGCCCAGCAGGGCCTTCACGAACACGGTGGCGTGGCGCAGGTCGGGTGACATGCGGACTTCGGTGATCGACACGGTGTGACCGGACAGGACATCGTCGTGCACCGTCTGGCGCGCGAGCAGTTCGGAAATCACGTGACGGACCTGTTCGCCCACCTTGAGCAGGCGGACCGAGCGGGTTTCGGGTGTATGCGGCTTGACCAATTTCAGGCTCTCATCTCATCTTCGCAAGGATTCGGGCAATCGAGCGCACGTTGCGCGCGGTGCCCCGGCACCCCAGCCGCCGTTCGATAAAGGCGCTGGTCAGCTTGCTGCCCGCCACCCCGTCGACAAAATCGATATAGAGGCTGCGGTTGCCGATTGCGAGTTTTTCAGGCCCGCGCGGCGCGTAATCCGCCGCCAGCTTTTCAAACGCCACCGGATCGGGTGCGCGTTCAAGGAACATGGTGTGGACA
>JBDLVU010000196.1:0-5158 GCA_039804665.1 Pseudomonadota bacterium | reverse complement strand
ACGTGAACGTGCTGCGGTCATTCATCCTGATGGCGCTTGGCATGTCGACTTCGGCCATGGCCTCCGTTACCCCCATGCCGACAAGCTCCGACCCGCGCGTGCGCATTGTTGCCTATGCGCCCGAGCAGGTCGTGCTGCTGGAGGCGACGTTCGGCTATGCCATGGCCGTGCAGTTTGACGAGGGCGAGCGGCTGGAAACCGTTTCGGTGGGAGACAGCATCGACTGGCAGCTCTTGCCCAACAAGCGCGCCAACATCCTGTTCGTGAAGCCGCTGCGTGCCGCGCGGACAACGAACATGACGGTTGTCACCAACATCCGCGTCTACAACTTTGAGCTGCGCAGTCGCCGCGGCACCGGCCCGCATGACCGCGGCCTGATCTTCTCGCTGCACTTCGATTACCCCGCCCCTGCCGTCGCTACGGCGACGCAGGACGGGCCGCTCGCGCCCGAGGACATCCGCGAGGCCAATGTCGACTATTCGTGGCAGGGATCGCCACAGGGCGTGCCGCTCAAGGTTTTCGACGATGGCACGGTGACCTACTTCCGCTTCGCCACCGGAACGGACCTGCCGGCCATCTTCGCCATCGACCGCGATGGCAAGGAAACGACGGTCAATCTCGCGGCGCGGGGCGATTATTTCGTCGCCGATCGGCTGGCCCAGGCCTTTGTCCTGCGGCGCGGCGGCGACGTTACGCGGATCATCAACGAGAAGTTCGTCGCGGCCGATCCGGCTGCGACCACGCTGAAGCCCTGGACGAAGTCCGCGCGGAAAAAGAGGCAGCAGGCTAAGCCATGAGCACGAACCCCGCCGGTGGCCAACAGTCCAGTCCCTTCGTCGGGATGCAGCAGCGTCCGCTCTCGCCCGTTGCCCGCCGGCAGAGCGCGTGGCCGATGATCCTTGCGGTCTGCGGCCTTGCCCTGCTGGCCGTGCTGGTTTTTTCCGCGCTGAGTTCCAGCCGGACAAGCCCGCCCAAGCCCACTGTTGGCGCGGTGGGCAGTGTCGTCCCGGCGCCCGGGCGCAACCTCTCCGCCATTCTTGGCACCCCTGGCGCGGTGATGATGCCCGCACTGGCCACCCAGCCCGGCATCGCGGGTACATCTGCCATGCCGCCCGCGACGCTAGTCCCGGGCAACCCTGCCCCCGGCAGCACGCCCGCGATTACCGAGAGCCAGCGCTATGGTGCACCATCGGTGGTGATCGACCTCGCATCCGCTAGCGAGCCTTCTACCCGCGCCACGGCCGACAAGGCACTGCCGGGTGCGGCGGGCGACAGGGGCGAAAGCAACGAGGAACGCTTTGCCGCCCGGCTGGCCAGCAGCACCGTGGAAACGAGCACGCCGCGCGCGCTTCGCGACCGGGCTCTCGTGGCGCCCCAGGGCACGATCATCCCGGCGGTCATGGAAACGGCGATCAATTCCGACCTGCCCGGCTTTGCGCGCGCGCTGGTGAGCCGCGACGTCCGCGGCTTCGATGGCACCACCGTCGTGATCCCGCGCGGCACCCATCTCATCGGGCAATATCGCAATGCGTTGGCCATCGGCCAGTCGCGCGCCTTTGTTGTGTGGAGCCGTTTGATCACGCCCGAAGGCCTGTCGATCGACATCCAGTCGCCAGGCTCCGACCGGCTGGGGCGCAGCGGACTCGAAGGCGAGACGCACAGCCACTTCTTCAGGCGCTTCGGCAACGCCATCCTGCTTTCCGTGCTAAACGCCGGCTTGCAGGGGCTTGCCACGAGGGGGGGCAACGATACGTCGATCGTCATCGGATCGAGCCAGCAGGCCTCGAGCATCGCGACGCTCGCCCTTCAGCGAGAGATCGACATCCCGCCGACCGTGACCGTGCCGCAGGGCTCGGCGATCAATGTGTTCATCGCGCGGGACCTCGATTTCTCGCAAGTCGCTGCGCCTCGGCGGCGCTGACGCCGCCATGAAGCCGGGCATCTACCTCGAACGGTTCCTTGCACCGCTGCGCCCGCATCTCAGCCGCGCGGAGGTGACCGACATCTGGATCAACCGGCCCGGCGAACTGTGGATCGAAACGTTGGGCGGCGGTATCGAAAGGCACACGGAAACGGCGATCACCGCGCAGGCGCTCGAACGGCTGGCCCGGCAGGTCGCCTCCACGAGCCACCAGGGGTTCAACCGCGAGCATCCGCTGCTCTCCGCCAGCCTTCCCGACGGCTCGCGCGTACAGTTGATCGGCCCGCCCGCGACGCGCGAGGGCGTGGCCCTGGCGATCCGGCGCCACACCATGTCGGACATGTCGCTGGCATCGCTGGGCGAAGGCGGGCTGTTCGAGGCGGTAGACGCAGCCCAACGCCAGCGCGAGGAGGCGGAGCTTCAGTCACTGCTAGACAGGGGCGAATACAGGGATTTTCTTGCCGAGGCGGTGCGCCGCCGCAAGACGATCCTGCTTTCGGGCGGCACCTCGTCGGGTAAGACCACGCTGCTCAACGCGCTGCTCAAGGAAATCCCGCTCGACGAACGCCTGATCGTCATCGAGGATACGCCCGAGATACTGCTAGGCCATCCCAACGCCGTAGGTCTGATCGCTGCGCGGGGCGAGCAGGGCGAGGCGAAGGTCGACGCGGACAGCCTGCTCCAGGCCTGCCTGCGCATGCGACCCGACCGCATCCTGCTGGGCGAACTGCGCGGCGCGGAAGCCTTCGCGTTCCTGCGCGCGGTGAATACCGGACACCCCGGCTCGATCACCACGATCCATGCCGACAGCGCGGCCGGCGCCATCGACCAGGTCGCGATGCTGGGCCTGCTGCACGGCGCGCGGATCGACTGGGATGCTATGCAGGCCTATATCCGGCAGGTGATCGATGTCGTCGTCCAACTCGAGCGCAGCGGCCGCGCGCGGCGGGTGACGGAAATCGTCTACAACCGCCGCGCTGACTGTGGTGGCTACTTCCCGGCCGCCTCCGTCTCGGCGGATGCCGAAGCCGCCGCCGAAAAATTGGTCACGGCCGCAGGCATGGTGACCGGCGCAACCGTCGCATCATAGGTCGGCACCGGCTCCTCCTTGCCCTTGCAGGCTGAAACGAGCGCTGCGAGACCTGCCAGAAACGCGATCTTCCTCATGGTTCCCTCCCCTGACTGCGGGCCCATGGGAGGTGGCACCGGCGCGCGAGCGAGGTCAAGCGCAATGCGCATGGTGTCCATCCGGTTGCCAGAACGGCGCGGCCCGCCCTGTCAAAGGAATTGCGCCTGCCGGCAAGGTGAGGGGAATGGGGTAGTACAGGGGCATCCCCGTCCTCGAAAGCCAGCTTCGCGGTTCCGGTATTTTCACTCCTTGCTGGAGGTGATCCGGTTGGTGGTCCTTATGTACGTCCGGTTCCCGCTGAGTCTGCGGAATGTCGAGGATTTGCTTTTCGAGCGCGGCATCGACTGTGTCACGAGACGGTGCGCTTTTGGTGGAACAGGTTCGGTCCGATGTTTGCGGCTGACATTCGAAGCCAGCGGGTCAGCCGGATGCGCGGGTTCCGGCACTGGAAATGGCACCTCGACGAGGTTTACGTGAAGATCAATGGCGAGATGCATTATCTCTGGCGTGCGGTTGATCACGAAGGCGAGGTCCTGGAATCCTACGTCACCAAAACACGCGACAAATCCGCGGCTTTGCGGTTCCTGAAGAAGGCGCTGAAGCGTCACGGCAAGGCCGAGGCTATCGTCACGGATGGGCTACGCTCCTACCCTGCTGCCATGCGCGCGCTGGGCAACGAAGGCCGCAGGGAGGTCGGCCGTCATCTCAACAACCAGGTCGAGAATTCGCACTTACCGTTCCGACGACGGGAGCGTGCGATGCAGCGTTTCCGCAGGATGAAGACTTTGCAGAAATTCGCTTCGGTCCACAACCATTTCTCACAGGAACGCCATCTCGTCAGCAGAGAAGTCTACAAGCAGAGACGCTCAGCGGCCCTCGCTGAGTGGCAGTTGCTCATGGCCTGAGGAGCTGCGCGGAGAAGGGGAGGTGTGTCCAACGGAGATCTGTTTGCATCAGGCTGACACCTCCCGACCGCCAGGGACTGGCTCAAATTTGTCCATGCCGCCTGGCAACCTCGGCTTCAGACAGAGCGGCCCGATGGAGTGCTGCGAAGCGGAACGTCAGGAAAGTACCCCCAATGGCGGTCATGTCTGCGCGTCAGCCGATCTCTCGCAAGCGGACATTTTTGATACGCCAACTGGCTGCTGCAGGTGTGTCTAGTTGCCGCTGAAAATGGCCCTGACGGGACGGAGCAGGTGCGAAAAAGTCAGTTGCGCCAGACGCCACTTGCCGCTGTTTCGCGAATAGACTTCGGTGACCATGAAGGGATTGGTCACTTCATGGTCACCGACCACGGCCTGAAGGTCCAGGTCTTCGAGCACTACGGCCATATTGCCGAATATCCGCACATCGACTGCGCCAACGATGGCTTTTTTGTACCAGATGCCGCCGCTGGCAATAGTGTCGAGTTCGCGGGTCTTCCCCCAGCTGCCGCCCATGTGAGTGAACATGGCCTTGTCATCAAAGAGCTTCGCCAGAGGCGCCACTGATTTGCTCGCCATCCAGTCCCACTTCCGGTTCGACAGATCTATCAGTTCCTGCTCGGCCCGGGTGTGAGTGGCGGCGGTCTTGATTGTCTCGGTGGGCGGCGCTGGCGGTTGCTGCGCGAATGACGGCGCGGCGAGCGATGACAGGAGCAGGCCGAACGCGAGTATTTTCATGGTGCTGTTCCTCAGGCAGGTGTCAGTCCGGCGATCCCTGGGGTCGCGGCTCAAATTGTCCGGGTGCCGAGCCACTTCACCATCGCGGGGTCGCGATGATCGAAGAAGCTGCTGGCGTTCTGATCCAGCGTCGCGATAGCGGCGATGTCGTCGTGATCGAGTTCAAATCCGAACACATCGAAATTCTCGGCCATGCGGTCCTTGCGGACCGACTTGGGGATGGCGACCACGCCGCGCTGGATCAGCCAGCGCAGCACCACCTGTGCGATGGTCTTGCGGTGCTTGTCGGCGATCTGCTGCAAAGCGGCGTTGGTGAACAAGCCGTTCCTGCCCTCTGCGAACGGCCCCCACGCTTCAGCCTGGACGCCATATTCCTCGAGAATGGTCACGGCGTCGGCCTGTTGGTGGAAAGGATGGATCTCGATCTGGTTCACCGCCGGCTTCGTT
>JBDLVU010000195.1:0-5168 GCA_039804665.1 Pseudomonadota bacterium | reverse complement strand
CGCCCGCCTTGGGACCTTCAAGGTCCACTTCAACGATCTCAAGCGGCTGCTTCGGCGCAAACGCCACCGCGGCACGGGTCTTCATAAGGTCAACTCCGGTTGGTCAATCGAGAGGTTGGTTGGCGGGCACGGCAGCCATGTCCGCATCGGCATCGCGCATCGGCAATAGCAGGAAAAGCACGATCGACGCGACCGAACCCAGCGCCATGATGGCGGAAACCGACAGCAGCTGATCGTTGCCCAGCAGCTTGAACAGGAAGCCGGCGAGGATCGGCGAAGTGGCCGCGCCCATGCGCCCGACGCCCAGCACGAAGCCGGTGCCCGTCGCCCGCGCATAGGCGGGGAAGCCGAGCGCAAAGGCCGCATAATACCCCACGATCGCGGCATTGGTGCAGAACATCGCGGCAAAGGCGGCAGCGCGCCAGCCCCACAGCGTCTGGAACCCGAGCCCGAATGTGGCCACCGCGACAACGCCCAGCACCAGCATGGCAACTGTCGGCGCCTTGATCTTCCACCGCTGCATCAGGAAGCCGAACAGGAACCCGCCCAATGCCCCGCCGACATTGGCGAACGTCAGTGTGCTGGCCGCCTCGGGCTGGGTAAAGCCGGCGTCGGCCACGATCTTCACCGCCCACTTCAGGATGTAGTAGAAGGTGATGGTGTGGAACATGTAGCCGAACGCCAGCAGCAGCGTGACCGGGCGCAGGCGCGGGTTGGTGAGGATGTCCGTCACCTTCGGCTTGTCCTGCGCGGTGGACGCAGGCGGCAACGCCGAAATCGCCGGCTTGCCAAAGGTGCGGAGCGCACGGTTGATCCGTTCCACCGCATCGGCCGGGCGCCGGGCCGCGAAATAGGCGGGCGTTTCGGGAACCAGCAGCATGACCAGCGGGATCAGCGCGGCGGTGACCACCGCGCCGAACAGGAACACCGCGCGCCAGTCGAAATTCACCAGCAACCAGCGCTGCGCGATGAAGCCGCCGATCACGCCGCCCAGAGGATAGCCGATGACATACAGCGCCATCGCGATGCTGCGGCTGGCCTTGCTTGAAATTTCCGCCACCACGGCGTTGGTCGCCGCCAGCATGCCGCCGATGCCGATGCCGGTCAGGAAGCGCCACAGCGTGAGCGGGGTGAGGCTGGCCGCCGCATGGGCCTGATACATGCCGATCGCCATCACCACGAGGCAGACCAGCATGGTCAGCTTGCGGCCATAACGGTCCGCCATCCCGCCCAGCAGCACCGAGCCGAAGCCCATGCCCACCAGTTCGGCCGAAAGCATGACGCCCAGCGCATCGCGCGGAATGCCCCATTCCTTGGAAAGACCAGGCGATGCGAACGCGCTGGACAGCACGTCGAACCCGTCGAGGGCATTGAGCGCGATCATCAGGATCACGGCGATCCACTGGCGCACGCCCATCGGCGTATCCTCGATCACGGAACGCGGATCAATCTGCATCTGGTGGCCCTCTCCCAAAGCCGCTTTGTTATCACTTATAGCGGTTTTCGCGCTCTGGCTACTCGTGAATGCGGGCCAGGAGATCGATCAGCAGCTTCACTTCCTTGTCGGAAAAGCGGCTTTTCACCCATGCTTCGTGTTCGCCGATGGCCTGCTTGGCGCGCGCCAGCATGGCCACGCCCGCCGGTTCAAGGAACAATGCCTGCTTGCGCCCATCCTTGTCGGAGCGGTCACGACGCAGGAAATGCTTGGCCTGAAGCCGGTTGATGATCGCCATCGTGGTGGCGCGGTCCATGCGCAGCCGCTGGGCAAGATCGGTCTGGGCGATGCCCGGATGATCGTCCACCAGCCACAGCACCGAGACCTGCTTCTGCGTCAGGTCGAGATCGGTGAACGTCTCGGTAAAGTGCCGCAGGCACGCGCCGTGCGCCAGCCGGATGTGGAAACCCAGAATATCGTTGATCGCGCCGACGTCGGCATCCACACCCTCAGGGGGGGCCGGTGCCACTGCGTCCGCGAATTTGTCCTTGATCAATGCCCCGCCTTCCGAACCTGCTTGTCTATTCGTTAGTAAGCCTTACAAACGTAACCATAGAACATGACCGGCAGAACATGACAAGGAGGATGCCATGTCTCAATTCCCGTCGAGCCCCAGTTTCACGGGGTTCAACACGCCGTCGCGGATCGAGGCGGACATTGCCGACCTGGCCCACGAAGGCACGATTCCGCCCGAGATGAACGGCGCCTTTTACCGCGTTCAGCCAGACCCGCAATTCCCGCCCCGGCTGGGCGACGATATTGCCTTCAACGGCGATGGCATGATCACCCGTTTCCACATCCACGACGGGCAGGTCGACTTCCGCCAGCGCTGGGCCAAGACCGACAAGTGGAAGCTGGAAAACGAAGCGGGCAAGGGCCTGTTCGGCGCCTATCGCAACCCGCTGACCGATGACGAAAGCGTGAAGGGCGAGATCCGCTCCACCGCCAACACCAACGCCTTCATCTTTGCGGGCAAGCTGTGGGCGATGAAGGAAGACAGCCCCGCGCTGTTGATGGACCCGGCCACGATGGAAAGCTTCGGGTTCGAAAAGTTCGGCGGCAAGATGACCGGCCAGACCTTTACCGCGCACCCCAAGATCGATCCGAAGACCGGCAACATGATCGCCATCGGCTATGCCGCCAGCGGCCTGTGCACCGACGACGTCACCTATATGGAAGTGGCGCCCGACGGCACGCTGGTGCGCGAAGTGTGGTTCAAGGTGCCCTATTACTGCATGATGCACGATTTCGGCGTGACCGAGGATTACCTCGTGCTGCACATCGTGCCGTCCATCGGCAGCTGGGAACGGCTGGAAAAGGGCCTGCCGCACTTCGGCTTCGACACGACGATGCCGGTGCACCTGGGCATCATTCCGCGCCGTGATGGCGTGACCGACGCCGACATCCGCTGGTTCAAGCGCGACAACTGCTTTGCCTCACACGTGCTCAACGCCTGGCAGGAAGGCACGAAGATCCACTTCATCGTGCCCGAGGCGAAGAACAACATGTTCCCCTTCTTCCCCGATGTGCACGGCGCGCCGTTCAACGGGCGGGAGGCGATGAGCCACCTGACCGACTGGGTGGTGGACATGGCCAGCAACGGCGACGAATTCGACGCGATTGTGCCGCTGACCGAAACGGCCAGCGAATTCCCCCGCATCGACGACCGCTTCACCGGCCGCAAGACCCGCTATGGCTGGGGGCTGGAAATGGACATGCGCCGCCCGGTGGAGCTGCGCGGCGGCAGCGCCGGCGGCCTGCTGATGAACTGCCTGTTCCTCAAGGATCTTGAAACCGGCAAGGAACAGCATTGGTGGTGCGGCCCGGTCAGTTCGTTGCAGGAACCGTGCTTCGTGCCGCGCGCCAAGGATGCGCCCGAGGGCGACGGCTGGATCGTGCAGGTGTGCAACCGGCTGGACGATCACCGCAGCGACCTGCTGATCTTCGATGCGCTGGATATCGAGAAAGGCCCGCTCGCCACGGTGAACATCCCCATCCGCCTGCGCTTTGGCCTGCATGGCAACTGGGCCAATGCCGAAGAGATTGGCCTCGCAAAGACGGCGATGGCCGCATGATCAAGCCCGGCCTCGAATTCGTGTACGAGGCCACCGGCGAACTGGAGCCGCCGCGCAGCCTTGGGGAAACCTATGATGGCACGCGGCGGATCATCCCCATCGTTGGCGGCGGGCGGGTGGAAGGCCCGCTGATCAAGGGCAGGCTGGTCGGCAATGCCGCCGATTGGCAGCTGACCCGCCCCGATGGCGTGACCGTGGCCGACGAGATCTATGCCATCGAAACGGACGATGGCGTGGTCATCCAGATCCGCAATCGCGGCCTGCGCCACGGCCCGCCAGACGTGATGCAGCGCCTTGCCGCAGGCGAAGTGGTGGACCCGGCGGAATACTATTTCCGCACGGTGCCCGAATTCATCGCGCCCAAAGGCCCGTATGAATGGATGAACCGCTCGATCTTCATCTGCTCGGGCGCGCGATATCCGTTGGGCATCAAGCTGTGGGTGTGGCGGGTCCTCTGACCCGCCCTGCCCGCGCGCGGCCCCTTTAAGCCGCCGCGCGCGCGATCAGCGCCGCCTCGTCGCGCTGCGCACGGCGGCCGATCAGCAGGATCAGCACCACGATCGGGATCGCCGCCACGTTGAGCGAAAGCATCGCCATCCGCAGGTTGCCCGTGGCATCCGACAGCAGCCCGACCACATACGGCCCCACGCCCAGCCCCAGGATCGTCATGACCAGCAGATAGAGGCTGGCCGTCAGCCCCCGCATGCGCGGCAGAACCTGATCGTACATGATCGCGTAAAGCGGCGGCAGCCAGCCGGTCAGCACGAAGCTGTAGGGCAGGAAACGCCACAGGAACGCGTCCGAAGTCGGCGCCATATAGACCCAGAACGACATGATCGGCGAAACGCCCATCGCGAACAGCGCCACGCCCGCGCGCCCGCTGCCGGGGAAGCGCTTTTGCAGGGCGTCCGACAGCGGACCCCACGCCAGCGGCCCGACGATGCCCATGCCCGCCGAAAGCAGCCCGAACTTCAGCGCCGTTTCCTGCATCGAGATATGGTAGGTGCGGATCATGAAGCTGGGGTTGAACGCCATCATCCCATAATTGATGGCCGATTGCAGCGCGCCCACCGCGATGCACATGATCAGCGTGGGGCTGTGCCGGATCACCCGGCTGGCCTGCGGGTCCGACAGCGTCAGCCCCTGCACAAGGTTCACGATCACCAGCAGGCCGATACCGATCACCGTCCACTGCAATGCGTGCGGATTGATCGTCAGCCCCGCCAGTTCCATCGGCGGGCGCGGCGAAAGCGCGTTGCTGACCATCGTCAGCCCCACCATCGCCGCCACGATCACCACCAGCGCCAGCGCATTGCGCCCGACCAGCGCCGCGCCGCCCCGGCGCAGCGACGCCCAGTGAAAGCCGGGCGTTACCGATGCCAGCAAGGTCAGGCTGGCGCGGAACGGTGCAGGATCGACCGGTGTGGCGATGCCGTCCATCGCGCCGCGTTCGGGTTCGCGCAGCCGCCACAGGAAGCCCGCGAGCACAAAGCCCGGCGCCGCCGCGACAAGGAACGCGAACTGCCAGCCCTTGAGCGCGCTGCCCGCCGCATGGCCGGCATCCCACCAATGCGCGGCCACGCCGCCCAGCACCAGCG
>JBDLVU010000194.1:0-5203 GCA_039804665.1 Pseudomonadota bacterium | reverse complement strand
CCGGTTCACGCCCATGACCCGAGACCGGTGCAACTCCATTCCTTCAGCCAGCCGCACCACGGTCTTGCCTTCCAGAACGAGGGCATGGACCTGCGCTGCACTGAGCTTCGGCGCGTCATCTGCCAGCGTGGTCGCGACCCAGGCGGGTGAGACACGGCGGCCGACGATGCGTTGGCCGTCATCGGTTTGGAGCCGGTAGACGCGGGTTTCGTCCTGTGGCAGCTGCTTCCAGATCGGCAGCAGAAGGCCAGCGACGATGTGCAGCGTGGTTTCCGTAAACTCGGGCACCTCGGCCAGTTCGGCAGTCCAGACGGCGGTGAAGGCCGCGCGGTCGGCCTCGAGCCAGTTTGTGTCCTCCATGATCTTGGCCGGGACTGTGCTGGCCTCGGTGGGGCGGATCAGACGCAGGCGGGGTTCGATGGTGCCGTCATCCAGCGCCGGCGCCGCACCACCACCCAAACCATTGGTGGACCACAGCTTTTCCCAAGCCTTGCGCTGCGCCTCGCGCCAGCCGGCGGAGCGCGCCTCGTCGGCGTTCTTGCCCGTGGTGTTGACCTCGATGCCCGTCACCTCGAAATCGCCGTTGCTGGCGATGGGCGCAATTCCGCGGTCGCCCTCGATCTGGGCATAGAGCACCGCCCCACCCAGCCCGAGCGCCAATGCACCGGCAGCGATCATTCCGAAGCGGTTCGGCAGCTTCATCCGGGTCATGCGCAGAACGGCCAAGGGAACTCCAGATCGCGCCGGTTGTGGATCACCGGCCATGCTCGCGCGCTTTTGCCCAAAGGCAAGTGGAAATCCAAGCAGGAAAGCGCTAGGCGCCCCTGCATGGCATCCGACGAACAGACTCAGCCCAAGAGCTACAGCTACGAACAGGCCGGCGTGAACATCGCGGCCGGCAACGCGCTGGTAAAGGCTATCGGCCCCCTCGCAAAGGCCACCGCACGCCCCGGCGCCGACGCCGAACTGGGCGGATTTGGCGGCTTCTTCGACCTGAAGGCCGCCGGTTACAAGGACCCGCTGCTGGTCGCCGGCAACGATGGCGTGGGCACCAAGGTGAAGCTCGCCATCGATCATGACCGGCATGATCGCATCGGCATCGATCTTGTCGCCATGTGCGTCAACGATCTGATCGTGCAGGGCGCGGAACCGCTTTTCTTCCTCGATTACTTCGCCACCGGCCGCCTCGACAACGGCGTGACAGAGCGTGTCGTCGCCGGCATCGCCGAAGGCTGCAAAATCGCCGGCTGCGCCCTGATCGGCGGCGAAACCGCTGAAATGCCGGGCATGTACGCCGATGGCGATTACGACCTCGCCGGCTTCTGCGTCGGCGCGGTGGAGCGCGGCGAACAGCTGACCGGGGATCGCGTCGCAGCGGGCGACGTGCTGCTCGGCCTCGCCTCCTCGGGCGTCCATTCCAACGGCTATTCGCTCGTCCGCCGCCTTGCCGCAGACAAGGGCTGGAAGCTCGAACGCCCCGCGCTGTTCGACAACGAACGCCTGCTGATCGACTACCTGATCGAACCGACCCGCATTTACGTGAAGAGCCTCCTGCCTTTCATCCGGTCCGGCCGAATCCATGCCCTCGCGCACATCACCGGCGGCGGTTTGCTGGAAAACGTGCCCCGCGTGCTGCCGCGCGGCCTGCACGCGCGCATCGATGCCGATTCGTGGGAACAGAGCCGGCTGATGGCCTTCCTGCAGGCACAGGGGAACATCGAGCCCGCCGAAATGGCGCGCACCTTCAACTGCGGCATCGGCATGGTGCTCGCGGTTGCACCCGATGAAGCGGCGCAGCTGGAACGCGATCTTGGCGCGGCTGGCGAAACCGTCTTCCGCATCGGCGAAATCGTCGCGGGCGAAAAGGGCTGCACCGTCACCGGCAGTGCAGAAACCTGGTCCGCGCGCGAATCGTGGGAAGCCACGCACCTTGGCTGAAAAGGCAAAGGTCGCCGTCTTCGTATCGGGCAGCGGCACCAACATGGCCGCGCTGCTTTACGCCAGCCGCCTTGCCGCCTGCCCGTACGAAATCGCGCTCGTCCTCTCCAATAACCCCGATGCCGGCGGGCTGAAGCTCGCCGCCGCAGAGGGCGTGCCCACCTTCTGCCTGCCGCACAAGGGCATCCCCCGCGCCGAACACGACGCACTGATGGAAGCCGAAGTGCACAAGGCCGGCGCCACCTTCATCGCACTCGCCGGCTACATGCGCATCCTTTCGGCCGAATTCGTCGCGCGCTGGGATGGGCGGATGCTCAACATCCACCCGTCGCTGCTGCCCAGGTACAAGGGCCTGCACACCCACGAACGCGCGATCGAGGCGGGCGACAGCCACGGCGGCTGCACTGTGCACCTCGTCACCCCCGAACTGGATGACGGCCCCATCCTCGGCCAGATCGCTGTGGCGATCCTGCCCGGCGACAACGGCGATGCCCTTGCCGCGCGCGTGCTGTTTGCCGAACACCAGCTCTATTCGCGCTGCCTCTCGGACCTGGTCACGCACGCCGGATAGCTATTCGGCTTGACCTTGGCCCGGCCGCATGGCTGGCCTCGCCCCATGTCCGTTCTTTCCCCCCTTCGGCGCGTCTACCTGCACGCCGGCATGCAATCCTTCGTCGAGGCAAGCGGCGGCATCTTCATCGCCGGTTTCCTCGTCTCGCGCGGGTTCAGCTATCCGGCGGCGCTGGCCAGCTTCGCGCTGATCCTGCTGTCGCGTTTCGCCCTGCGCGGCGGCGTGCTGCCATTGGCCCGGCGCCACGGCCTGCGCACCACGCTGCTCACGGGCGTCACCATCCGCGCGGCCAGCTTCGCGCTGCTGCCCTTCATCACCGGCATCGGCCCCTTGCTGGCGCTGTTCCTTGCCGTCAGCGGTCTTGGCAGCGTGCTGTACTGGACCGCGTGGCACGCCTTCATGCCCGCGATGACCGACAGCGAACGCGGCGGCCGGCAGGTCAGCGTGCAACAGGCGACCAGCGCGGTCGTGGGCATTGTCGCCCCGGCCACCGGCGGCCTGCTGCTGGCCCATGCCGGTCCGCTCGCCGCGTTCCTTGTCATCGCCGCGCTGCAACTGGCCGCCGCGCTGCCGCTGCTCGGTGCGCCGAACCCCGCCGTCGCACCCGAAGCCGCGCTTGATCCACAGGTCGCCGCTCATGCCCGCCGGCTCTATTTCAACGAAGGGTTCCACAGCGGCTGCGCGCTGGTCGTCTGGAACCTTGCGCTGTTCGCGTCGCTTGGCGAACACTTCGATGCGCTGGGCGGGGCTATTGCCGTGGCGGGCGTGGCCGCCGCCGCCGGCAGCCTGCTCGTCGGGCGCCTGATCGACGCAGGCCACCCCCGCCATTCGCTGGCCATCGCCTATGGCGCCGCCGCGCTGGCGCTGGCGGTAAAGGGCGTGGCCTTTGCTCACCCGCTGCTTGCGGTCGTCGCCACCGCGCTCGGCGCACTGGTCATGCCGATGACGGCCACCGCCATGCTCGCCCCGCTTTACGCGATGGCGCGCAGTTCGCCTTGCGTCCTGCGTTTTTCGATGGCGACCGAAGGCGGCTGGGATCTGGGCTGCTCCGCCGCCTGTCTCATCACCGCCGCGCTGCTGGGGGCAGGCGCCAGCTTCCGCCTGCCGATCCTGCTCGGCCTCGCGGCAATCGCGGTCATGGCCCTGATGCTCGACCGCTGGTACGCCAGCCGGCCCCAGGTCGCCTAGACGCCGCGGCCTAGATCTCGCTCTCGTCCACCACCGGCCGGCTTTCACGCGTGGCGCGATAGCGCGCCTCGGGATCGCTTTCCCCCGGCGAGATCACCACGTGATCGTCGTGCACTTCCAGCAGCGTGCCCACGAACGGCATCCCTTCAAGGCTGCCCGTCACGCGATAGCTGACCATGTCCCCCACCTTGAACGTGGCGGGATCGAAATTGAACTCGAACGGACACGACCCGTCACCCATTCCCAGCATGGCGCTCTCCCTTTCCGCGCCATGCTAAACCGCCGTGGCGGGCATGCAAAAGAAAAGGGCCGGCGGCATTGCTGCCCCGGCCCCTCTCGGTTTCGCTCAGCGCGAAGGATCAGCCGACGATTTCTTCCGGCTTGAAGAAATAGGCGATCTCGATCGCGGCGTTTTCATCCGAATCCGAACCGTGAACAGTGTTGGCTTCGATCGATTCGGCCAGTTCCTTGCGGATCGTGCCCGGCTCGGCGTTGGCGGGGTTGGTCGCGCCCATGATGTCGCGGTTGCGCTGCATGGCGTTTTCGCCTTCCAGCACCTGCACCACCACCGGGCCGCTGATCATGAATTCAACCAGATCGTTGAAGAAAGGACGCTCGCGGTGCACGGCATAAAAGCCTTCGGCCTGTTCGCGGCTCATGTGGATGCGCCTCGAAGCAACGACGCGCAGGCCCGCTTCCTCAAGCATCTTGGTGACGGCGCCGGTCAGGTTGCGGCGCGTGGCGTCGGGCTTGATGATCGAAAAGGTGCGGGTAACCGCCATGATGTGTTCCTTGCGAAGTATGGGATTCTTGTTGGCCGCGCCCCTAGCCGGGTTTGTGCTGCACCGCAAGATTACGGATCAGGGCCCTTCGCGCCATTTTCCGCCGTCCTGCCGCCAGTATTTGCGCTCCACATCCGCGCCGCGCTGGCCCAGCATCCGCCAGCATCCACGCGCATCGTCGATGCGGTCGGGCGGGAACAGCAGGAACACGCGTTCCGCCCCGTCCATGTCGCGCCACACGCCATCGGCCAGCGCCATGAACCGCGCGCCGTTGGGCGCCTCCACGCGGTCGCTCAGCAGGATCGGCTGGCGCGCATCGTGCGCCCCCCCGGCGCGGCCATGCGCCAGGAACGTCTCGGGCAGGCGGCTCCACAGCTGTTCGCCGATCCGCGCCAGCTGGTCCTCGTCCTCGGACACCACCAGCAGCCGCTCGCCAGCGCCCAGCGCATTGCGCGCGATCAGCGGCAGCACCAGCTCGGCCGGATCGCGCGTCAGCTGATAGAAATCCACGCGCATCAGGCGGCCTTCCCCTTTCCGCTGCGGCAGCGGTCGGAACAGAACTTCACGCTGTCCCAATCCCGCTCCCACTTCTTGCGCCAGCTGAACGGCAGGCCGCATCCGGCGCAAATCTTCGTCGGCAGATCGGACTTGCGCCGCATCTTCGGCATGGAACTGCCTCAGCCCTCCAGCACGTCGCGTACGTAGCGGTCCAGCAGGCGCACGC
>JBDLVU010000193.1:0-5228 GCA_039804665.1 Pseudomonadota bacterium | reverse complement strand
AAGGCGTAGCGTTGGCACACCAAGCACAAGGGCAAAAACTGCCGATGCCAAGAGGCCAATGATTACGCCGGCCCACAGTGGCAAGCCAAAGGTTAGAACCGAGATTGCCATGCCGTATGAACCAACGGCAGCGAACGCGGCCTGGCCAAAGTTGAGCAAGCCGGTGTAGCCAAAGTGCACCGAAAGACCAAGTGCGCAGAGGATGAATGTGGCGGTGAATGGGCTGAAGAGCTCACCCAGCGCCAAGTTGCCAATGTTTAGCCAATCCATGATCTGTCTCCCTTAGCCGATTCTCTGCTTCTTGCCCAGAACACCCTGAGGGCGAACCAGAAGAACCAAAATCAAGATGATTAGTGAGGCGGCGTACTTTAGGTCGGTTGGAATGACCAGCGATGAAACCTCGACGACCATACCGATGATGAGCGCGCCAACGGTTGCACCCAAAGCGGTACCGAGACCACCGAGGGTTACCGCTGCGAACAACAGCAATAGGATCTGGAAACCGGTCATCCAGTTGGCCTGGAACTGCAGACCGTAGAGGATTCCGGCGAGACCGGTAAGTGCACCGGCGACCACCCAAACGATTCGGATGATGCGCTCGACATCGATGCCGGTAGAGGCAGCCAATGCGGCGTTGTCGGAGACGGCGCGAGTTGCCTTACCGATTCGGGTGCGAGTTAGGAAGAGCGCAACTGCAGCCAGGGTGATGACGCTGATGCCCATCGAGCCCAGCGAGTTGACCGTGGTGTTGATTGGGCCAAGAATTACGGCCTCGAAAACTGGATTCGCGTTCTCCACATGTCGGCGGATGCCGATTTCAACTGGAAGATCATCCGCGACAATTTCAACGAGAGCTACCATCTCCCGACGATTCACCCGGAGCTGTCGACCTTCATCAACGACGGCCTGCCGACCACGCTGTTCGAGATGTACGAGAGCGGCCACAACTCGATGTGGATGATCGGCCACCAGGCCACCACGCGCAAGGACTACGTCAGCGGCGACGTGCCCCCGGGCCTGTATGAAGCGGCCGAGGCATGGGGCATCGACCCCAAGGAATATCGCGGCCGCACCAACGACATCCGCGATGC
The DNA here is from genome assembly GCA_039804665.1 of Pseudomonadota bacterium. Lineage (GTDB taxonomy): Bacteria > Pseudomonadota > Alphaproteobacteria > Sphingomonadales > Sphingomonadaceae > Novosphingobium. The sequence continues at coordinate 4,137 of JBDLVU010000193.1, read as the reverse complement.
GGTGATCAAGGCGAAGCGCGAAAAGGGCGCCGAGCGCGGGTATGACTACTCCGAGATGACCGACCAGCAGCTGGTGGATTATTTCCACTGCACGCTGTTCCCCAACCTGACCATCACCATGTCGCCCGAACAGTGCCAGATCCTGCGCACCGAACCGCACCCAACGGACCCCGAAAAGTGCGTGTTCCAGCACTGGTGCCTTTATCCGCCGATCAAGGGCATGACCGAGATCGACACCCCGGTCGGCCGCGCCCCGTTCAGGCACGACGCCATCCATCGCCACTCGGTCTATGGCGACGGCGTTTCGGTGGGCTACGTGGCCGATCAGGACCTGTCGATCGGCACCACGCAGCAGCAGGGCCTGAACTCTCGCGGGTTCAAGGGCTGCCTGCTGCCGGGCCAGGAAAAGCGCATCCAGCGCTTCCACGAACGCCTCAACGACTTCGTGCTGAACAAGGACTGATGCTGATGAGCGGACCAACCTCGCTTTCGGTCATTCCCGGACAGGTTGGTCCGCACCTGATGCAGGCGGCCTTCATCGTCGATGACGTTGAAGCCGCCGCCCGGGCGTGGATTGCCACCACCGGGATCGGCCCGTTCTTTATCGTGCCGCACATCCAGCTGGCCGAAGCGACCTATCGCGGCACGCCTTCGCAGGGGCTGGATTTCTCGGTGGCGCTGGCCCAGTCGGGCGGCACGCAGATTGAACTGATCCAGCAGCATTGCGACAATCCCAGCGCCTATCGCGATACCATCGCGAAGGGGGAAACGGGCTTCCACCATTTCTGCATCTACACCGACGATTATGACGCCACGCGCCAGCGCTACATCGATCAGGGCTTCATCGCCGCCATCGATGGCAAGTTTGGCGCCATGCGCTTCTGCTATGTCGATACCGCCGCCACCATCGGCTGCATGATCGAGATCGTGGAGCAGGACGCCAGCCAGTCCGCAGCCTTCAGCCGCATTGCCGAAGCCGCGCAAGGCTGGGACGGCGTGACCGACCCGATCCGACAGCTGTTTCCCGCCTGATCCCTGAATGACGGCCCACCGCAATTGCGGGGGCGCGAGAGGACCTGACCAGTCATGACCATCCAGTGCCCGATTGAAGACCGCTTCGCCATCCAGGACGTGCTGATCGCCTATGCCGACGCGGTCGACCGGATGGACAGCATCGACGCCATTTGCGACGTCTTTACCGAAGATGCCGTGTTCGATCTTTCGGGCATCGGCCTTGCCGCGCTGCACGGGCACGATGGCATCCGCACCTTCTTCACCAACGTGCTCGCCAACATGGCGCACCACGCGCACTACCTGACCAACTTCGCCATCACCGCCTATGCTGGCGATACCGCCTCGATCCGCGCGTATGTGATCGGCATGGGCGTGGGCAAGGACGGCCGCGCCGTGACCGTGAATGGCCGCTACTATTTCGATGTGGCGCGTACCGCGGCGGGCTGGAAGGCCACGAAGTACACCATGGATTTCCTGCTGCCGCTGTCGGGCACGCTGGACAACGCCAAGTAAACAGTTCTCGAAAAATAAAAAAATCGATCGTTTCTGGGCCCTTCCGGATGGGGAGATGGGGGGCCGTACCGGAGAGAAGCCAATGGCTGACTATCTTGCGATCCCCAATCCGACTGCGACCTATCCCACCAGCCCCGAAGCAGAATTCCCCAAGTGCCGTGGCGATGCCATCACCGGCGATCGCTACTGGTCAAAGGACTTTGCCGACAAGGAATGGGAAAAGATGTGGAAGCGCGTCTGGCATGTCGCCGGTCGCACTTCGCAGCTTGAAGAGCCGGGCGATTTCATCACCCACAACTTCCTGCGCCAGTCGGTCATCGTGGTCAGGCAAAAGGACGGCGGCATCCGCGCCTTCCACAACGTGTGCCGCCATCGGGGCAACCGCCTTGTCTCCACCGCCGAAGGCGGCGTGGCCGAACACTTCACCTGCCCGTATCACGGCTGGAAGTGGAACATCAACGGCGCGCTTGATTGGGTTCAGGACGAGGAAGATTTCCGCCAGGGCAGCCCGTGTGCCACGCTGCGCATGAAGGAAGTGCCTTGCGAAACGTGGGGCGGCTTCATCTTCTACAGCTTCGATCCCAACGCGGTGCCGCTGGAGGAATACCTCCATCCCATCCCCGATCTGCTGAAGAACCGCGATCTGGCGAACTGGAAGCGCGTGGTGTGGCGCACGCTGCGCGTGAACACCAACTGGAAGTTCGCGTCGGACAACTTCAACGAAAGCTACCACATCCCCTCGGTGCATCCGCAGTTCGAAGGGATGATCGACGATCACTATTCCACCACGATCTTCGAAATGTACCCCACCGGGCACAACCGCATGATCGAAAAGCTCCAGCCCTCCAGCCGCTATCTCGATGCGCAGCAGATCAAGCCGCTGTGGGCCGAAGTGCTGAAGGAATGGGACATCGATCCCGCCGCGTTCGAAGGCCGCGCGCAGGAAGGCCGCATCGCCCTGCAGAAGGCCCGGCGCACGCTGGGGCCGGCGCGCGGTTTCACCCATTTCGACAAGCTGAGCGACGATGAACTGACCGACCAGTTCCATCACACCTGCTTCCCCAACTTCACCATCACCGGCACGCCCGAAGGGCTGCACGTGTTCCGCACCGAACCCGACGTGGACGATCCCAACTGGTCGACCTTCGACTACTGGTATCTTTCGCCCGAGATCGAAGGCCAGCAGATCCCCACGATCTATGGCCTGCGCCCGTGGGAAGATGCCGAACACCAGACCGGCGATTTCGACGCCTATACCGCCGAGATCAAGCAGGGCGACTTCCTGATCCAGGATCTGGAAGTGGCGGTGACACAGCAGCAGGGCCTGCATTCGCTGGGCCATGACGACGCCTACCTTGCCGAACAGGAAACGCGCATCCGCCGCTTTCACGAGGTGATCAACGACTACATCGAAGGGCGACGCTGACGCCCTGACCAAAGGCTCCCTCCCTCGTGCGTGAGGAAGGGGGCCAAAGGGTGGCATGCCACCCTGAATGCAGAACAGAACACGGGATGGGAGAAACACCGATGACAACACAGCGGATCGACCGGCGCCGCGTGCTTGCGGGCGCGGGCGTCGCGGCTGCGGCTGCGGCCACGGGGGGCCTCGCCACCGGCGCGCAGGCACAGGCGGCCGAACCCGGCTGGGACCATGAAACCGACGTGCTGTGCGTGGGCAGCGGCGCGGCGGCAGGCTCAGCCGCCGCCACCGCCGTCAGCCAGGGCGCGCGCGTGATGATCCTTGAAAAGATGCCGATCCTTGGCGGCACCACCGCCAAATCGGGCGGCGTCGCGTGGATCTTCAACAACTTCATCCTCAAGCAGCAGGGCATCGAGGACAAGAAGGAAGACGCGCTGAAATACGCCGTCCGCTATGGCTTCCCGCGCCAGTACAATCCCGAAAGCCCCACGCTGGGGCTGGACGAAACGCGCTACAGGACGGTCGAGGCATTCTACGACCACGGCAGCGACGCAATCGACCACCTGCGCAGCATCGATGCGGTGCAGTTCAAGCAGTTCCGCATGTTTCAGGTAGACCAGCCCGCGCCCGACTATGCCGACCACCTGCCTGAAAACAAGGTGCCGACCGGCCGCACGCTGGAACCCTCGGTCGGGTCCGGCTCGGGTTCGGGCGGCGGCTCCATCGCGCGCCAGCTGATCGATTTCGTCAAGGCCAAGAACGTGCCGGTGCTGCTCAACACCCGCGTCACGAAAATCCTCAAGGACGGCACCGGCCGCGTGATCGGCGTCGAAGCCGTGCAAAAGGGCAAGACCCTGCGCGTCAGGGCCACCAAGGGCGTCGTCTTCGGCACCGGCGGCTATGCCCACAACGTGGAACTGTGCAACGTCCACCAGCCCTATATCTACGGCGCCTGCGCGCTGCCCGGCTCCACCGGCGATTTCATCGCGCTGGCGGGTGAAGCCGGCGCGAAGATGGGCACGCTCGGCTATGCATGGCGCAGCCAGGTGGTGCTGGGCGAGGCGCTGACCAGCCGCGCCGTTGGCTGGGGCACCTTTGTGCTGCCGGGGGATTCGATGATCCTCGTCAACAAGTACGGCAAGCGCTGCGTCAACGAAAAGCGCGACTACAACGACCGCACGCAGGCGCAT
>JBDLVU010000192.1:0-5258 GCA_039804665.1 Pseudomonadota bacterium | reverse complement strand
CGACAGCCCTTCGCGCAACCTTTCGCGGTGGCTGGCGGGGCTGGGCAAGGCTGACCCGGCGGGGCTGGAGGTGCGGCAGGTCTGGCGCGCGGACCGCATGGGCCGGGGCGGGGACCACCTGCCGTTCGAGGACGCCGGGATTCCGGCGGTGCGCTTTACCGTGGCGGTGGAGAACTACGACCACCAGCATCAGGACGTTCGCACCGAAGGCGGCAAGGCGTTTGGCGACACAATCGACCAGATGGACTTTCCCTATCTGGCGAAGGTCGTGCGGCTGAGCGTGCGCGGGCTGGCCGCGCTGGCGATGGCACCGATGCCGCCGGTCGCGGCGACGAAAGCGGCCGTGCAAACGTACACCGACGTCAGCTGGGCTGCTGTTCCGGGTGCGGTGGGGTATTCCGTGTGGCGCCGCCGCACCGATGCGCCGGGCTGGGATGAACGGGTGATCGACAACGTCGCCGCCACCAGCGCGCGCCTGCAAGGCGTGCGCGGCGACGACTGGTTCTTTGGCGTCAGCGCGCGTGCGGCAAACGGGGCGGAAAGCCCCATTGCCTCGGCACTGCCCGGCGGCGGCTTCGAGCCATGGCACAGCCCTTTGCCCGCGGCCAAACCTTAGGTTGCCAAGCGCTGCCCGAGCGACCACATGACCGGGATGAACAGGACGAAACTGCCGCAAGGCCTGCCCACTCGCCAGCAGGTGCTGGACTTCATCGCCAACAGCGACGAGCCGGCGGGCAAGCGCGAGATTTCCAAGGCCTTCGGCATCAAGGGCACCGAGAAGATCGCGCTGAAGGCGTTGCTGAAGGACATGGCCGACGAGGGCCTGATCGACGGCAACCGCAGCGCGTTCCACCGCATGGGCGGCGTGCCGCGCGTGACCGTGCTGCGCGTGGTGGATATCGACGACGGCGAAGTGCTTGCCATTCCCGACAGCTGGCACCCCGACGACGCCAGCCCGCCACCGCGCATCCGCCTGATCCAACCCCGGGGCCGCGCGCGTAGCCGCGAAGCCGCGCTGAAGAAGGGCGACCGTGTGCTGGCGCGCACCGAGGAAGCGGGCAAGGGCTGGGTGGCGCACCCGATGAAGAAGCTGGCCGTTGAAAACGAACAGCTCCTCGGCGTGATCGAGATCGATGGCGCGGGCAAGGGCTGGCTCGCCCCGGTGGACAAGCGCGTGCGCAATTCGGTGCCGGTGTCCGACATGGGCGGGGCAGAGGTTGGGCAACTGGTGCTGGCCGAACCCGCCGGACGATCCCCGCGCGCAGGGATGAAGGTGACCGACGTTCTGGGCGATCCGCTGGCCCCGCGCGCCTTCAGCCTGATCGCCATCCACAAGCACGGCATTCCCTTTGCCTTCCAGCAGGAAACGCTGGACGAAGCGCAGGCCGCCGCCGCGTTGCCGCTGAGCGAGAACAACCGCGAGGACCTGCGCCACGTGCCCATCGTGGCGATCGATCCCAGCGACGCGCGCGACCATGACGATGCGATCTGGGCGGAACCGGATGGAGAAGGCGGCTTCCGCGCCATCGTGGCCATCGCCGATGTCAGCTTTTACGTGCGCCCCGGCGGCAAGCTGGACCGCGAGGCGCGCAAGCGCGGCAACTCGGTCTATTTCCCCGACCGCGTCGTGCCGATGCTGCCTGAAGTGCTGAGCGCGGATGTCTGCTCGCTGAAATCGGGTGCGGACCGGGCCGCGATGGCCTGCCACCTCACCATCGACCCGCAGGGCCGCGTGACCGGATGGCGCTTTACCCGCGCGCTGGTGCGGATCGCCGAAGTGATCGCCTATGAAGAGGCGCAGCGCCGGATCGACGCGGGCGAGGCCGCGCCGCACCTTCAGAACCTGTGGGACGCATGGCGCCTGCTGGAAAAGGCGCGTCAGGCGCGCGATCCGCTGGAGCTGGAGCTGCCCGAACGCCGCGTGGTGCTGGATGCGCAGGGCAAGATCGCGGAAATCGCCATCCGTGAACGGCTGGATGCGCACCGCGTGGTGGAAGACTTCATGATCTCGGCCAACGTGGCGGCGGCTAAGGCGCTGGAGGCAAAGGTCGCCCCGGTGGTCTATCGCATTCACGAACCGCCGAGCCGCGAGAAGCTGATCACGCTCAAGGATTACCTCGCCACGTTCGGGCGCAAGCTGGCGCTGGGGCAGGTGGTTACGCCATCGCTGTTCAACCGCATGTTGAAAGACGTGACCGACGAGGCGGAAAAGGCGCTGGTGATGGAGGCCGTGCTGCGCAGCCAGACGCAGGCGTATTACGGCCCGCGCAATGCCGGACACTTCGGCCTGTCACTGGGCAGCTATGCCCACTTCACCTCGCCGATCCGGCGCTATTCGGATCTGCTGGTCCACCGCGCGCTGGTGGATGCCTATGATCTGGAGCAGCCGCGCGTTTCAGGCGGCCCGGTGCCGCCGACCTCGGGCCTGTCGGACCGCGACCGCGCCGATCTGGCGCAAGTGAGCGAGGCGATCAGCGTGGCCGAGCGCCGTGCGATGGAGGCCGAGCGCGAAACGATTGACCGCTATGTGGCCGCGTGGCTTTCGGGCCGCGTGGGCGAGGTATTCGATACGCGCGTCACCGGGGTGCAGAAGTTCGGGCTGTTCGCCACGATCATCGGCCTGGGCGGCGATGGGCTGGTGCCGGTATCCACGCTGGGGGCCGAACGGTTTGGCTATGACGAGAAGGCACAACGCCTGATTGGTGAACAAAGTGGCGAAGAATTCGCCATGGGGATGATCCTGAAGCTGCGTCTGGCCGAAGCCAACCCGCTAACCGGCGCGCTGAAGTTCGAACCCGCCGACGTGGCCGAGGGCGTGCAACGCATAGAGCGGCGCGGTGGCCGAATGGACCACAAGCCCAAGCACAAGGGCAAGTTCCTTGCCGGAAAGCGCGGCCGCCCCGGCAATGTCCGTCATCAGGGCAAGAAGCGCTAAGGCGCCTCAGCTCACTTCGTCGATACGGTCTTCGTCCGCGCCGCCCGGCACGATCATCAGCACGCACGGCAGGTTGCCGGCGTGCGCGGTGAAGTGCGAGGTGAGCGGGCCGGGGCTGCCGTCGCTGGCCGCGCCAAGCACCAGCGCGGAAACTTCGGGATGTGTGGCAAGATATTCACGCACGACGTCCGGCCCGTCGCCCTGACCGACGGAGATCACCGGTATCAGCCCGGATTCGCTGGCGAGGCTGCCGGCTGCGGTGGTGGCGAGCACTTCGGCCCGGTCGCGTGCTTCCTGTTCGATGGTGGCCTGAACCCCGCCGAAAGCCACGAATTCCTGCCGTTCGACCAGCGCGAGGATGTGGACGGTGCCGCCCGTGCGCACCGCGCGGCGCGCGGCAAAGCGCAAGGCGCGACTGGCCTCGTCGGTCTCGTCCATGATCACGAGGTAGACCCGCTGCGTCATGTCGCCCTCCATCCCGATGGGAAGCTTGTTTGCTTCCGCTTATCGGTAATGGCATAATTCGTATGCGGAGCAAGCGGCAACCTACTTGACCCCTGCCACCAGCATGGCGAAATGGCGCACACGCCGAAACGGCCGAAAAGTGCCAATTTGGTTCATATCGCCTGAAAGCAACACCAGAACGGAAAGCCCGCCATGCCGATTGCCATCAAGATGCCCGCGCTTTCGCCCACGATGGAGGAAGGCACGCTTGCCAAGTGGCTGGTGAAGGCCGGCGACACCGTGTCCTCAGGCGACATTATCGCCGAGATCGAGACCGACAAGGCGACCATGGAATTCGAAGCGGTGGACGAGGGCACGATCGTTTCGATCGACGTGGCCGAAGGCACCGAAGGCGTGAAGGTGGGCACCGTGATCGCGATGATCGCGGGCGAGGACGAGGACGCCAGCGCTCCGGTTGCAGTTCAGGCAGTAGCTCCGGCCGCCGTTGCTGCCCCGGCTCCCGCCGCCAAGGCCGAGACGGCGCCTCCGGCCGCCGCGCCTTCGCCCGCTCCGGCGGCCAAGGCAGCGCCGGCCCCAACCGGCGACCGCGTGATCGCCACCCCGCTGGCAAAGCGCATCGCGGCGGACAAGGGCATCAATCTCGCCTCGCTCAAGGGCACCGGACCCAACGGTCGCATCGTGAAGGCCGACGTGGCCAGCCAGACGCCAGCAGCCGCTACGGCCGCCCCGGCAGCCGCGCCCGCATCGGCTCCGGCCGCCGCGCCTGCCGCGTCGACGCCCGACTTCGGCATCCCGTATGAAGCGACCAAGCTCAACAACGTGCGCAAGACCATCGCTCGCCGCCTGACCGAGGCCAAGCAGACGATCCCGCACATCTACCTGACGGTCGACATTCGCCTCGATCCGCTGCTCAAGCTGCGTGGCGAACTGAACAAGGCGCTGGAAGCGCAAGGCGTGAAGCTGTCGGTCAACGACCTGCTGATCAAGGCGCTGGCCAAGGCGCTGGTGATCGTGCCCAAGTGCAACGTCAGCTTTGCGGGCGACGAACTGCGCAGCTTCAAGCGCGCCGACGTTTCGGTGGCTGTTGCCGCGCCCAGCGGCCTGATCACCCCGATCATCGCCGACGCGGGCAACAAGTCGATCTCCGCCATCGCCACCGAAATGAAGGCGCTGGCCGGCAAGGCGCGCGAAGGCAAGTTGCAGCCGCACGAATATCAGGGCGGCACGGCCAGCCTTTCCAACCTTGGCATGTTCGGCATCAAGCAGTTCGAAGCCGTCATCAACCCGCCCCAGGGCATGATCATGGCCGTCGGCGCGGGCGAACAGCGCCCTTACATCGTGGATGGCGCGCTGGCCGTTGCCACTGTGATGTCGGCCACCGGCAGCTTTGACCACCGCGCCATCGACGGGGCGGACGGGGCCGAACTGATGCAGGCGTTCAAGAACCTGGTGGAAAACCCGCTGGGCCTGCTGGCCTGAGGGCTGGCACTGTCACTTTGACGAGCGGGCGCAAATGCGCGCCCGCCGCTAGATCATCGGCCAAGAGAGGCCTGAAGGAGCATTCGCGTGGCTGAACAATACGACGTCATCGTCCTTGGATCCGGCCCCGGCGGCTATGTCGCGGCGATCCGAGCCTCGCAGCTGGGTCTCAAGACCGCGATCGTGGAGCGGGAAAACCTTGGCGGCATCTGCCTCAACTGGGGCTGCATTCCCACCAAGGCGCTGCTGCGTTCGGCCGAAGTCTATCACCAGATGAAGCATGCGGCGGCCTATGGCCTCGCCGCCGACAACATCCGCGCCGATATCGATGCGGTGGTGAAGCGTTCGCGCGGCGTGGCCAAGCAGCTCAATCAGGGCA
>JBDLVU010000191.1:0-5302 GCA_039804665.1 Pseudomonadota bacterium | reverse complement strand
ACCGATGGCCCGGACCATCTGGCGCCGGTGGGCGAAACCGAGAAGGTTGCAGCTATCGCAGAGGAAGCAGCGGCGCGCGGCCCGCCCCGCGTTGCCGCCGCCATCGTGGCCTTTGCCGATCTGACCAGAGGCGACGGGGTTGAAGAGGTGCTGCTGGCCCATGCCGATGCGGCGCGGGGCGCGCTGCGCGGTATTCGCCACAGCGTTTCGCGCGATCCCGCCTTTCCCGATGGCGTGGTGCTGCGCCCGGCGGCGGAAGGATTACTGGCCGATCCCGCCTATCGCACCGGACTGCGGACGGTGCAGCGCATGGGGCTGAGCTATGACGCGATGCTGTACAATTGCCAGCTCGCCGAGCTGATGGACATGGCGGATGCGCTGCCCGGCCTGCCGATCGTGCTGGACCACATCGGCTGCATCCTGGGCGTGGGATTGTACGAAGGCCGCGAGGCGGAACTGCGGGCACAGTGGCAGCGCGACATGGCCGAACTGGCCCGGCGCGACAACGTGACCGTGAAGATCGGCGGCTTCGGCATGATTGTGTGCGGCGCGCGCTGGCACGAGGCGGAGCATCCGCCCGCTTCGGCTGTGCTGGCCGATGCATGGCGTCCTTATGTGGAAACGTGCATCGACTTGTTCGGCGCGGATCGCTGCATGTTCGAAAGCAACTTTCCGGTCGACAAGGCTATGTATCCTTATCGCACGCTGTGGAACGCCTTCAAGCGGCTGACGGCGGCGGCATCGCCGGATGAACGCGCTGCGCTGTTCTCGGGCACGGCGTCGGGGTTCTATCGCATTCCCGAACAGGTGATCCATGGCTGAGAAGGACCTTAACCGGGCACGGCATCTGCTGCAGCGGGCAGCGCAGCATGGCGACCGGATTGCCATCGAATTTGGCGCGGAACGGATCAGCTTTGCCGCGCTGGCTGAGCGGGCCTGCCTCACCGCCGGGGCCTTGCGCGATCTGGGGGTGAGCACGGGATCGCGCGTAGGGGTGATGATTCCCACCGAGCCTGAATTCATCGTGGTGCAGCAGGCGCTGTTCATGCTGGGCGCGACGTTTTCCCCGCTCAACATCTTCTATCGACCGGGCGAACTGGCGCACGCCATCGACAGCTGCGCGCTGGAATTCGTGATCCTGCACGCCGACTTGCGCGACCGGCTGCCACAATCGGTGCGCGGCGCTGCCGCCAGTTTGCGCAGCGCGATCCTGTGCGGGACGGCGGAGGATTGCCCAGGCTTTGCACTGCTGGACGGCGCGCGCGCGCAGGCCTTGCCGGTGCGCGATCCGGCCCCGGTTGGCCCGGACGACATCGCGATGCTGCTGAACACCAGCGCCACCACCGGCAAGTCCAAGGGGGTGATGCTGACGGCGGCGAACCTTGCGGCGAATTACGACGCGACCCCGGGGTGGCTGGGGCTGACGGCGGACGACGTGATCCTGTGCGCGCTGCCGCTGTATAATACGTTCGGGCTGAACCAGTGCATCAACGCCATGCTGGTCACCGGCGCGCGGCTGGTGCTGCTGCCGCGCTTTGATGCGGCGCGGTGTATCGATGCGATCCGCCGACAGGGCTGCACTTTCATGCCTGCCGTGCCCACGATGCTGCAGAAGATCGTCGATCATCCGGGACTGAGGCCGGGCGCGCTGCACAGCTTGCGGCGGATCATGACCGGCGGCGCGCCGGTTCCGGCGGCGCTGTTACAGCGGGTGCTGGCAGCGACCAGCCCCGATGCGGAAATCCTGACCGGCTATGGCCTGACCGAAGCGGCGGCGCTGGTCACGCTGGCCCGCGTAACGTGCGATGCCGCGGGCGAACTGGCGCATGGCAAAAGCATCGGGCGGGTGCTGGACGGCATCGCGCTGGAGGTGATGGACGAGAGCGGCGCACTGCTGCCGCGCGGCGGCGTGGGCGAATTCGTGGTGCGCGGGCCGAATGTGATGGCCGGATATTACCATGCCCCGAACGACACCGAACAGGCGCTGAAAGGCGGATGGCTGCACACAGGCGACATCGGCACCATCGATGACGAAGGCTATGCCTTCATCGTGGACCGCAAGAAGGACGTGATCATTCGCGGCGGGCAGAACATCTATCCCGCCGATATCGAAGAAGCGATCTACGCCGTCAGCGGCGTGGCCGAGGTGGCGGTGGTGGCGCAAGAGGACGCTGTTCTGGGCGAAGTGCCCGTCGCGTTCGTTGCCCTGCGGCCCGGCGTGTCAGTGTGCGCATCGGCGATACACGACCGCTGCGAGGAGCTGCTGGCCAGCTACAAACGGCCTTACGCCGTGCATTTTCTGGATGACTTGCCCAAGGGGCCGACGGGCAAGATCCTGCGCCGCGCGCTGCGCGACCAGATCGCGGCGCAGGCCCCGGCATGACCGGTTCGCCCGCGTCCTTGTCGGTGTTCGTTGATGGCCGCCGGATCAACATGGCCGTGTGGGGCGATCCGTCTGCTCCGGCGGTGATGCTGGTTCACGGCCTGCGCGATCATTGCCGCAGTTGGGCCCGCATCGCCGGCGCGCTGGCGGCGGAGTTCCGCGTGATCGCCCCCGATCTGCGCGGTCACGGCGACAGCGATTGGGCCGGTGCCGATGGCTATGGACTGCCTGCCTATGTCGCCGATCTGGCCGACATTGCTGCGGCGCTGGACCTGCAGCGCTATGCCATCGTCGGGCATTCGCTGGGCGGCGCGATCGGGCTGCGCGTTGCGGCGGCCTATCCCGACAAGGTCGCCGCCTTTGCCGGGATCGAGTGCATCGAACTGCCGATCCAGCGTGACGAGGCCAACCAGCCGGTGCCCTATCCCCGGCGCGTGCGCCAATGGATCGAGCGCCGGCAAGCGGCGGTGGGCCGCGATGCGCGGTATTATGCCACGGTGGAGGACGCCTGCGCGCGGATGCAGCGCGAGCAGCCCACCCTTTCACACGATACCATCGCCCATCTGGCCCGCCATGCGACCGCGTTCGATCAGGGCAAGGGATGGCGCTGGAAGTTCGATCCGCGCGTTTGGCGGCGGGCGCCGGAGGATCAGCGCGGCGCCGATCTGGACGAGATTCTGGAGGCGGCGGCCTGCCCCGTGCTGCTGGCTTACGGCGATGCGAGTTGGGTTCCCCTGCCCTGCCCGGCCCGGCTCGCCCGGCTAAAGAACCATTCGATCAGTCACTTCGCGGGTGGAAGCCACTGGCTCCACCACGAATTCCGTGAGCGCTTCACCAGCGAAGTGCTCGCCTTTCTCCGTGCAAACTTCAGGACAATCCCCAATGCGTGAAGCCGTTATCGTATCTACCGCCCGCACCGGCGTTGCCCGTGCCTTCAAGGGCGCGTTCAACAACACCGACGCTCCGCGCATGACCGCGCATGTGATGAACGCCGCCATCGCGCGCGCCGGGATCGATCCCGCGCGGATCGAGGACGTGGCCATCGGCGTGGGCACGCAGTGGGGCACGCAAGGGGCGAACCTGGCCCGCACCGCAGTGTTCGCTGCCGGACTGCCGCAATCGATTCCGGGCACGACGCTGGACCGCAAATGCGGATCGGGCCTGACCACGCTGGCCTATATCGCCCGCGCCATTATCGCGGGAGACATCGACGTGGGCCTGTCCGGCGGTGCGGAATCGATCACCCATACCCGCAATGCCCATGCGCCAACCTATCGTACGCAGCCCGCCGAAGTGCTGGCGGGATCGCCCCACGCCTACATTTCGATGATCGAGACGGCAGAGATCGTGGCCGAACGCTATGGCGTTTCGCGCGAGGCGCAGGATCAATTTTCGGTCCAAAGCCACCTCCGCGCCGCTGCCGCAACGCGCGAAGGCCGCTTTGCCGACGAGATTGCGCCGATCACCGTGCTGAAGAACATCGTCGAAAAGGACGGATCGATTTCCGGCACGGAAGAAGTGACGCTGACCAGCGACGAAGGCATCCGGGCCGATACCACGCTGGAAGGCCTCGCCCGGCTGAAACCGGTGTGGAAGGACGGCCAGATCGTGAAGGAAGGCCGCTTCATTACCGCAGGCAATGCCAGCCAGCTTTCCGACGGCGCATCGGCGCAAATCCTGATGGACCGCGCCACCGCCGAGCGCGAAGGCCTACCCATCCTTGGCATCTTCCGGGGTTTTCAATCGATGGGGTGCGCGCCCGAGGAAATGGGAATCGGCCCGATATTCGCCATTCCCAAGCTGCTCGACCGCGCGGGGCTGTCCGTGGACGACATCGGCATCTGGGAAATCAACGAGGCCTTCGCCAGTCAGGCGCTGTATTGCCGCGACAAGCTGGGCATCGATCCCGCCAAGCTGAACGTCAACGGCGGCGGCATCGCCATCGGCCACCCCTTTGGCATGACCGGCAGCCGCCTTTCCGGACATGCGCTGATCGAGGCGCGTCGGCGCGGTGCGCGGTATGCGGTCGTATCGATGTGCGTGGCCGGCGGCATGGGGTCCGCGGGTCTGTTTGAAATTCCAGCATAAGGATTCACGTCATGGGAGAAATGCGGTTTGACGACGATGTCGTCATCATCACCGGCGCGGGGCGCGGGCTGGGACGTGAATATGCGCTCGCTTTCGCGGCGCGCGGGGCCGCCGTGGTCATCAACGATATCGGCACCGAAGCCGACGGCAGCGGCGACCAGCCGGTGCCGGTGGCGCAAGGCGTGGCCGACGAGATCACGGCCAGTGGCGGCCGCGCCATTGCTGATACCCATTCCATTACCGAACCCGGCGGGGCGGACGCGGTGGTGAACGCCGCCATCGCCGCGTTCGGCAAGGTGACCGTGCTGCTCAACAACGCCGGGATCATCAGCTTTGCCCCCCTGACCGAGATCACCGATCAGGTATGGCGCGCGATGCAATCGGTCACGCTGGACGGCGCGTTCTTCATGTGCCGCGCGGTCTGGCCGCACATGGCCGCGCAAGGCTATGGCCGGATCATCAACACCACGTCGAATGCGGGTTTTGGCGGCAACGAGACATTGGCCCACTACGGCGCGGCCAAGCTGGGCGTGGCCGGTTTGACCAAGTGCCTGGCGCAGGAAACTGCGGGGACCGGCATCACCGTGAACGCCGTGGCGCCCATGGCGGTGACGCGCATGAACCGCGATGCATTTTTCGGCGGCAAGGAAACGGCCGGGGGCGACTGGCGCGACGATATCCGCGCGGGCCGCGTTCCGATGGGTCCGCCCGAAGCGGTGGCTCCCGCCGTGCTGTGGCTGGCGCATCGTTCCACCGCGATCAACGGCGAAATCTTCAGCAGTTCGTCGGGCAAAGTGGCGCGCGTGGGCTTCGTGGTGGGCGAAGGCTGGT
>JBDLVU010000190.1:0-5304 GCA_039804665.1 Pseudomonadota bacterium | reverse complement strand
GCGGCGGCGGCGGTTTCCTTGATCCCGGAAATCGTCATCAGCGTGCGCGGGTCGGCGTTGAACACCCCGGCCAGCGATCCGAAGCGCTGCACCAGCATCCGCGCCAGCGGCTTCACGTCCTTTTGCGGGATTGCGGTCATCAGCAGGTATTCGATGATCTCGTGGTCGGCCAGCGCATCGTCGCCCCCTTCCAGCAAGCGCTGGCGCAGGCGGCTGCGGTGGCCCGACGGGTCCAGCCCCTTTTCGCGCACGCGCTCCTTTTCGGCCCGTACTATTTCCGGGGCATCGGGTTTTCGTTCAGGAAAGAGTCGGGGTTCGTCGTTCATCTGTCTGCCGCTGCGGGCACCGTTCGGCGGTTTCCGCGTTGCAACAGTGCATTGCCTAAGCCGGGGCGGTGCGCAAGAAGGGGGCCGATGGCGGACGATACCGATTTGGCGCAAGCGCCGGCTTCCGGCGACGGCGCGCCCCGCGCGCGCAGGCGGCGCGTGGCTATCGCCGGCGGATCGGCGCTCGCGCTGGTTCTGGCGGGTGCGTGGCTCTCGCGCGACCGCATTGCCAGCCACTTCATCGATTCCGAACTCGCCGCGCTGAACCTGCCCGCCACCTACCAGATCGAATCGATCGGCCCCGGGGTAGAGGTGCTGCGCAACATCGTGGTCGGCGATCCGCGCCACCCCGATCTCACCATCGAACGCGCCGAAGTGCGCCTTGCCTATGGCCTTGGCGCGCCCACCATCGACAAGGTCACGCTCGTTCGGCCAAGGGTTTACGGCACGTGGCTGCAAGGCCATCTCAGCTTTGGCGCGCTGGACAAGGCGCTGTTCGGCGGCCCTTCCACACAGCCCTTTCGCCTGCCCGCATGGAACCTGTCGCTGGTCGATGCGCGCGGCCTGATCGACAGCGGCCACGGCCGTCTGGTGTTCAAGGCCGAAGGACAGGGGCTTTTGCGCGATGGCTTTGCCGGCACGCTGGCCGCGCTGGTCCCGCAGGCGCGGCTGGGCGCCTGCACCACCGGCCGCGCCACGCTGTATGGCAAGCTGACCGTCCGCGCGGAACAGCCCGCGCTTGTCGGCCCGTTGCGGCTCGATGGGCTGAATTGCGGTGCCGGCTTCGCGCTTCAGGCCGCCACGCTTGATCTCGATGCCCGCGCGGACAAGGACCTGAAGGGCCTTGTCGCCCGGTCCAAGCTGCGCACCGGCGCGTTGCGCACCGCCAGCGCGGGCGCGGAAACGCTCGCGCTCGATTCCACGCTGGCCTTCCGCGAAGGCGCCTTGACCGGCCGCGTGGCGGGCAATGCCGGCGGTGTCCATGCCGATGGCGCCTCTGTCGCGCTGCTCGGCATCGATGGGCTGGTGCGCGCCCGCGATTCGTTCGGCTCGCTTGATTTTCGCGGCACCGTCGATGGGCAGGGCTTGCGTCGCGGCCCCGCGCTCGACCGCGCGCTTGCCTCGGCCGAGGCGGCGGGCAAGGGCACCCTGCTGGGCCCCATGGCCACGCAGGTCCGCGCCGCTCTGGCGCGCGAGGAGCGCGGCAGCAGCATGGGCGGCGACCTGACCTTCCACCGCACGGGCAAGGACTGGGCGGTCGTCGTCCCCTCGATGACCCTGCGCGGCGGCAGCGGCGCCGCGCTCGCCACGCTCTCGCGCGTGCAGCTTTCGGGCGATGGCACGCGCACCCCGCGCCTTGCCGGCAGCTTTGGCACCGGCGGCAACGGACTTCCGCGAATCACCGGGCAGATGGAGCGTTCGGGCGCCGGCGGCGCGCAGTTCCGCCTCGCCATGGCGCCCTATCGCGCGGGGAATGGCGAACTCGCCGTGCCCGACATGGTCGTGGCGCAAGTGCCCGACGGCTCGCTCGGCTTTTCCGGCACCGCGCGGCTTTCCGGCGCGATTCCAGGCGGTTCGGTGCAGAACCTCGTGCTGCCTGTGCAGGGCGCGCTTTCGGGCACCGGCGCGCTGGCGCTCTATCGCCGCTGCATCACCCCGCGCTTCGACCGGCTGGTGATGGGCCAGATGATGCTCGACGCGCAGGCGCTCACCATCTGTCCGGTCGCCGGGCAGGCGATCGTCCGCAATGATTCGCGCGGCCTGCGCGTCGCCGCCGGCACCGCCAACCTCGCGCTTTCCGGCAAGCTGGGCCAGACCCCGCTGCGGCTGGACAGCCAGGCCGTCGGCTTCGCGTATCCCGGCACGCTCACCGCGCGTGGGCTCAACGTTGCGCTCGGCCCGGCGGACACGGCCGCGCGCTTTCGCCTCAACGATCTTGTCGCGCGGCTGGGCAAGGACTTTTCCGGCAGCTTTGGCGGGGTGGAGGCGCGCCTCGCCGCCGTGCCGATGGATGTGACCAACGCTGCGGGGCAGTGGCGCTATGCCGCCGGCCAGCTGGTCCTTTCGGGCACCAGCTTCGATCTTGCCGACCGCCAGAACCCCGCCCGCTTCGAAAGGCTGCTGGGCAAGGACGCCACGCTCACGCTGGCAAACAACCGCATAGACGCGCTTGCCCCGCTGTTCGCTCCAAAGACAGGGCAGGCGGTGGCCCGCGCGCTGATTCGCCACGATCTTGCCACCGGCACCGGCCACGCCGATCTCGATGTCGCGGGGCTCACCTTCACCGACACGAAGGACAACTCCGGCCTGCAACCGGCCGATCTCACCCGCCTTGCGCTCGGCGTCGTCGCCAATGTCCGTGGCACGGTGAACGGCACCGGCAAGATCGACTGGAACGAACGCGGCGTCACCAGCTCGGGCCGCTTCGGCACCAGCGATCTCGATCTCGCCGCCGCGTTCGGCCCGGTCAAGGGTCTGGCCGGTACGCTGCATTTCACCGACCTGCTGGGCATGGTCACCGCGCCCCACCAGCAGCTCACCATCGCCTCGGTCAATCCGGGGATCGAAGTGACCGATGGCAAGGTCGATATCCAGATGCTGCCGGGACAGTTGCTTCGTCTGAACAACGCCGTCTGGCCGTTCCTGGGTGGCACGCTCGCGCTTGAACCCACCGAACTCCACCTCGGCGTGGCCGAAGCGCGGCGCTATACGCTCACCATCGCCGGGCTGGATGCGGCGCGTTTCCTTGAACGGATGGACCTTTCCAACCTGTCCGCCACCGGCATCTTCGATGGCCAGTTGCCGCTGGTGTTCGATTCCAACGGCGGGCGGATCGAAGGCGGAAACCTCGTCTCCCGGCCTCCGGGGGGCAACGTGTCCTATGTCGGCGCGCTGACCTACAAGGACCTCTCGCCGATGGCGAACTTCGCGTTCTCGGCGCTGAAGTCGATGGACTACAAGACCATGACCATCGGCGTGCGCGGCGATCTTGAGGGCGAGATTATCACCAACGTGAAGTTCGGCGGGGTGAAGCAGGGCGCGGGCACGAAGCAGAACTTCGTCACGCGCCAGATCGCGAACCTGCCGATCCAGTTCAACGTCAACATCCGCGCGCCGTTCTACCAGCTGATCACCTCGGTCAAATCCATGTACGATCCCAGCACGGTCAAGGACCCGCGCGAGCTCGGCCTTGTCGATGCACAGGGCCACGCGGTCCGCCGTCAGGCCGCATCCTCCTTTACGCCACCTGCCAACGGCATTCAGGCACCAGTCAGCGGAAAACAGCCATGAGGAACCATGAATTGACCCGATCCGCGAACCCTGCAACGATTGCATCCATGTGGGAGAGCGGACACGGATCGAGGCGGCGTGCCATGCGGACGCTGCGGTTGATGGGGGCGATGGTGGCGGTTGCGTCGCTGGGCGGCTGTATTTCGGTAAAGGCGCCGGACAAGCCGATCGTCATCGAGCTGAACATCAACATCAAGCAGGAAGTGGTCTATCGGCTTGCCGGCGATGCCGCGCAGACGATCGACAAGAACGCAGGGATTTTCTGATGGCACGCATTGTACACAAGGTGCTTGGCACGATGGCGCTGGCCGGCCTGCTGGCCGCCGCGCTTCCGGGCGTTGCGCTGGCTCAGGCGCGCGATCCGGCCTATGCCGCCGCGCGTTCCGCCGGGCAGGTGGGTGAAAAGATGGACGGCTATCTCGGCTATGTGGTCGCGCCGTCGCCCACGCTGCGTGCCGTGATCGAGGACATCAACATCAAGCGCAAGGCGGTCTATGCGCAAAAGGCGCAGGCCAACAACGCCACCGTCGAGGAATACGCGCTGACCTCTGCCTGCCTGCTGATCTCGCAGACGAAGCCGGGGGAAAAGTATCAGGCGCCCGACGGTTCGTGGCAGACCCGTGGGCCCGGCGCCCCGATGCGGGATTCGCGCTGCCCCTGATCCGGCTCGCGCCGCGCGCATCCTTCGACAGGCTCAGGACGACCGGGCCTTTTGGTGAAGCCCTTTGCCCCCGCTCATCCTGAGCCTGCCGAAGGATGCGCGCCAACCTCTGCCCTATGCGCAACGCGAATTGCCCGCGCCCCGCGCAAAACCTGCGCATACGTAGCAACCCCCGCAATTCCGCCCCTCTCCGGTCCGCCGGGGAGGGGTATTTCATTTCCCCGCATCCTCCTTCCGGACTGGTTGACTCAGCGAATACCCCCGCCTAAGGGGGCGGCGCTCTCGACGGACAGGCGTCGGTCGTGCAGCGTCTTGCGTGTCCGGTAACCCGGCAGGATAAGGCGAAGCATGAACGACGACAAATCCGAGTGGGCGCCCATTGGCGAGGATGCGCGCATCGAAACGCTGGACGAGCGGCTGAAGGCTGCTCGAAAGCGTGAAGAGGACCGCACCGCGCCAAAGGCTACCGAAGGCTCCGATGCCAATTATCAGGCGGGCAACCGCGTGCTGGCAGAGTTGATCGGCGGGCCTGTGGGTGGGGCTTTCATCGGCTGGGTCATCGACCAGTTTGCCGGGACGAAGCCCTGGGGACTTTTGCTGATGATGTTCGTGGGTATGGGCCTGGCCTTCCGCAACATCATCCGGATTTCGAACCGGCCTCCCGAGTAATCGGAAAGGCAACGGTTTTTCACCGGCGTCCCGCAAGGGGCGCTGTCGTTATATTCGAGTGTACGGGGACAAGCGCGTGGCCGAAGGCAAGGTCGATCCGGTTCACCAGTTCACGATCGAGAACCTTTTCGGGACCGATCACTGGTCGATCGGCGGTTTCAACATCGCTTTCACCAATTCGGCGCTGTGGATGCTTATCACCGCAGTCGTGCTGGTGCTGTTCGTGGGTGGCGGTGCAAAGCGCCAGCTGGTTCCGGGTCGCTGGCAGATGGCGGTCGAGGGCTTCGTCGGCTTTGTCGACAACCTGCTGAAATCGAACATCGGGCCGGCGGGGGCGAAGTACCTGCCGTACATCTT
>JBDLVU010000189.1:0-5329 GCA_039804665.1 Pseudomonadota bacterium | reverse complement strand
GCGGGATCGGCCATCGCCACCTTGGTCAGCGCGTCGGCGATGATGCAGGTGGGCGCAACTACCGTCACCCGTTCGGGCGCCAGCACGCTCTTGCCCGCGCGGCCAATGTGCGGGCTGTGGGTTTCGCCCCGGTGCCTGCGCCGGGTATCGAGATTGGCCGATGTGGCGATGGCGCAATCGCGCGCGGGCACCATGAAGCGGACTTCGCCATCGGCATCGCGCAAGGCCACCGGCCAGTCGCGCGGGCCGAACGCGCGCAGATCGCCGCCCGCGTTGACCAGCCCTTCCGCTACGCCCGCCGCGTGAAGGACCTCGATCGCCAGATCCACCGCGTGGCCCTTGGCAATCCCGCCAAGGTCCACCAGCACGCGCCGGTGGACGCGTACGCGGGTGTCCGACAGGATGGCGATGTCGGCGGTTGTGCCGGGATGGTCGGTCAGCCGGGCGATCCCGGCGCGCGGCAGGAAACCGGCCCGGACCAGCGCCCGGCCGCAGCATACGTCGAACAGGCCGCCTGTCGCTTCGAACAGCGCCTTCGCCACGCGCAGCACCCGCACGGTCTGCGGATCGAGCGTGACCTCATCCCCCGCCGCCGCGGCGCGCAGCCGGGCAAGGTCGCTGCCCGCATCGTGGAACGACATCGCGGCGTGGACGTGTGCCATCGCCGCGAAGGCCGCGTCCGCCGCGCCTTCCGCGCCATCGGGCACGGTGACTTCCACATATGTGCCCAGCAGCGGGCGGCAGCGAACCGGCATGGGTCAGGCGTGCGGCAGCGCCACCGCGTGGATCGCCAGCAGCCGCTTCACCCCGTCGGTCAGGTTGCGGCACGAAAGCGTGGCGCCTGAGATGTTCGGCACGTCCTTTTCTAGCCGGAACGGATCGGCCAGCGTCTTGTTCTGGAATTTCGCCCGCCAGCGCGGATCGCGCACCTGCCCGCCCTTGCTTTCGCGGTAGGACAGGATTTCCACGCCCAGCACGCGGCCATCGGGCGAGATTGCCGTGGCATACGTGATGAATTCGTGCTTGCCGATCACATCGTCCACCAACACCCAGCCCAGCGTGTTGCGCCCGGCAACCGCACGCCACACGCGCGGGCTGGCGGTGCGCTGCGGCGTGCCGGATATCTGCCGGATGCGCGCCAGCTGCCCCGCGTCGAGCGTCACCGGGTGCGGGGCAAAACCTTGCGCGGCGGGAAACAGCGCGCGCTGTGCCTGTTCCACGGTCAGGTAGTCAGCGGCTTGCGCCGGCGCCACGGCCACCATGGCGACCACGGGAAAGGCGATCAGGCGGTGCAGGGTATCGCTCATGGCGGTCCTCAAAAGTTCAGGCCGAGCTTCAGGCGAAACTCGTTCTTGGTCTTTTCGATCAGGTGGAGGTGGCCGGTCTGGCCGGGATAGCGTTCGCCCCCGCCGGTCAGCTGCGGGAACCATGTGAGCGTAGCCCACAGCTTTTCGCCGCCGTAATGGATGCTGGGGCCGGCAAACAGCGACCAGCGTTCCTGCCCCACTTCGGTCTCGAACTCGGTGGCATATTGCGTTTCCGCACCGACGAACCAGTTGTTCGCCACGCGATAGGTCAGGCCGGTGCCTGCGGTGAATTCGATCTCCGCTTCGGGCGAGGTCGGCCAGTCGAAGCCTTCGGGCAGGTTGGCAATCGCGGCGCGGTCGGCGATGCCGGCCTTCATCCCCAGGTTGCCGACCCACACGATCTGGCCCTGACGGAAATACTTCTGCGCGGCGAACAGCACCGTGCCTTCGAATTCGTTCTTCTTCTGGCCGCTGTGCTTGTCGAGCCGGCTGTATTCCGCCTTGGTCACCAGCGCGAGGCCGAAGCCGTCGATGGCCGGGCGCAGCACGTTGAACTTGCCCTGCAACTCCATCCCGGCAAGGCGCGGGCCTTTGTCGATAGGCAGCGGCAGGTAGCCGTCAATGGTCAGGCCATTGGTCCTGATCGACAGGAAGCGCGCCGATCCGGCCAGCGTGATGCGGTCGGTAACGCCGTATTCCAGCTCGAATTCACTGTCGATCGCGCGATAGGTGCCTTGCCCCTTGTCGCTTCGCAGCGTGTTGATCGCATAAATCTCGGTCGAGCCCTTGGGCAGGGTTTCTGCCCCGGTGTTATAGCCGAACAGGTTTTCATCGGCATGGGCCGTCATCGGCAGGCACAGGGCAGCAGTGCCGCAAAGCGCGGCGAATCGGTTCAATGTCACGGGCTTGGTCCCCTTCGTCGGTTGACGTGGGGTTATCGCTAATGAGATCGAATCGCAATAGCGAAAATGACGCTTACGTTCCCTGTGGCGTCGGCGTGGCGGCGCCTGCGACCGGGGCAGCGGCGGGCGGGAGAGCGGTTCCCGCAAGTGCGAACCGTCAGGCGATCCCCTTGCGCAGCGCCACCGCCATCCGTTCGGCGCGCTCCTGCATCAACGCCGCCTCGGCCGGGGGCAGCACGCGCGCGGTCGTTTCGCGCCACAACGCCAGCCAGCGGTCGAACATCGCCGGTTCGATCAGCCCCGCGTGCGCGGCGTGGGCCTGCATCGGGCTGCCCCGATAGCGACCGCTGCCGTTGACCACCGACGACCAGAACGCGACCAGCGTATGCAGGTGGCGGTTCCAGTCTTCTACCGCGCCTTCGAACACCGGCCCCAGCACTGCATCGCGGCGCACGCGCGCATAGAACCGGCCGACCACTTCGGTCAGTTGTTCTTCGCTCAGGGCAGGGGGTGCCGGCTGTTCCATGGCTGGACGCCACATGGGTTCGGCACGCCTGAAAGGCAAGGTCGCGCTTGCCCGCGGCCGTCGAGTGGTTTAATTAGGCGACCTAACAACAATCACGCGAGAGGATGGAAGCATGGCAAGCGTTGCGGACAGGAATGTTGAGGACGGCGCGCGCGAGGCGCCGGCGCTGATCCGCTATCTGGCCGAGGGCGATTACGTTACGCGCCGCTATGTGAGTCAGGGCGAGGAAATCAACACCGGCGAATATAGCGACCACGCCACCGTGGTGCGCGACGCCATGCCCATCCGCGATCACTTCACGCTGGACGTGCACGGCTTCACGCTCGGCCGCCACGAATCCGCGATCACCGATTTCAACGACCGCGAACAGGTCGATTCACTGTATCTCGCCGAAGTTGAAAGCCTTGTCGCGCGGCTGTGCGGTGCGGACAAGGTGGCGGCGCAAGGGTGGATGATCCGCACTTCGGCCGACCTTTCGCAGCGCGCCAAGGAAAAGGTTGAGGGCTACGTTCACGCCGGCGGCATCCAGCCCCCTGCTGGCGAGGCGCACGTCGACTACAACGAGATTACCGGCCGCCGCGCCGCCGAGCGCATCTATCGGCAGTCCTTCCCCGAAGGACCGGGTTACAAGCGCTACATCTGCTTCTCCCTGTGGCGCACGTTCTCGCCCGGACCGCAGGACTGGCCGCTCGCGGTGTGCGACGGCCGCACTGTCGAGAACGACGAAACCGCTTCCAACACGCTGTTCGTGGTCGATGAATTTCCCGTCGGCGATGCGCTTGTCGCCCCGGTGGAGGGCGAGGACGAGATGATCGCCGCCACGATCTTTCGCTATCGGGACCGCCACCGCTGGTGGTACTTTTCCAACATGACCGCGCAGGACGTGCTGCTGTTCAAGTTTCAGGACAGCGATCATTCCGTCACCTGGCGCTGTCCGCACACCGCGTTCCACGATACCAGCCTGCCCGACGCGAAGACGCGCACCAGCATCGAGGTGCGCTGCATCGCGTATTTCGAATAGGCCGACCGCAACTCGGTGGTTGATTCCGCCGCTTTTTGCCGACACGAGGGCGGGATGATCGATCCCGCCCTTTTTCGCAACGTGCTTGGCGCCTACCCCACCGGCGTCTGCGTGATTACCGCCGTCGATGCGCAGGACATGCGCCACGGGCTGGCGGTCGGCTCCTTCACCTCGATTTCGCTCGATCCCCCGCTCGTCGGCTTCTTTCCCGACAAGCGTTCGGGCACATGGCCCCGGATCGAGGCTACGGGCCGTTTCTGCGTCAACGTGTTGGGGGCGGACCAGCTTGACCTGTGCCGCCGTTTTGCCGCGCGGGCCGAGGACAAGTTCGCCGAACTGGCGCACGGCCATTCGCCGGGTGGGCAGCCCCTGCTCGACAATGCCATCGCGTGGATCGATTGCGCGATCGAACGCGTGGTTGAGGTCGGCGATCACTGGCTGGTCGTCGGCGCTGTGGAATCGCTGGGCAAGCGGGAAGGGGGAACACCGCTGATGTTCTTCCGTGGGCGGTACCACGATCTTGCGCATCTGACCGACTGACCGGCCGGAATCCGCATTTTTTCGCCGCGTGGTGCGAAATTTCATGGCGATTTGACCTTCGTCAAGGTCAGCCTGCCGGGTTGGGGGCATCACGGTCCTCGACGGACAGGGGCAGCTTCGACGCTTCGAACCTACTCTTCTCCGCCGATTTCTCCCCAACTCGGGCGGCCGGCAATCCCGGTCGCCCCATTTTTTTGGGCGTAATAAAAGCCGCTGGCGCAATTGTGGTGGCCACAGAGTTTTGGTAGGCGAACTACCATGTCTTCGTGTGACACCTGTGTTGTTCGCAATCGCGCCATTTGTGCAGGTCTCGACTCGCGTGAGATCAACGCGCTCAACGCGATCGGCCGACGCCGTGCCGTCACCGCGGGCGAACCGCTCATCTGGGAAGATGACGATTCGCTGCTGGTGGCCAATGTCATCGACGGGGTTCTGAAGCTCACCACCTCCACCGAGGATGGGCGCGAACAGATCGTCGGCGTGGCCTATCCTTCGGATTTCATCGGCCGCCCGTTCGGCCCGACCAGCAAGGCCAGCGTCGTGGCGCTGACCGATGCGCGCGTCTGCGTGTTCTCGCGCAACGACTTTGACCGGTTCGCGCGTGAACATCCGGAGCTGGAGCACAAGCTGCTGGAACGCACGCTGGCGGAACTGGACCGCACGCGGTCGTGGATGATGCTGCTGGGCCGGAAGACCGCGCCCGAAAAGATTGCCACGTTCCTGCTCGAAATGTCGGACCGTCTGGCCGAAACCGGCTGCACGCCCACGTTCGGCCCAGCGAAGCGGTTTTCGCTGCCGTTCTCGCGCCAGCAGGTTGCCGACGTTCTGGGTCTGACCATCGAGACGGTCAGTCGCCAGTTCACCAAACTGAAGAACGAAGGCGTGATCGAACTGCCCTCGCGCCGGGAAGTCGAGATCCTCGATCGCCCCGCGCTGGTTTCCCTCGCGGGCTGAAGGCCGATCTCAGGCCCTGACATGAAAAAAGGCGCCGAACGGCGCCTTTTTTCATGTCCTGCGGGGAAGTGGCGGGCGG
>JBDLVU010000188.1:0-5349 GCA_039804665.1 Pseudomonadota bacterium | reverse complement strand
GGTCTCGATCACGGACTGTTCGAAGAAGCGCTCGACATCGCCAAGGAAGACAACGGCTATTACGCGGACACCGAACTGACCGCCGATGACTGGCGGGCGCTGGTGGCGGAATACAAGGCCATCGTGGAAGAGGAACTGGGCGCGCCGTTCCCGCAGGATGTGCACCAGCAGTTGTGGGGCGCCATCGCCGCCGTGTTCGACAGCTGGGACAGTGACCGGGCCAAGGTCTATCGCCGTCTGAACGACATTCCGGGGGACTGGGGCACTGCCGTCAACGTGCAGGCGATGGTGTTCGGCAACATGGGTGAAACCAGCGCGACTGGCGTTGCCTTCACCCGCGATCCCGCCACCGGGGAACGTGCCTATTACGGCGAATGGCTGGTCAACGCGCAAGGCGAAGACGTGGTCGCCGGCATCCGCACCCCGCAGTATCTGACGCAATCCGCGCGTGAAGCGGCAGGGGCCAAGTTGCCGAGCATGGAAGAAGCCATGCCCGCCGCCTATGGCGAACTGGCTCGCGTGTTCGACCTGCTGGAACGGCACTATGCCGATATGCAGGACATCGAATTCACCGTGCAGCAGGGCAAGCTGTGGATGTTGCAGACCCGCAGTGGCAAGCGCACGGCCAAGGCCGCGCTGCGCATGGCGGTGGAGATGGTCGAAGAAGGCCTGATCGACGAAGAAACCGCCGTTCTGCGGGTCGATCCGATGGCGCTGGACCAGTTGCTGCACCCCACGTTGGACCCGAATGCGGTGCGCGACGTGCTGACCAAAGGCCTGCCCGCATCGCCCGGCGCGGCCAGCGGCAAGGTGGTGCTGGATGCCGACACGGCGGAAGCATGGGCCGGCAAGGGTGAAAAGGTCATCCTCGTCCGTGTGGAAACCAGCCCGGAAGACATCCACGGGATGCACGCCGCGCAAGGCGTGCTGACCGCGCGCGGCGGCATGACCAGCCACGCCGCCGTGGTGGCGCGCGGCATGGGCCGTCCCTGTGTTTCCGGTGCCTCCGCCCTGTCGATCGACATGGCCACCCGCACTGCGCGCATCGGCACCCGCGAAATCCGCGAAGGCGACGTGATCACGCTCGATGGCTCGAATGGCGATGTCATGGCGGGCAAGGTGTCTACCGTCGAACCCGAACTGGTCGGCGATTTCGGCACGCTGATGGTGTGGGCGGACAAGCACCGCCGCATGAAGGTGCGCACCAACGCGGAAACGCCGCTCGATTGCCAGGTCGCGCGCCAGTTCGGCGCCGAAGGCATCGGCCTGTGCCGCACCGAGCACATGTTCTTCGAAGCGGGCCGCATCAGCGCGGTGCGCCAGATGATCCTGGCCGAAGACGAAGCCGGCCGCCGCGGCGCGCTGGCCAAGCTGCTGCCTGAACAGCGCGCTGATTTTACCGCGATCTTTGAGGTCATGGCGGGCCTGCCCGTCACCATCCGCCTGCTCGATCCGCCGCTGCATGAATTCCTGCCGCACGAGGACGCCGAGTTTGCGGACCTTGCCGAAGCAACCGGCCTTGGCGTCGACCACCTGAAGCGCCGCGCCGGGGAACTGCACGAATTCAACCCGATGCTCGGCCATCGCGGTTGCCGTCTGGGCATCACGTTCCCCGAAATCTACGAGATGCAGGCCCGCGCCATTTTCGAAGCGGCGTGCGACGTTGCCATCAAGAGCGGCGAAGCCGTGGTGCCCGAAGTGATGATCCCGCTCGTCGCCACGAAGCGCGAGCTGGAAATCCTGCGCGCGCTGGTCGATCGCGTGGCGACCGAAGTCTTCGCCGAAAAGGGCAAGACGCTGGATTACATGGTCGGCACGATGATCGAATTGCCGCGCGCCGCGCTGATGGCGGGCGAGATCGCGCAAGAGGCGACCTTCTTCTCGTTCGGCACCAACGACCTGACGCAGACGACGCTCGGCGTCAGCCGCGACGACGCCGCGCGCTTTCTGAATCCTTACGTGGATCAGGGCATCTACCCGCGCGATCCGTTCGTCAGCCTCGACATCGAAGGCGTGGGCCAGCTGGTCGAACTGGCGGCGGAGCGCGGCCGCAAGACCCGCCCCGATCTCAAGCTCGGCATCTGCGGCGAACACGGCGGCGATCCGGCCAGCATCGCATTCTGCGAAAAGACGGGTCTCGATTACGTCTCGGCCAGCCCCTATCGCGTGCCTATCGCCCGCCTTGCGGCGGCGCAGGCGGCGTTGGGCTAAGCGTTCAGAACTTGGGTGGGCGCAATTCTTTCGCCCACCCGCTGAGCGTCAGGATCTCGAAGCTTTCGGTCACGCGGCCTTCGTCATCGGCGGCGGCGGCAAACGCGGCTTCGGCGCGGGCGAGGGCAGCCTTGCCCAGCGCCGGCCCGCCGCGCGCAAGGCACGCCGTCAGCCCCTGATCGCGCAAATCGCTCACCAGCCGCGCCAGCGTCCGGAACCGCACGCGAAGGGGCCGGGAATCGGTCACCGGATCGGCAAAGCCGCAGCGCTGGAGCAGTTGCCCGCCCGCGCGCACGTCCACTTGCGGATGGATGCGCGGCGCCGGGCGCTCCCCATCGGCCGCCAGCATGATCGCGCGCAGCGCCGTCAGGCTGCCCGCGCCCGGAAAGCTCATGATCGCCAGCCCGCCGGGGGCCAGCGCCTGCCGGATATGCACCAGCGCGCCGGGCAGGTCGTTCACCGTGTCGAGCGTGCCCATGCTGGCGATCAGGTCGAAACCCCGATCGAAGGGCAGGGGCCGTTCCTCGTCGATGGCGGTTTCGCCCGCCTCGGGCGCGGGATCTGCGCAAACGACTTCCGCGCCGCGCCCGCGCAATGCGCTTGCCACGGCACCGGTCACATCGCCCACCAGCAGCGCGCGCGCGGGTTCGTGGCGCAGGAAGGCCAGCCGCTCCAGCACGTCCTCGGCCATGTCCTCCGCCAGATAGCGCGCCGGATCGGCCCCGCGCTGGCGCTGCCGCATCCGCGCGCGCAGCGCGTTGCGGCGGGGCGTGGAAAAGATGGTTGGGGGAGGGGAACTGGCCATCGCGCGCACCTGCCCCGCTTCACCGCTCTTGCCAAGCCCCGCGCTTGCGGGAACAACCGCAGACGATGCGCAAGCCCACCGTCCTTGCCCCGCTGGTCGATCTGGTGTTCCCGCCGCGCTGCCCGCTGTGCGGCGATCCGCTGGCGCGGCAGGGCGGGCTGTGCGTCACCTGCTGGGCAAAGCTTGCGGTGCCGGGCGACCCGTGTTGCAGCCTGTGCCAGCGCCCTTTGCCCGCGCGGATGGATGGCGAGATCGACCTGGTGTGCGCGCCCTGCATGGCGTCGCCGCCGCGCCACGAAGGCATCGCGGCGGCCACGCTCTACAACGAAGCTTCGCGCGATCTGGTGCTGGCGTTCAAGCATGGCCGCCGCACGGGGCTGGCCGATCTGCTCGGGCGCTTGATTCTGGCGAAGATCCCGTCGCTTGAAGGCGAATGGCTGGTGGTGCCGGTGCCGCTGCATCGCTGGCGGTTGTGGCGACGCGGGTTTAACCAGTCGGCGCTGCTGGCGCGCGGGATCGCCAGGGCGCTGGGGCAGCCGTTGCTGGTCGATGGGCTGGTGCGCGTGCGGCAGACGCCATCGCTGGGCCGCCTCAGCCGCCGCCAGCGTGCGCGTACGCTCGATGGGGCCATTGCCCCGAACCCGGCACGCCTAGCCCGGCTGAAAGGGGCGAACGTGTTGCTGGTGGACGATGTGCTGACCACCGGCGCCACCAGTGGCGCCTGCCTCAAGGCCTTGCGCAAGGCGGGCGTCGCCCACGTCCGAATCGCCTGCTTCGCCCGCGTGCTGGACGAGGCCTTGCCCGATGTGGAAGCGGGTAGGGGCGAACTGGCGGCGTGATCGGGTAACTGCGCACCGTCGCGCAAAAGGAGACGCCCGGAACCGAAGTCCCGCCCCGGCTTTCAGCCGCACAAAAGGAAAGGCCCGGAACCGAAGTCCCGCCCCGGCTTTCAGCCGCACAAAAGGAAACGCCCGGAACCGAAGTCCCGCCCCGGCTTTCAGCCGCACAAAAGGAAACGCCCGGAACCGAAGTCCCGGGCGTCCTCGTGACGAAACTCTGGGCGGCTGGAGCGTTTCCGCTCCGATTTCGGCAGCCCCCCGACTGCCACCACCATATATCCCTCACCGTCCGATGGCTCGCCGCCCGATTTCCGGGTTCGGCGCAGCCAATCGGCCCCTCTTTTTCCCCTGAACTTTGGCGCTTCGCGCCGCCTTGCGGCGGTTCAGAAATGCGGTTCCCTCAAACCACGCAGTCTCTTTCTTATATCACCGGCGCTTGCGAAAGAGCGATGTGACGCGGGCGTGGATTTTGCCCGTCACATGTGGTTATCGTGCAACAAATGCCCCCCAATGGGGCCCCGTTGCGAAAGGTTATCGTCATTTCCAGCCCGAATTCCGAAACGGACGCCGTTTCGTCCGAGCAGCGTGAGCAGGGCAGCGCCTTCCTGCCGAAGTTCGATTCCGCCGGTCTTGTCACCGCCGTGGCGGTGGATCACGCCACCGGTGCGCTGCTGATGCTGGCGCACATGGACGCCGAAGCCATCGCCAGGACGCGCGAGACCGGATTCGCCCACTTCCACTCGCGCTCGCGCGGGCGGCTTTGGATGAAGGGGGAAAGCTCGGGCCACGTGCTCCGGGTCCTCGAAATTCGCGTCGATTGCGATCAGGATGCGCTTGAGCTGCGGGTGGAAGCGGCCGGTCCCGCGTGCCATACTCTGGCGCCGACCTGCTTTTATCGACGGATGACCGCCGATGGCAGTCTGGAGAGGATTGCTGATTGACGTTTACGTAAGCGTTAGTTAGCGTGGCAAACCATGTCCATGCTCGATCCCGCTGGCCTTACCGGCCATCTTGAACAGCCCGATGCGCTGGCGCGCGAACAGTTCACCATTTCCGATCTCTCGGCCGAATTCGGGGTGACCGCGCGCGCCTTGCGCTTCTATGAGGACGAAGGCCTGATCGCGCCGACGCGCGCGGGCCTTTCACGCATCTATTCCAAGCGCGATCGCGCGCGGCTGGCGTGGATTATGCGCGCCAAGAACGTCGGCTTCAGCCTGTCCGATATCCGCGACATGATCGACCTGTACGATCTGGGCGATGGCCGTGTTGAACAGCGCCGCGTCACCATCGCCAAATGCCGCGAACGGGTGGACAACCTCAAAAAGCAGCAGGCGGACATTGCCGCCACCATTGCCGAGCTGTCGAGCTTCATCGACTTGCTGGTGCACCGTGAAAAGGCCGAGGGACGCGATCCCGAGGCGACCAAGGAGTAAGGACATGCCGGTCTGGAAGGCCCCCACGCGCGATACGCGCTTCGTCATCAACGAACTGGTG
>JBDLVU010000187.1:0-5424 GCA_039804665.1 Pseudomonadota bacterium | reverse complement strand
GCCGTGCTCTACGTCCTCGTCGCCGGCATCGTCATCGCCTCGGTCTGCGGATACATGGCCGGGCTGATCGGCGCGTCGAACAGCCCGATCTCGGGCGTCGGCATCCTTGCCGCGCTCGGTATCTCGCTGCTCCTGCTCGCGCTGTTCGGCAGCGGGGGAGACACAAAGGGCCTCGTCGCCTTCGCGCTGTTCGTCACCGCCGTCGTGTTCGGCGTTGCAACGATCTCGAACGACAACCTGCAGGATCTCAAGACCGGCCAGCTCGTCAGCGCCACGCCCTGGCGGCAACAGGTCGCGCTCATTCTTGGCGTGCTGTTCGGCGCGCTGGTGATCCCGCCGCTGCTCGATCTGCTCAACCACACCTTCGGCTTCCAGGGCGCGCCGGGCGCCGGGCCCAACGCGCTCGCCGCGCCGCAGGCCGCGCTGATCTCCGCCATTGCGCAGGGCGTGCTGGGCGGCGATTTGCGCTGGGACCTGATCGGGCTGGGCGCCCTGATCGGCGTGGCCGCCGTCATCGCGGACGAAACGCTGCGCCTGACCAAGCGGGGCAGCCTGCCGCCGCTCGCGGTGGGCATGGGCATGTACCTGCAGATGGACGTGACCTTCATGGTCGTGATCGGGGCGGTGCTGGGCCACCTCTACAACCGCTGGTCGCTGCGCCAGCCCAACCCGGAATTTGCCGAACGCATGGGCGTGCTTACCGCCACGGGCCTGATCGTCGGCGATGGCCTGTTCAACATTGCCTATGCCGCGATGGTCGGTGCCACAGACAACCCGGACATTCTGGCCGTGGTTCACGAAGGACCGTGGACGATGGCGGCAGGGATCGTGGTGTTTGCGGGGATCGTCGGGCTGGCCTACGCCCGCATGGCCCGGGCCGCGCGTTATTGAGCGGAGTTCGAATCGGCCATGCCGGTGGGCGTGCCCGAACGGACGCAGCGCAGGCCCATCGGCTGGCCGTCCGCCGCCAGGCGATGCACCGTTGCCTCGCTGTCCACGCTGTAGATGCGGCCCGTGAACGGCCCCGATGTCATGGTCAGCCGCGCGCCCAGCCGCAGGTAATTGCCCGCGCCCTTGCCCGTTACGACATAGCTGGAATCGGGCGTCACGCGGAAATTTTCGGCCGGCACGGCCACCGGCATCGCAGTTGCATCGCCCGGGGTTTCGCAGCGCCACGGCCCTTGCACCAGCACGTGCAATTCGCCGCCCGGCACGGCCTGCGCGGTGGATGCCAGCGTCAGTGCGACGAGGAGAAGCGGGGCAAAAAGGACAACGCGTTTCATGACGCCGAACCGGTTACACGCAGCCGCGACTTGAAGCAATCGGCCGCAACGGCTAAGGGCCGCGCTTTCCTATCTCCGACCCAACCTCTCACAGGGCTCTTTCCATCATGAAGATCAGCGGCGTGGACATCCGTCCGGGCAACATCCTGGAATACGAAAAGGGCATCTGGAAGGTTGCCAAGACCCAGCACACGCAGCCCGGCAAGGGCGGCGCGTTCATGCAGGTCGAGATGAAGAACCTCATCGACGGCCGCAAGACCAACGTCCGCTTCCGCAGCGCGGATACCGTGGAGCGCGTGCGTCTCGACACCAAGGACTTCCAGTTCCTGTACGCCGAAGGCGACGACCTGGTGTTTATGGACGTGGAAAACTACGACCAGATCACGCTGCCCAGCGACCTGCTCGGCGATGCCGCCGCGTTCCTGCAGGACGGCATGACCGTGCTGCTGGAAATGTACGACGAACGCCCGATCTCGGTGCAGCTGCCCGAACAGGTCGAAGCCACCATCGTCGAGGCCGACGCCGTGGTGAAGGGCCAGACCGCTTCGTCCAGCTACAAGCCCGCGATCCTCGACAACGGCGTGCGCGTGATGGTTCCGCCGCACATCGCCAGCGGCACGCGCATCATCGTCGACGTGTACGAGCGTTCGTACGTCGGCAAGGTGGGCTGATCGGATGGCTGCCATTTCCGGCCTGATGCGCGTGATGGAGAAGGCTGCCCGCAAGGCCGGGCAGAAGCTCCGTCGCGACTTCGGCGAAATCGAACACCTGCAGGTCAGCAAAAAGGGCCCGTCCGACTTCGTGTCGAAGGCGGATCAGGCTTCCGAACGCACGCTGTGGGACGAGCTGCGCGCCGCGCGGCCGGACTGGGGCTTCCTGATGGAAGAAGGCGGCGAAATTCCGGGCGCCCCCAGCAAGCCGCGCTTCATCATCGATCCGCTCGATGGCACCACCAACTTCCTGCACGGCATCCCGCATTTCGCGATCTCGATCGCGGTGCAGGAACCGACACTGGATGGCACGGGCTGGGGCGAAGTGACCGCCGGGATCGTCTATCAGCCGGTCACCGACGAAAGCTTCTGGGCCGAAAAGAGCCGGGGCGCGTGGTTGCAGGACCGCCGCCTGCGCGTTTCGGCGCGGCGCCACATGGACGAATCGGTGATCGCCACCGGCATCCCGTTCGCCAACCGTGGCAATATGGGCGAATGGATGCGGATCTACGCCGAACTCGCCCCGCGCGTGGCCGGTATCCGTCGCTTCGGCGCGGCATCGCTGGACCTCGCATGGGTTGCCGCAGGCCGTTACGACGGCTTCTGGGAATCGGCGCTTCAGCCCTATGACACCGCCGCTGGCTGCCTGCTGGTGCGCGAGGCGGGCGGGTTCGTGTCCGATTATCGCGGCCGTTCGCTGCCGATCTGCGACGAGACTGTTCTGGCCGGCAACGACCAGTTGCATTCCCGCCTGCACAAGCTGATTGCGAGCGCGATCAAGGCCGGTTGAAACCGGACCGAGGGGCGGCTAAGCCGCCTCTCGCAAACCCACGGGCGCCCCTGTGGTGGAATGGTAGACGCGACCGACTCAAAATCGGTTGGAGAGATCCGTGCCAGTTCGAGTCTGGCCAGGGGCACCACGTTGGCAAGCAAGGGCCGCGCAATTGCGGCCAGAATTGAACGAAAACGCGGTTGCGTTCCGCAAATGTTCCGTTTAGGCCAGCGTCATGGCCAAACCCAAACGCCGTTATGTCTGTCAGACCTGTGGCAGCGTGTCGCACCGCTGGCAGGGGCAATGTCCCGACTGCGCGGAATGGAACACGCTGGCTGAGGAAGCGCCGGAAACCATCTTTTCGGCCAAGCACGATCTTTCCAGCGGCGGGCGCGCGGTACAATTCGTGGCGCTGGACCGCCCGGTAAAACTGCCAGACCGGCGCAAGACCGGCCTTGCCGAATTCGACCGCGCGCTGGGCGGCGGGCTGGTTCCCGGATCGGCCATTCTCATGGGTGGCGACCCCGGCATCGGCAAATCGACACTGCTGCTTCAGGCGGCGGCGAAGATCGCGCATGCCGGCGGCGAGGTGGTTTACATCAGCGGGGAGGAGGCTTCGGATCAGATCCGCCTTCGCGCGGACCGGCTGGGGCTTGGCACAGCGCCCATCCGGCTCGCTTCGGCGACATCGGTGCGCGATATCCTGACCACGCTTGGCACGATGCAGCCGCCCGCGCTGCTGGTGATCGATTCGATCCAGACGATGCATTCCGACCAGATCGAAGGGGCGCCGGGCACGGTGAGCCAGGTGCGCGGCTGCGCGTTCGAACTGATCCGATATGCCAAGGAAAGCGGCACCGCGCTGGTGCTGGTGGGGCACGTGACCAAGGATGGCAGCATCGCGGGGCCCCGCGTGCTGGAACACATGGTCGACGTGGTAATGAGCTTCGAGGGCGAGCGCAGCCACCAGTATCGCATCCTGCGCGCGCTGAAGAACCGCTTTGGCGCGGTGGACGAAATCGGCGTTTTCGCAATGGCGGGCGCGGGGCTGGAGGAAGTGGGCAACCCTTCGCTGCTGTTCCTTTCCGGCCGCAGCGAAACGGTGGCCGGCAGCGCGGTGTTTCCCGCGCTGGAAGGCACCCGGCCGGTTCTGGTGGAAATTCAGGCGCTGACCGTCCGGCTGCAAAGCGGCGCCACGCCGCGCCGCGCCGTGGTGGGCTGGGACAGCGGGCGGCTGGCCATGCTGCTGGCCGTGCTGGAGGCGCGCTGCGGGCTGAACTTTTCCACGGCAGAAGTCTATCTGAACGTCGCGGGCGGCTATCGCCTGACCGATCCGGCGGCGGACCTTGCCGTCGCGGCGGCGCTGGTTTCGGCGCTTGCCGACCGGCCTCTGCCCGAAGGGTCGACATGGTTCGGGGAGATCTCGCTGGCCGGCGAAGTGCGGCCGGTGGCGCATGCGGGCATCCGTGTGAAAGAGGCTGCAAAGCTGGGATTTTCACGCGCATGCGGGCCAGAGGCGGGGGCGGAAAAGGTGCCGGGGCTGCGCTATGATGCGCTGCGCCTGCTGCCGAACCTCGTTGACCGCATTGTGGGCGCGGCCTAGGGTCCGGCGCCTATGACGGGTTTCGATTATGTCGTGTTTCTGGTCGTCGCGGTCTGTGCCGTCGGCGGCTTCTTCCGCGGGTTCGTGGAAGAAGTCCTGGCGCTTGCCGCATGGTGTATCGCGCTGCTGGCGGTGCATTACCTGCACGAACCGCTGACGCTGTGGCTGGAGCCGCACCTGAGCACGGAGACTGGTGCAGGCATCCTTGCCTTCGTGCTGCTGATGATGGGGCCGTATCTCGTCACCCGATACATCGCCCGACAATTCGGCGAGGCCAGTCGCAACTCGGTGCTGGGTCCGATCGACCGCGTGCTGGGCTTCGGCTTTGGCGCGGTAAAGGGCTTCGTGGTGATGGTGCTGGCGTTCTCGCTGGTGGTCTTCGCCTATGATGTGGTGTGGGGCGTGAAAGGCCGGCCGACCTGGATCACGCTGGGGCGCACCTATCCGTTCCTCAACGCCGCGAGCGAGGAACTGCTGACGATGATCGGCGACCGGCGCGAAGAAGCGGCGAAGGCGGCCGATGCAGACGTGCAGAAGGCGGACGAGCCGGCACCGAAGGCAACGCACAAGGCGGCACGCAAGCGTCACGCGGCCGACTGACGTGGCAGTTGGGCTCTACACGCCGGCAATCCTGCGCGCGGCGACCGAACTGGCCGCGTTCGGCTGGGATGAATCCCTGCCGCTGCGGGGCGAGGCGCGCTCCCGCTCCTGCGGCAGCACGATCGCCATGGCGCTGGACACGGATGACGCGGGCGCCATCGTCCGTATCGGGCTGAAGCCCCATGCCTGCGCCGTAGGACAGGCCGCAGCGGCGGTATTCGCCCGCGCCGCCGTGGGGCGCGACCGCGCACAGATCGCCGCCGCGCACGCCGCGCTGCACGCGTGGCTGGGGGGCGAGGCGCCTTTGCCCGACTGGCCGGGGATCGATCTGATCGCACCGGCCCGCGATTACCCCGCTCGGCACGGCGCGATCCTGCTGGCATGGGATGCGGCGCTGGCGGCGCTTTCCTGATCGACTTCGCTTCGCTAGAGCGACGGCAACGGAACGGGGGAGAT
>JBDLVU010000186.1:0-5449 GCA_039804665.1 Pseudomonadota bacterium | reverse complement strand
GGCGGCGGGCTCTGGCGGCTGGTGTTCGACAAGGCACCACGTGCTGAGCACGTGGAGGAAAAGGGTCAGCGTTCCGAACAGTTCAGCGGCGAGCAACGCCGAGGACAGGAACGGCGCTTGCGGGTTCCACAGCGGAATGCGAACCATGAAATAGCTGATCGTGATGATCGCAAAGACCGCGACGGCAACCTTTCCGAGTAACGGTGCGCGATGAAGGCGCACGGTTCCGGTTGTGTGGAAGGACTGATGTCGACCGTGCGGCGATTGCGGGATCGCAATATTTTCATAGTTCACGAATGAGTCTCCGCCACAGTCAGTGCGGAGGTCGATATGGCGGGAAAGTTTTTATAACCCTGTTTGTTGACTGTGCGGAACAGTAACGGTGCGGGAGTAGGGGCCTGTTAACGCGTTGTTCGGCGCGAAGGCGGTCAGGGCGCTGTTACCGTTTGCTGGAGGTGGTCGATCATCGCCGCCACGCGCGCGGGCAGGGCGGGGGTTGGGGCGTGGACGGCGTAGATGCCGACGTCCTGCGAGCCTTCGTATTGCGGGAGGATACGGTGGAGGGCACCCGTGGCGAGGGCGTCGGACACGTCCCACAGCGAGCGCAGGGCTATGCCGCAGGCGCCCAGCGCCAGTTCGCGGACGACTTCGCTGGAATTGGTGCGGATGTGGCTTTGCCCGGGATGGATGACGGTGCCTTCGGGGCCGTCGAGATGCCATGGAAGCTGGCTTTCTGTGGCGAGCAGGCGGTGGCGGGCGAGGTCCGCAAGGGACTGCGGTTCGCCAAAGCGGGCGAGGTAGGCGGGCGCGGCGCACAGCACGCGGCTGCTGGTGCCCAGGCGGTGGCCGACAAGGCCGGAGCCGATGCGCGCGCCGATGCGGATGGCCAGATCGTGGCTGCCGTCCAGCAGGTCGATGAATTCGTCCGACAGGTCGATGGCAAGGTCGATCTCGGGATGGAGTGCGAGGAAGCCGGGCAGGTGGGGCACGATGTGCATCCGGCCGAACGAGGTGGGCGCGGTCATGCGCAAGGGGCCGCTGACCAGCGCGTGGCGGCCGGCGATGCGGTCTTCGGCGGCCTGAAGCGAGGCGCGCATGGGCAACAGGGTATCGTGCAGGTCCTGCCCCGCACCCGTTAGCGCAAGGCGGCGCGTGGTGCGGTGGATCAGGCGGACGCCGAGCCTGTCCTCCAGCCGGGCCAGCCGCTTTGACAGGCTGGCGACCGAAGCGCCATTGGCGCGGGCGGCGGCGGAGATGGAGCCTGCGGCGACGATCTGCACGAAAAGATCATAATCGGGATCGAACATCTTTAACCTGAAGGAAAGGTTGTGTTGAATTCTTTCCTTCTACCGCGCTTGCGACGACAGGGCTAGATCGGGTGCATCAGGGCGCACAGGCGCCGGCGCAGGAGTGATGGCGATGGCCGGGTATCAGGAAAAAGCGGGTCTGAAGGTTGCGAGCGAGCTGGTTTCGTTCGTGGAAGAACGAGCGCTGCCGGGTACGGGGATCGCGGCCGACGCGTTCTGGGCCGGGGCGGCGTATATCTTTGCGCGCTTTGCCCCGCGCAACCGGGCGCTGCTGGACAAGCGCGACGCGATGCAGGCGCAGATCGATGCATGGCACAAGGCGCGGGCGGGCCAGTTTGATCAGAATCGGCCTCAGGACATGGCCGCGTACAAGGCGTTCCTGACCGAGCTGGGCTATCTGGTGCCCGAGCCTGCGCCCTTCAGCGTGGCGCCGCAGAACGTGGACCGCGAACTGGCCGAAGTCGCCGGGCCGCAGCTGGTTGTGCCCGTGCTGAACGCGCGGTTCCTGCTGAACGCGGCGAACGCGCGGTGGGGCAGCCTGTATGACGCGCTGTATGGCACGGACGCGATTCCGGGGGCGGCTGCGGGCAAGGGGTATGACCCGGCGCGGGGCGCGCAGGTGATTGCGTGGGCCAAGGACTTTCTCGATACGGCGGCGCCGCTGGCTTCGGGCAAGTGGGCGGACTGGACCGGCGGGGAACTGGCGCTGGCGGATGCGGGCCAGTTG
The DNA here is from genome assembly GCA_039804665.1 of Pseudomonadota bacterium. Classification (GTDB taxonomy): domain Bacteria; phylum Pseudomonadota; class Alphaproteobacteria; order Sphingomonadales; family Sphingomonadaceae; genus Novosphingobium. The sequence goes on along the minus strand of JBDLVU010000186.1, from coordinate 3,415 downwards.
CTGGGCCGCGCGGGCGACAACTGGCTGCTGCGCCACAACGGGCTGCATATCGAAGTGGTGATCGACGCCGCGCATCCCATCGGCAAGGACGATCCGGCGGGGATCGCCGACGTGCTGATGGAAGCGGCCGTCACCACGATCTGCGACTTCGAGGATTCGGTCGCGGCGGTGGATGCGCAGGACAAGGTGGCGGCCTATGCCAACTGGCTGGGGCTGATGCAGGGCACGCTGCAGGATACCTTTGAAAAGGGCGGCGCGATGATGACGCGCCGGCTGAACCCGGATCGCGCCTATGTCGCGGCCGATGGAACGGCGTTCACGCTGCCGGGCCGTTCACTGCTGCTGGTGCGCAATGTGGGCCACCTGATGACCAATCCGGCGGTGCTGCTGGCCGATGGTGGCGAGGCGCCCGAGGGTATCCTTGATGGCATTGTCACCAGCATGATCGCGCTGCATGACCTGAAGGCTGCGGGGCCGATCCGCAACAGCCGGACGGGTTCGGTCTATATCGTGAAGCCCAAGATGCACGGGCCGGAAGAGTGCGCCTTTGCCAACGATCTGTTCGACGCGGTGGAGGACATGCTGGGCCTTTCGCGCCACACGCTGAAGATCGGCGTGATGGACGAAGAGCGCCGCACCAGCGCCAACCTTGCCGCGTGCATCCACGCGGTGAAGGACCGGATCATGTTCATCAACACCGGCTTCCTCGATCGCACGGGCGATGAGATGCACACCTCGATGCAGGCCGGACCAATGCTGCGCAAGGGCGACATGAAGGCGGCTTCGTGGATCACGTCGTACGAGGATCGCAACGTCCAGATCGGCCTTGCCTGCGGGCTTTCGGGCAAATCGCAGATCGGCAAGGGGATGTGGGCGATGCCCGACCGGATGGCCGACATGCTGGTGCAGAAGATCGGCCACCCGAAGACCGGCGCGAACACCGCGTGGGTGCCTTCGCCCACCGCCGCCGTGCTGCACGCAACGCATTACCACAAGGTGGATGTGTTCGCGCGGCAGGTGGAGCGCCGTGGCGAGGGTGTGGCCTCGCTCGACGCGCTGCTGACGATCCCGGTTGCCGCGGGCAAGAACTGGTCGGCCGAGGAAGTGCGCGAGGAGATCGACAACAACGCGCAAGGCATCCTTGGCTATGTGGTGCGCTGGGTCGATCAGGGCGTTGGCTGTTCCAAGGTGCCGGACATCAACGACGTGGGCCTGATGGAAGACCGCGCCACGCTGCGCATTTCTAGCCAGCACATCGCCAACTGGCTGCTGCATGGCGTGGTGACGGCGCAGCAGGTTGACGAGGCGCTGCTGCGCATGGCGGCCAAGGTGGACGCACAGAACGCGGGTGATCCGCTCTATCGGCCGATGGCGAGCGATCCGGATGGCAGCCTTGCCTTCCAGGCGGCGCGGGCGCTGGTGTTCGAAGGGGTGGCGCAGCCGAACGGCTATACCGAGCCGCTGTTGCACGCGTTCCGCCAGCGGGTGAAGGCAGCGGCGCTGGTTTCGGCCTGAGGGGCGGGGGGCGACTAGCCTTGGTTCGTCATCCCGGGCTTGACCCGGGATCCCGCTGCCTCTGCGTCACCCCAGGCGGGACCCCGGATCAAGTCCGGGGTGACGGAAAGACAGCGAACGAAAAAGGGCGCCCGGTGAGGGGCGCCCTTTTTTGTGTGCGAGGTTTCCCGTGCCTTACTTGGGCGCGATGACCATCAGCATCTGGCGGCCTTCCATGCGGGGGAAGGCTTCGACCTTGGCGATTTCGGCCACGTCGTCCTGCACCTTGCGCAGCAGGTTCATGCCCAGCTGCTGGTGCGACAGTTCACGGCCGCGGAAACGCAGGGTGATCTTGACCTTGTCGCCTTCCTCGATGAACTTCACCACGTTACGCATCTTCGTATCGTAGTCATGGTCATCGATGTTCGGACGCATCTTGATCTCCTTGATCTCCTGCGTCTTCTGGCTCTTGCGGGCGAGGTTGGCCTTCTTCTGCGCTTCGTAGCGGAACTTGCCAACGTCGAGGAACTTGCAGACCGGCGGATCGGCGTTGGGCGAAACCTCGACCAGGTCAAGGCCGACGTCGGCCGCCTGTTCGATCGCCTCACGCGTGTAGAGGACGCCGATATTTTCGCCATTCTCGTCGATCACGCGCACCTTCGGCGCCTGAATGAGATGGTTGTAGCGAGGCCCGCTCTTGACGGGGGGCGCCATCATGCGCCGGGGTGGGGGGGCTATTGTGTGATCTCCTGCAATTTCACGGAATCTGCGGCTTTGGGCGCGCTCATACCATAATGGCGCGGCGAATAAAGGGGATTGCTCACCAGATGGTGAATCAGATGCCCCGGATCAAGCGCGCCACAACGGGAAGCGCGCAACGCGCGACGCCGTGGGCACCAGCGCATCGATGGCGCGGGCGGGCTGCATGGCGGAAAGGATTGCCGGATCGGCCGCATCCATGCCGCCGGTCAGCGCGCCGAATGCGGGCAAAATCAGCCGCGTTTCGCTTTGCACCGCACATGGCCGGGCGATGCGCCGGCCACGCATGACGACGCGCAGACGCGGGTGGAAGTGGCCCGAAAGCTCCGGCCGGGTTTCGCCCGCCAGCGCCTCGTGCCGCAAGACCACGCCGCGCGTGACGAGTTCGGGCAGGTAGGTGCCGGGCGCCGCGCCGCCCTTTTCATCGTGATTCCCGGTGATCCATACCCAGTCTGTGGCGCGGGTGAGCGCGGCGAGCATGCCGGCGGCATGCGGCTCCAGCCGCGAAGGGCCATCGGCATCGTGGAAATTGTCGCCCAGACACAGCACGCGGCGCGCAGCCGTCTCGCGGATGGCGAGCGCGATCCGGCCCAGCGTTTCGCGGCTGTCGTACGGGGGCAGCATCTGCCCGGTGCGCGCAAAGAAGCTGGCCTTTTCAAGGTGCAGGTCCGCCACCAGCAGCGCGTTTTCCTCTGCCCAGAACAGGGCGGAAGACGGGCCGATCCGGAATTCCTGATGGGCGAACGAAAAGGGAACCATGCCTCCCCCTTGCCGGATGGCGATTTGCTTGGCAAGGCCCGTTGCCATGACCGACTGGACCCAACATACCGCCCGCGCCCGCACCTGGTTCGAATCGCTGCGGGATCGCATCTGCGCCGAATTCGAGGCAATCGAGCGCGAGGCGGGCAGCGATGCCAGCTTCAGCTATATCCCGTGGAACCGCGAGCACGCGGGCGAGCCGGTGGAAAACGGCGGCGGCGGTGTGCAGGGCCTGATGAAGGGCAAGGTGTTTGAAAAGGTGGGCGTGAACGTGTCCACCGTGGGCGGCGCGTTCAGCCCGGAATTTGCCAAGACGATCAACGGCGCGGACCCGGAAAACCCCTCGTTCACCGCGACCGGCATCAGCCTTGTTGCGCACATGGCGAATCCGCACGTGCCGGCG
>JBDLVU010000185.1:0-5460 GCA_039804665.1 Pseudomonadota bacterium | reverse complement strand
GCTTGGGTACGATCCCCTGCCGGGCGAACGTCATTTCGCGGCTCCGACGACGGGCGATATAGGTGCGGTTCCGCTTGGCACAAGGGCTCCACCCCGGTAGCGGACAAACGGATACGGAAAGAGGAGTCTGCCGATGCGTCCTGCGCTGTTTACCCCCTGCCTCGCCGGCGCCCTGCTCGCCACGCTTGCGCTGGCCGGTTGCGGTTCAAAGGCCCCTGTCACCGATGCCGGCGCCAGCGCGCCAGCGGCCGACGCGCCCGATGCCGCGCCCGGCCTTTCGGTCAGCGATGCGGTGGTCCAACTGCCCGCCGTCAGCGGCAACCCGGGCGTTGCCTACTTCACCATCGCACAAGGCGATGGCGCCCCGCGCAAGCTGGTGGCCGTCCACGTGGATGGCTTCGCCCGCGCCGAAATGCACGAATCCACCGATGCGAACGGCGTCATGACGATGAAAAAGCTCGACAAGGTCGAGATCGAGGCTGGCAAGACCATCGAGTTCAAGCCGGGCGCCAACCATGTCATGCTGTTCGACGCCGATGGCTCGCTGAAAGCAGGCGGCCAGACCGAACTGACCATCACGCTCGACAACGGCGACAAGGCCAGCGTCAGCGCGCAGGTCAAGGCCGCGGGCGACGCCATGGCCGGAATGTGACCCCACCGGGCGGCGAACGCGCGCTGACATCGGGGGAAACCGCGCTGGTCGGGGCCGTCTTCGGGACGGCGCTCGATCCGGCGCCGGTCCGCCTGCGCCGCACGCGCTTTTTCCCGTTCCACCCGCGCGGAACCGTGATGGCGCCGATGGGGCACATCCATTTCCACCCGCACGGGCCGCACTGGCAGGAAGATTTCACCTGCGCGCCACTTGGCGCGCAGGCCCTGCTGGTCCACGAAATGGTCCACGTGTGGCAGGCGCAAACCCGCGGCCGCTGGTGGCTCCCGCTGATGCGCCACCCATTTTGCGCTTACGAATACCGCTTCATGTCGGGCAAGCGCTTCACCGCCTATGGCATTGAACAGCAGGCCGAACTCGTCGCCCACGCCTTCCTCGCCCGCCATGGCGCGCCGGTCATCGGCGCGCCTTCACTGGCAGACCTGCTGGCCGTGGTGCCGTTTCCCGTCGGGCTTTAGCAGCGCACCTGATGCTCATACCCGCGATCGTCGCGGCGATAGCAGTGCCCGTTCTTGTGGATCAAAGACCCACCCGCCGCACCCGCCGCTGCGCCGATCGCCGCGCCGGCCGCCACGTTGCCCGAAGCCGCACCGATCAACGCGCCCGCCGCGCCACCCGCCAGCGCGCCTTCGCCGGCATAGTTGCTTGCACATCCGGCCAGCGAGAGCGCAGCACCGGCCATCACCGGAACAAGAAATCCGCGCATCGTCCATCTCCATTTCAGCCCCGTCGGCTCCCCTACGGCTACGGACCGGTCCGGTTCCAGGCCGGTTCCGCCAGACGAAAAGCCGGCACCCGCAGGGCTGGCAACGGCGCCGGAAACAAGGCACCTATCCGGTCGGGAGAAGGAGCACGAACGATGCCGCACGCCGTTGACCATCACGCCATTCTCGATACCCTTGCCGCCACGCGCGGGGGCGTGCGCAACGTGTTCGACGATATCTATCCCACCCGCCTCGCCCACATCTGCGTCGACATGCAAAACGGCTTCATCGAACCCGGCGCGCCGGTGGAAGTGCCCGAAGCGCGCACCATCATCGACAACGTGAACCGCATTTCCGCCGCCGTCCGGCAGGCGGGCGGGCTCAACGTGTTCCTGCGTTTCACCACGCCCGATGAGGCAAGCTGGTCCAACTTCTACCGCCGGATGGGCGCCACCGCCCTGCTCCACCGCGAAGCCTTCACCCCCGGGGCGCATCCCTGGCAGATCGCGCCAAGCATCGACCTGCGCGAAGACGAAGGCGACATGGTTGTCAACAAGCACCGCTTCAGCGGCTTCACCCCCGGCACCAGCGATCTCGACGCCGTGCTGAAGGCGCGCGGCATCGACACCGTGCTGATCACCGGCACGCTCACCAACTGCTGCTGCGAAAGCACCGCCCGCGATGCGATGCAGCTGAACTACCGCGTCCTCATCGCCGCCGACGCCAATGCCGCGCTTTCCGATGCGGAACACGCCGCCACGCTGCACATCATGGCGATGGTCTTCGCCGATCTTTACTCCACCGACGAGATCATCGCCCTGCTCGCCCCCTGAAACGAAAAACGCGCCCCCAGCCGGGAGCGCGCCTTCGTTTCCTGCATTCAGGATGCCCGGATTAATCCGGCTTCTTGGAAACCGCCACCATCGCGGGCCGCAGCAGGCGGTCCTTGATCATGTATCCGGCCTGCAATTCCTGCACCACGGTGCCCGGGTCCACGTCGTTCGACGGGATTTCCAGCATCGCCTGATGCTGGTGCGGATCGAGCGGCAGGCCCATCGCGGCGATGCGGCTGATGCCATGGCTGGCGAAAACCTTGTCGATCTCGCGGCCGGTGGCTTCGATCCCGGTCATCAGGTTCTTCATCCGGTCGTCCTCGCGCAGGTCCGCCGGGATTGATTCCAGCGCACGGGCAAGGTTGTCCGCCACCGAAAGGATATCGCGCGCAAACGCCGTCGCCGAATAGGCGCGCGCATCGGCGATGTCCTTTTCCATGCGGCGGCGCACGTTCTGCGTTTCGGCCTTGGCATAGAGCACGTCCTGCCGTGCGGCTTCGAGGTCCGCCTTCAGCGCCTCGACCAGTTCAGCGTTCACGTTGCCCTTCTCCAGCAGCTCTTCGGGCACGCCCTCCAGTTCGGCGGCAGCCGCTTCATCGGCGGCCTGTTCGGTGGCCACCTTGTCCTGCGAGCGCGAGTCGTTGTCCATCATTTTCGGGAAAATCCGTCCTGTCCGATGAGTTTGCCCAAGGATTGAGCGGTGAAGTCCACGATGGGGACGACGCGCGCATAATTCAACCGCGTTGGTCCGATAACCCCCACCACGCCAACCACGCGACCATCGGCATCGCGCCATGGCGATGCGATGACCGACGATCCCGACAGCGAAAACAGCCGGTTCTCGCTGCCGATGAATATCCGCGTCGCCTGCGCCTCGCGCGCGGCGTCCAGCACGCCCGCGATGGCCTCGGCGCTTTCCAGTTCGTCCAGCAATTGCCGCACGCGCTCGATATCGTGCAGCGCCGCTTCGTCCAGCAGGTTGGCCTGCCCGCGCACCACCAGCACCGGCCGCGCCGCCGCATCGCTGGACCACACCGCCAGCCCGCGCTGCACCAGATCGGCGCTCGCGCTGTCCAGCGCGGAATGCCCATCGGCAATCTCGCGCCGCACGCCCGCCACCGCTTCGCCCAGCGTCCGCCCGGCCAGCCGCGCGGTCAGGTAATTGCCCGCCTGTTCCAGCGTGGACGGCGCAACGCGCTCGGGCAGGTCGATGATCCGGTTCTCCACCGCGCCATCCTCCGCCACCAGCACGGCCAGCGCCCGCACGGGTGAAAGCGGCACGAACGAAATCTGCATCAGGCGCGGCTCGCGGCGCGGCACCATCACCACGCCCGCCCCGGCCGAAAGCTCCGATAGCGCCGACGTTGCCGCCGCCAACGCCTGCTCAATCGTGCCCCCGGTGGAAAGCCCGCGCTCGATCTGCGCGCGTTCGGCGGCCGAAGGTTCCGCCACCTGCATGATCCCGTCCACGAACAGGCGCAGCCCCACTTCGGTCGGCATCCGCCCCGCGCTCGTATGCGGCGCGGCGAGCAGCCCCGCATCCTGCAACTCCTGCAATACCGAGCGAATCGATGCGGGCGACAGGTTCACGCCGGTCGCCCCCGCCAGCGTCTTCGACCCCACGGGATGCCCGCTCTCGATATAGCCTTCCACCACCATCCGGAAGATATCCCTGGCGCGTGAAGTCAGTTCGGAAAGGGTCGGACCGGTCATTGCGTTACCTTATCTAGAACGAGCCCTTGCAGGCTCAAGCCCGATGCGCCAGAGGCGGCGCAAACTTATCGAGGGAAATTCCATGCGACCTTCCGGCCGTACCGCTGACCAAATGCGCGCCATCACCATCGAAACCGGCTTTACCAAGCATGCCGAAGGTTCGGTGCTGATCGGCTTTGGCGACACCAAGGTGCTGGTCACCGCATCTGTCGAAGAACGCGTGCCGCCGTTCATGCGCGGCAAGGGCGAAGGCTGGGTGACGGCCGAATATTCGATGCTGCCCCGCGCCACACACACCCGTGGCAGCCGTGAAGCGGCCAAGGGCAAGCAGTCCGGCCGCACGCAGGAAATCCAGCGCCTGATCGGCCGCAGCTTGCGCGCCGTGACCGATCTCAAGAAGCTTGGCGAACGCCAGATCACGCTGGATTGCGACGTGATCCAGGCCGACGGCGGCACCCGCACCGCCTCGATCAGCGGCGCGTGGATCGCGCTGCGCCTTGCCGTGCAAAAGCTGATGGACGCCGGCGCCATTCAGGACGACCCGCTGACCCGCAAGGTCGCCGCCATTTCCTGCGGCATCCACAACGGCAACCCGGTGCTCGATCTCGACTATATCGAGGACAGCTCCGCCGATGCCGACGCCAACTTCGTCCTGATCGAAGGCGGCCACATCGCCGAAGTGCAGGCCACCGCCGAAGGTGCGACCTATGACGAGGAAGGCCTGCTGCGCCTGCTGCGCCTTGCCCGCATGGGCTGCGCCGAAATCTTCGCCGCGCAGGAAAAGGCCGTCGCCCGGTGATCAGGAAGCTGGTTCCCGGCAAGCTGGTAATCGCCACGCATAACGCCGGGAAACTGAAGGAAATACAGGCGCTCCTTGCCCCTTACGGCATGGAGTGCCTGTCGGCCGGCGAACTCGGGCTGCCCGAACCGGCCGAAACCGGCACCACATTCGTCGAAAACGCGCTGATCAAGGCACACGCCGCTGCCAAGGCCGCAAACCTGCCCGCGCTGTCCGACGATTCCGGCCTTTCGGTCGCCGCACTCGGCGGCGCGCCGGGGGTCTACAGCGCCGACTGGGCCGAAACGCAAGCCTTTGAAGGCGGTCCCGGCCGCGACTGGTTCATCGCCATGGGCAAGGTCGAAGGCAAGCTGGCCGAACAAGGCCCCAATGCCCCGCGCGATGCATGGTTTTCCTGCGTTCTGGCGCTCGCATGGCCCGATGGCGAAGCCGTCACCTACGAAGGCCGCGTCAATGGCGCGATCACATGGCCCCCGCGCGGAACAAAGGGCTTCGGCTACGATCCCGTGTTCGTTCCCACCGGCGACACCCGCACGTTCGCGGAGTTCGCCCCGGAGGAAAAGCACGCCATCAGCCACCGCGCCGATGCCTTTGCAAAGCTGGTCGCGGCGCAGTTTGCGGCGTAAGAGCGGCGGATGAAGCCGCTTGCGCTCTATATCCACTGGCCGTTCTGCCTCGCAAAGTGCCCGTATTGCGACTTCAACAGCCATGTGCGTGAGAAGACCGATATAAGCGCATGGA